>CAYFXU010000082.1:0-3708 GCA_964347145.1 uncultured Candidatus Bathyarchaeia archaeon
TATCATATTGTATGCCGTGTCTACATCTATACTTGTGTAGGGTGAAGCATGTACCATCTGCAACTCTGGCAAACCTGCGAGACACAAAGACAAGGCTGTTAACAGGAGCAATAATGCAAAAGCTAACTGCATAATCTTCTTCATATCCAATCAGTATATTATTTTGCATATTTGCGTGTTTATGAGCCTTATCCAATTAAATTATAGAAGATGTTTCTATTTCTGGTCGTGAGTCTCGGTTTTCTGTAAAACATGTTCAAAGTCACAGACATTGAAAATCAAAACGTGATGCGTCACGTGGGAAAAGCGAGAATCTGCTGCGCCGCTAGCGCGTCACTCTCGATTTTTAGACCAAAAACCCTTCTTTTCCGCATTCGCGCGCAATTCTCACGAGCTTCTGCGGCGGCAAACAAAAATAGTTGACTTAATCGCCAAGCAGAAACGTAAGACGTCTGGGAACCAGGATGTTTTAGACGCGCGAAGTGAGGGATTGGAAACCCCAAAACTTTGATAAATTAGTCTTCACATTCTATTTCGGTTTATTCATGATTTTGAGAACACCGCTACAAGAAGAGTTGTTGGAGTGGCTACTAGATGGCGAACCGTGGATAGTTTACCGTGTGTTAACTGATCTTCTTGGAAAGGAGGAAAATGACAATCAGGTGGTGACGACAAGAACGGCAATTCCAAAGCGTCCCCTCGTGAAGAGGATTTTCGAAGACCTGAATAACGATGGTTACTGGGGAAGACCTAAAGATATTCATACGTGGTGGCCCAGGAAAGATACTACTTTCTGGATACTTCCAGTGTTGGCAGATTTCGGTTTCACTGTGAAAGACAGTAGAGTTGCCAGAGCTTGTGAATATGTGTTTGGCACTCAACTCGAATCTGGTGGGTTTGGGTGGGATCCTCCGACAAAACCCGGTGACTGCCATAGTGCGATTCTCATCGAGGCCTTGTCAAAGCTCGGGATTCTGTATGATTCAAGAATACAGAAGGCTTATGACTGGCTCATTCAAAGGCAACGCTTGGATGGTGGATTCTGGTGCAAGAACACGGGCCAGATCGGTGGGCTGAGAGAAGAGGAGCCGAGTTGTGCCATGGCTACGATGTTTGTCCTCGGGGCTCTAGCTGAAAACCCAAAAGTTCGAAACAGTGAGACAGCGAAAAAAGGCGTCGATTTTCTTTTTGAATGTTGGAAAAACCGAGGGAAGATAAGATATGCTGGGCATGATAGTCAAATTGGAATCAACTGGGAGAAACTGAAATATCCATTCACCGACTACAAGATCTTGAAGTTTCTTGATGTTTTGTCGCGGTTTGAATATGGTCAAGAACGGCTTCAAGAGTCACAGATGGTCAACTTACTTATCTCAAAGCGGGACAGTGAAGGCAAGTTTACTCCCGAATCTATTCACAAGGTATGGTCTGATTTTGACTTTGGACAGAAACAGAAGCCTTCAAGGTGGATCACCCTCCTGGTCCTGCGAATACTGAAGAGAATCTTCGAATGAGAAGAATATAACAGTGCGCGCAACCTTAACTGTTAGTTTAACCTAATATGATCGGGACAGAGGATATGACCTGTCAAGGAAATGATTTTTCAGTTTTGGATCGACCAGAAATACTGGGAGTTATTTTTTACCCACGGAAAAGTCGCTTCCCTGAACCTTTTAAGCCCAATGCGAGAAACCATTTTGTAGAAGTTGAGAAAGGAATTAGAATTGGATGTCGATTTTATATGAAGGGGTTAGATTCTCCCTCCTTGCTCTACTTTCATGGTAACGGTGAGATCGTGGACGATTATGACTGGCCTGCCTCGTTCTACAATAATATTGGTGTCAACCTGTTTGTAGCTGATTACCGCGGCTATGGGGTCAGCGACGGTAGACCCACGATATCTAACATGATTAAAGATTCTCATAGGATCTTTAAAGGATTCGTAGATATAGTCGAAGAGTATGGCTCGAGAAAAAGCCTTTTTGTCATGGGACGTTCATTAGGAAGCATTCCGGCTATCGAAGTGGTTTACCACTATCAAGATGATGTTCAAGGACTCATAATCGAAAGTGGCTCAGCAAACAACTTCAGGTACTTCCTCAGCTCTTCAACTCTGTACAATCATCCCGTTTGGAAAGACAACAGCGTATTCCTAAACAAGGTAAAACTGCGATCAATCTCCAAGCCAACCTTGATTATTCATGCGGAGTACGACACACTTGTACCGCTAGAAGAAGGTAAAGAGCTATACACCGATTCCGTGGCCAAGGATAAGCGCTTGGTAATAATTCCTGACGCAGATCACAACGATTTGATGCTTGTGGGAAATGAGCAATACTTCAAAGCGATTGAACAATTTGTAAAAGATCATTCTTGAAATCGCACGCTTGGTATGAAGAACATGATCGCCAATGATGATGGAAGCACAGTCGAGGTCAGTCGGTACATGAGTTACCTCCTCAGACACAACCCCGAAAATTTAAAGATTGACAGACACGGTTTTGTTGATCTAGACGAACTGTTAAAGAAGCTTAGAAAACGCTTTCAAATCGACAAAAAAACTGTTCTTGAAATAACTGAAAAGAGCCAGAGGAAAAGATTCCAAATTGTGGAAAACAAAATAAGAGCCTTGTATGGTCATACGATACCGGTAAAACTAGAACTGGAAGAAGACGAGGCCGCCACAGTGTTCTATCACGGAACAACACCAGATGCAGCCTCAAGAATTCTAAAAGCAGGCCTTAAACCGATGAAGAGGAAATGGGTGCATTTGTCCCCGACCCCCGAGATGGCAACAGAAGTGGGAATGAGAAGAACTCAAAAACCAATTATCTTGGAGATAAATGCTGAAGCAGCCAGAAAGAATGGTTTGAGATTCTATAAAGCAACCGATAAAGTCTATCTATGCCTTGACGTGGCACCTAGGTACATCAGACTTGCTAGCACGAAAGTGATTTAGAATGGAGTCGGATTTAGAGAAGAAGATCAGGAAATTGGCTGAATGGATGTTTGAGGCAAACTATCTGGTAGTTTTTACGGGGGCCGGTATCGGCACGGAATCCGGGCTTCCTGATTTCAGGGGTCCAGACGGAGTTTGGACACGAAGAGATAGGGGGCTTCCTCCGAAACCCACGCCCCCGTGGGATTCGGTCGAGCCCAACAAGGGTCACATGGCTATTGTAGAGTTGCAAAAACTGGGAAAACTGAAATTTCTTATTTCCCAGAATGTGGACAACCTTCATTCAAAATCAGGAATCAAGGCAGAACTCTTGGCTGAGCTCCACGGAAACATCACTAAGCTGAGATGTGAAGATTGCGAGACCACAACAGTTGCTTCTCCAAACCTGCGTAGATGTCCACATTGTGGGGGAAAGCTGGTTTCAAGCGTGGTCAATTTTGGGCAATCTCTGCCGAGAAAAGATCTAGAATTGGCCTATCATCACTCAAGGAAATCCGATCTCTTCATAGTGGTTGGATCAAGTTTGGTAGTGACCCCTGCAGCTTACATGCCAAGAGAAGCTCTGAAAGTCGGAGCAAAGCTGGTAATAATCAACAAAGGCGAGACCCCCTTCGATTCCATATGCCACCTCAGATTTGATGAAAGAATAGGAGATGTTTTGCCTCAAGCTGTAAGTGAGTTGAGAAAACACATGGATATTAACTACTGACCTAAGAGTGCGCACGCGCAGTAGCGCAATTCATACAAAT
>CAYFXU010000082.1:3808-5842 GCA_964347145.1 uncultured Candidatus Bathyarchaeia archaeon
CATTATCCGAGATTTATACTCCGAGTATCCACGGGTATCTTCTGCGTGCCACTTCAATTATTGAATGTGGCGATAAGATTCCTTCTTCGCATATGATTCCGTGGATGAAGTCTCTCCTAGTTATGTCGAAGGATGGATTTCTTATCGTCAAGCCTTGCGGAGGTTCTTCCCAAATCTCTCCAGGGTTCCTTTCCTCTATCTTCTCGTAGTCTCCATGAATTGTGAGAGGATCGAATTTCAACAGTTCTGTCACCACATAGAATGGTGTTCTCGCTTCATTTGCTGCCAGTGCGATCATACTTGTTCCTATTTTGTTTATGACGTTACCTTCAGAGGTTATGGCGTCGGCTCCCACGACTACGATGTCAACCTCGTTCATGACAAATCGTGCTGCTGAGTCCACTATCAACGTTGCTTTGATTCCTGCGTCCAGCATCTCCTTCACAGTGATTCTGCCTTGAAAAAGGGGTCTTGACTCAGTGCAGATGACTTCAAACGATTTCCCTTCCTCCTTGGCTTTTTTCAACATATGAGTAACTGTTGAGGAGTGGCAGTGAGTGAGAACCTTGGAGGATGAGCGAATTCTCCTCGAACCAATGTCGGCGATTTCTTGTTGTGACCTTTGAAGATTTTCCAAGAACTGTTTTGAAACCGATGAAATCAAATCTACTAGTGCGTTGACTTTTTCTTTGTCACTTATTTCCACCGCGTATATGATGTAACGGATGGCATTTCTCATAAAGGGTTCTGTTTCCCTGGACGCGAAAAGAATGTCCTTGGTCATTGACAACTCTTCTAGAAACTCTTTTTTCCGTTTTGCCTTGGATTCTTTTGCCCCTTCTTCAATGGCTTTTATCGCAGTTATTGCCACATTTCTGGCCCCTTGAACCTCTAGTCTCTTTATTCTTTCTGCAGCGAGTAAAACGGATTTCTGCACGTGGGATTCCACCTTTTTGTCGTCGCCTTCTATTATATGGAATAGGGGTAGTTATTCTTTTAGAAGCGCGTGGGAAAAAGCGATTTCTACGGGAACAAAAAGTCTGTAATCAGGCTATTCTCAAACAGAGACCTTCCAGCCAAGATTTTCAAGCATGTCTTTTATTGTTTTGAGACTTTCCAAAGCGTTTTCTCTCGGGCGAATCTCCAGGGTGAAGTGCACGTCTTGAGGTGCCAATATGTTGAGGTGTCTAGAGAAATTGATCTTTCCAACTCCTATCATATCATGTGAATACTCTCCAGGCTTCTGATCATGTAGGTGACATTCCCTCACTCTCTCTAGGTGACGTATTAGGAAATTCTCCATCTCGACTATGGGGTCACCCAAATCAGTGTGGCTCTTTGGAATATCCCATGTTAAAAAGAGTTTTTCTGTTGGCAAAAGTTCTTCTAGGACTTCCATGGCTAGTTCGTCCAAACGATCGTTTTCAACGCAGACGATGACGTCTCCTCGAGAATATTCAATGAGTTCTGACAGGCTCTGTTTCAGAGCATCCTTGTAAATTCTCCAGTGATTTTTCAGGTAAGTGCCCTTTCTTCCAGCGAAAACAAAGTCGAATGGGGGATCTATGTGGATGGTGAATCTTTGTGCCGCAACATCGCGAGCAAAATCTAGGCACAATTTCATTCGATCAAGAACAGCTTTTCTAACCTTTTGATATAAAGATCCGAGGTTCAGGTAGTCAGATGGACCATGAAACGAGATTGATACACCGTTTGACTCGGCGAATTCTCGAATACGCCTCCTTTCTGATTGGCTGTAACGTTCTGGAAAAAAACGTGGGACCATCAAGTCTGGGACGACATAACCAATCCGATGTCTATGTGCAAAACTTATGGCATCACAGATGTCATTATCATAAACCACATGATAGCCGAAACGTTTCCAAGATATTCCTCTCATGCTACTTCGCTTCTTTCTTACTTAGATTGATGACTGCGCGAGCACTCCTCTGTATTTCCTTCATAGTGGTCTGCAAACAGAGGCTTTATCAGTTGCGCACGCGTGCCTTTCAAGACTTTGACAACACTTTCCTG
>CAYFXU010000082.1:5942-8142 GCA_964347145.1 uncultured Candidatus Bathyarchaeia archaeon
AAAGGTGTCAAATTCATTTCAGAGCCAAAAGATACGCATTGGGGTGCTAGAGCAGCGGCGTTAGCTGATCCTGATGGGAACAAGTTTACGATAGAGACATTCAAGAGGTAGAATTTTGAATATGCGCAAACAAAGGAATCTATGACTAATCTAACCTTGGAGTGTCAACACAAAACCTATCTTGTGCGGATTCCACAGCAACCCTCAACTACTTGGGAATGTGTTGTTGAGGGGGACAGAAGGCAATCAGTCACACCAAATTGCCGAAGGAATTCTTTCTCCTAACAGCAACATCTATTGCCACGTTCCTTGCGACTCAAACTACACAGCCCATACTTCCTCTCTATATCACACAAAAAGGCGCCACTACTCTGGAATTGGGAACCATAATCAGCCTCATGTCCTTTACAGCTATAGCCGCAAAAATCCCCCTGGGCATGATTTCTGAAAAAGTTGGAAGGTGGCCTGTCATCCCAACTGTTGTGATTGGCCAGTCAATAAGCCTACTCCTTTACTCCCTCGCGCAAAACTTAACATGGTTCTATCCAATTAGAGTCTTCCACGCCATCACCCTAGCAGCGTTCGTTCCGACAGCGCTTGCCATAACACGAGACTTAGCTCCATCAGGTAGAATAGGAGACACTATCGGAAAATTCCTAACATCTTTCGGAATAGCGACTATGCTCGGCCCATTTTTGTGCACATTTCTCGTTGGCTACGTAGATTACTCTAAATTATTCCAAATTGCGGCTATCATTCCACTTCTGGGCATGGGACCATTCCTTCTAATTCGACACAAAGGTTCCCAGCTTCACTCTGCTGAAAGAAGAGACCCAACTCCTGTAACCTCTCTCAAGACAATCGTCTCCTCGCGGAATCTCTTGATCCTGACTTATTTACGCCTCACTTTCTCGTTCACCTACGCCTTCTTTATCACCCTCTTCGCTGTGTATGCCGAAAACAACCTTCTCCTTGTCTCCTCTCTCATCGCTCTTCTATTTGGAATACGAGGGACCACAAACATGCTCTCTCGTATCCCTTCGGGAAAACTTGTCGACAGAATCGGCTACAAATGGCCAATCGTTTTTGCCTTCTCCATGCTTACTCTGGCTTACTTCATAATCTCAGAAACAGCAAACATATCTTTTCTGATCTTCGCCATGATCATCTACGGCGCTGCTCATGGGATGAGAGCCGTGACAGAATGGACCATGCTGGCCGATTGTACTCCTTCTGAAATAGCTAATATAGCCATGGCCTATCTATCGACAATGTTCAACATAGGCTCAGCAGTAGGCGCAGTTGCGGCAGGAGCCCTTTCCTTGGTTCTCAGCTTTAAAACAACCTTCCAATTAGCCTCCATAATAGCCCTCACGGGAGCCTTTGCCGTCACCCTGATACAAACAAAACCACACACGCTTGACAAGAGTGCCGAAGGCTAGAAGAGAGGCGTGCACGCGAATGATCTGGGCAACCTTTCTCAGCTGGTGAAAAACTCAGCAATGGCTGCTGGATTGAAACACATTACAGGACTGCATCTTGCATAAAATATGCTCAGGCCCTCGTGAAAAAATGCGGGTTCAGAGGAGAAGACATGGATGTACGTGGTTTCGAAAAGAAGGTGAATCACAGATTTCGTTCCAAGAAATAATCTGAAAAATACGCGCGAAGCCTTATATTGACAAGCGTTTATGGCTGAAGGAGAAAGTGGAGTTCATGGGGCTGATAGACGTTCTTAGGCGAGAGTTCTCTTTCATTACAGGAAACTACCGAATCCTTGTAGTGAGCTGGATACTAATAGATCTAGCTATGGAAATGCCTACCCCAAACTTCCAGTATTACGTCCAAGCTCTAGGCGGAACCGGTGTGGCTCTAGGACTCATAGGTCTTGCAAACTTCTTCGCCGCGGCGGCCGTAGCCTTTCCTGGTGGCTACCTTGCAGACAAATACGGAAGGCGTTGGCTCATAACCACCATGACGTTTGGAATGGCCTCGTCAACCCTTTTCTTCGCTCTTGCCCCAACTTGGCACTTCATTCTGCTAGGGTCCATCGTTAACAATCTCTGTCTGGTTTATCAGCCCGCATTGTTCGCAATATTCCAAGATTCGCTTCCTCCGGAGCGTAGGGGCATGGGGTCTTCAATAACAGAGCTTATCCGTGGCACCGTCAACACTCCGGGTCCTGTAATCGCTGGTTTTT
>CAYFXU010000083.1:0-2644 GCA_964347145.1 uncultured Candidatus Bathyarchaeia archaeon
TGATTCCAAATCTTGTCGCCCACGTGATGGACGTTTTTCAAGATTTTTCCGTGTTTGACATTTTTCATGGCTTTCGAATCGAAGAGAGCAACACCTATAGCCAGGGGCTTGCTGTGGCGCTCATCAATAATCAGAAGAAAGTCATTTTCCTCAAATTCTCCTTTAATGTTAACAACGCCGGGAGCCATTACATCAGCGCCATTGCAAACGTACGGGACAGCACCCATGTCTACAACAATTGTTGAAATCAAGGGAAAAACCTCTTTGAAAGCCAATGTCGGAAAAAGCTCGCCTTCCGACCTCGCTAACAAAGGCTTTCCATCAAAAATGAAGATTTCAGTGGTTTCAGTTTCCTTCACCTCAACGTTTGGTTTAGACCCTAGCAGCTCTTCAACGTCTGTCTTGAGCCTTCGAGAGAAGTCGAGGAGAAGTCTTCTAGTTTGCTTTTCTTTTAGAAAATGTCTCCGGGGCTTTTTCGGCATCTTCAACGCCATGCTTCTTGTTATATCTTGATGGTATGAACAAACGAAGACAAATGTGGTGTTATCTCAAGGTTTTTTTGTTTGCTCTCGTTCTAGCCATCCGGGTCTTTTGAAGATTGGATTTGGATATTGATAGAAACCCTTGCCTGTCTTGACGCCCAATTCTCCCTTTTTTACCTTTTCTACTAGGATTTTTGGCGGTTTGTCGCTCTCATCTCCGCTTTCTCTATACCATTGTTCCTCAATGGCTAGAATCACATCTAGGCCAACTACGTCCATGCCCATGAACGGCCCAAAAGGCGCTGGAATGCCAATCATGAAGGCACGGTCTACGTCTTCGAAGGAGGAGAATCCTTTATCAACGAGGTCCAGTGATGCTTTCTTTATTGCTCTCCATAACCGGTTGAAGATGTACCCTGTTACTTCTCCGTTTACTGTGACTGGAGTTAAGCCTATGCGTTTACCTAGCTGCACCGTGGTTTTGATTGTTTCTTCTGAGGTGTCGCTCGAACCCATCACCTCTACTAAAGGTCTCGTCCAAAGGGGGTTTAGAAAATGCATGTTCAATACTTTTTCAGGGCGCTTCGTTGCGGCGGAAATTGCAGAACATCTTATTGAAGAGCTGTTGGTGGCAAGAATAGTGTGGGAGGGACAGATGCGGTCTAGTTGACTGAAAACTTTATGTTTCACTTCTAAACGCTCATAAACCGCTTCAATGACGAAATCAGCGTCTCTAGCTGCCTTTTCAAGGTCTGTGGTGTAGCTGATCTTTGAAAGGGCTTTCTCCATGGAATCAGAAGATATCTCCCCACGGCCAATCCTCCCTTCCAGGACTTTTCTGATTTTTCCTCGAGCATTGTCCAAGATCTCTTCTGAAGTGTCGACTAGGTTTACCTTATAGTTGTGGGTGGAACATTGGAGAGCAATTTGATGCCCCATGGTGCCGGCGCCAACGACGCAAATCTTCTTGATTTCGTTAATTGGCATGATGCGATCACCTTTATCATTGTTCTGGGCTCTCTCTTTAATAAAATTGCTTCAGATGCGCGCCCAAAGTGCCGAACTATTTAACTGTAACAAAAACATATTTTCGCGTGAGTGCAGATGGACGGAGAGTTTTAAATTAATGTGTCCTCTCGAAAACATGAAAGACAGAGACGTGGTGCCCTTGGGAAACCATTTGAGTGGCAAGAAGATAGCCCTATTAGCGACGGGCAGTATCGCCGCATATAAAACACCGTCGCTTATCAGGCACTTTCGGCAATATGGGGCAGATGTTCATGTTTATCTCACCGAAGAAGCAAAAAAATATGTAACCGAAGACAGTTTGCATTGGACGAGTACAAATCCAGTTATTACGGAACTTTCCGCCATGGCAGAACACTTGTACCAATTCGATGCTTATGTGGTGGCTCCAGCAACACTAAACACAATAGGTCAGATAGCAGACGGAAAGGCAAGCAATGCAGTCACCGCTACACTCGCTTCTGCCTTGGGAAGACTTCGATATGGTCATGCTTCTATTCTGATAGCGCCGGCGATGCATGGAACAATGGAAGATAACCCTGCTTATCAAGAAAATCTCAAGAAGCTGAAATCATTTGGTGTCAGGGTAATCGAACCTGAACATAAGTATGGTAAGGCAAATCTTCCAAGTTCACATGACATTGTTGTTGAGACCATAAGAGAATTGAGCGTAGGTCCTCTCAAGGAAAAGCAAATACTTGTAACCGCAGGCCCAACACCCGGGAAGGTAGATAGTGTGAGATTATTGACCAACAGGTTCAGAGGTAGATTGGGTGTCGAGATTGCTGACGAAGCCTACCTGAGGGGAGCATACGTTACGTTGATTCTAGGTCCCAGCGGTATTGAACCCCCAACCTATTTAGATACGATTTTGATTAGAGATTTCTATGAATATCATTCAAAGGTGATGGATGTTCTTGAACGCAACCCTATTGAGATTGGGATTTTCTCTGCGGCAGTAGCAGATTATGTTCCTAAAGAAGTGTTTGATGGCAAGATTCCTTCACTAGGCGCAGTGGAATCTATCCGATTGAAACAGACTCCCAAAGTCATTAAGGAAGTGAGACAGAAGTTTCCAGATTTGTGTATGGTCGCGTTCAAATACGAGGAAAAAATATCCACAGAAGAATTGGAAG
>CAYFXU010000083.1:2744-8029 GCA_964347145.1 uncultured Candidatus Bathyarchaeia archaeon
GGCGAAGGTTCTGTAACTGCGACCAAGGTTGAATCTGGTGAAACCTGGAACTTCCCCCAGAACGGTACAGAGAAAGTAGGTGCTGGCAATGTTTTGCTCGAGGCTTTTGCCCCTGAAGGCTGGGAATTCATTGCGTGGACAGGAGACTTGGCAAGCAACGCCAATCCAGAGTATTTTAAGACACAAAAATACGCAGTGGTAACAGCAATCTTTGAGGAAGAACCACATATAATTTCTGCTTCTGCTGTGGGCAATGGTACAATTGATCTGGATGGCGAGGTGCCAGTGAAACACGGTGAAAGTCAGACTTTCGAATTTACGCCAGATGAGGGGAACCATGTTTCAGCAATTGTGGTTGACGGTGTCTATCTTAGCAGCTTTGCAGAGAGCTATACCTTCTACAATGTAACTGGGGATCATACGATCGAGGTATCCTTTTCTGCGGACGGAACAGCAACTGTGCCCGCTGGAACTGCCCAAAATGTTTTTCTAGCGACAAGCGTTGTCCTAGGCTTCGATAGCACCGATGGCGGAACGGCAACTGGTGAGGAAATAACATATTATCCGGCAGGGACGATTGCTGTAGCCTGGAACATTACCATAACTTTTGCCTTTGGCAATGTAACAGTTACACTACACTACGATGACACTGGCTTGTTGATGAATGAAACTGACTTGCGCTTGATTCAAGGGGACTCGATCGAAGCCATTCTCAGCGATGTCAACCGTGACCAATTAGTAGATGGAACTGACGTATCGATTGTAGCCAACGCGGTAAAGCAGGCTTATTGGTATGATCCATTTCTCGACATAAATAACGACGGTTTTGTGAACGAAGCAGATATCCTTATAGTGAATGCACACAAAGGAACGATCTTGAAGGACATTACAGACGGAATAGACACAGAGCTCAACAAGATCTGGGGAACAGCCGATACAACCTCATTTTTCGGTGCCCACTAGCAAAATCGCATCATATCTAACCCTTTTTTCTTTTTCACAAACATGCTTTATCAAATACCCTTTGGGTTTGGGATCAAATTTGCGCGTGCGCGCGCGTCCAACTACGGAAATGCGCGCGCGGTTAGCCAACTCCGAAAACATTACATGCAGGTGTCCCCAAACCATTGTCCGTAAAAAATCACATGTCGGATCGGTGCCGAGGAGTCCATGTCTTCAACCTCTAACGTTGAGTTCATTCTCAAGAGAGCCAAGGACCAAGAGAAACAATACAATTGGCTTGAAGCAGCAAAGTCTCATGAGCAATCTTTAGGTTTTCAATCAAGAACTGGTTTCTTTGCGGCGGAGACATGGCAAAGAATAGGCTTCTGTTACGACAGGGCCTCGAGACAGGCTGAAGACTTGGAGGAATTCAAGAAACTCAGACAACTGGCTGCAGAAGCCTATGAAAACGCCTCCACACTTTTCGAAAAGGAAGACAAATCGAAGAATCAAGCGAAAAGCGAGGAATGTAGAGCCATTTCCAAATATTTAGTTTCGTGGCTAGCTGCCACCGCTCTCGAGAGAAAAAAAGCGCTTGACGAATGTCGCAAATTTGGAAACAGAGCCTTACAGGCACATCAAAATGCCGGAGACGAACTGGGCTATGGAAAGACTTGTAACAACCTGTTGTTATGTCTCTTTGAACGTTTGTATGTTGCTTCTGACGCAAAAGAAAAGCGACTCATCGTTCAAGAAGCGATAGATCGTGGCGAAAAGGCCATCTCGGTTCTGTCAAAGCTTGACAACAAGAGTGAACTTCTTCTTGCCTACTCGGCGGCGAGTATTCAAGGCTGGTATGCCGCAAACATCAGCGAACAAGAAAAGAGGAGAAGCGAGTTGGCCAGTAGAAGCTTGAATTACTCAACGAAAGCAGTGGCTCTTTCCATGGAGGTTGACGATCCTTACCACACTGCAATATCGCGTTGGGCAGCAGTCCTGTGCACACTTTTTTTCGAGGGAAAAATCGAAGCATCACTAGAATATGCAAAGGAAATGCTACAACAAGGGTCTGTTCTAAGGGACAATTACCTAAAAGGTGTCGCCTATTACCTCCTTGCATTTGTAACAGATTGGATGGTTCCGCGGGAAGCGACTGCTCACAAAAAAAAGGAAAGATGCGAAGAGATCATCAAATACGCTGAGGAAGCGATTCGCTGTCTAAAATTGGTCTCTCAAGATTTCATCATCGCACAAACCTACTTGTCCTACGCTGAAAGCTTCTTTTCTCTAGCACGTGACGTTGAAGTTGGTATCGAGGAGAAACGCGCTCTACTAGACAAGGCAGCCGAAATTGGACGAAAGGGGTTAGAGTACGCGGACCACTCGGGTTCCCCAGACGCAATGGGTTCTACTCTTCACGCCACAAGCAAAGCACTGCATTTCTATTCTAGTCTGGAACCTGGCAAAGATCGAAAAACAAAGCTTCTAGAAGAAGCGTTGATCAATAGGAAACGATGCATCGAAATTGTCGAGAGAGCGTTTCCTTCCAACTATTGGCTTGTCGGCATTTGCAAACATTACGCAGCACTGATAGAAGCAGAATTGGCTAGGCTAGAAACTGATGAGGGGCCGAAGATAGCTCTTCTGGAAAAAGCTGTATCAGATATCGAGGACGGAGTCTCATACTGCAAAAAATGGATCTCATCACGTCCCACTCCATCGCTCCTGGTCTTTGTTGCAGAATTTGAAGATACGTATGGAGGTATACTAAATGAAATATTTCTACTGACTAAAGACAAGGCAATTCTGGCCAGAGCAATTGACGTCTATGATGATGCCGCCAAGAAATACAGGAAAGCTGATCTACCAAGTCGTGCCGCAGAGTCCTATTGGAAAATGGCTAGAAACAAAGACGATCTTGGCAAGCACAAAGAAGCTGCAAAAAGCTTTGAGGATGCGTTCAAACACTATAAGGCTGCTGCTCAAAAAATCCATCAGTTTGCCGACTTCTATGACGACTACGCTATCTATATGAAAGCATGGAGTGAAATCGAGAAGGCCAAATCGGCTCATAAACATGAAGAGTACGCCACTGCAATGACACACTACAAAAAGACCACAAACCTTATGAAAAAATCAAAACTGTGGGGCTACATGTCTTCAAATTTCCATGCATGGTCACTTCTAGAGCATGCGGAAGGTTTGAGTAGAAAAGAAAGCAACGCCAAGTCGATAGAAGCCTTCGAGGAAGCAGCAAAGCTATTTGAACAGGCAAAGAAGCAGATCGAAGATGCGCAGAGGCAACTGGAAAGAATAGAAGTCAAAGAAGAGACAGAAATGGTAGATGAGTTACTTCGAGTTTCGGAAATAAGACGCACATATTGTCGTGGAAGGATCGCAGTTGAAGAAGCAAAGATCCTTGACAGGAAGGGCGACCATGCTGCTAGCTCCAGAAAATACGGCTCTGCTACCGAAATATTCCTAAGAGCAACCGCTACTATGAGACGTGAAGCAGATCGCCAAGAACTGAGGCCAATAATCTGTCTCTGCCGAGCTTGGCAAACGATGACAAGAGCAGAAGCAGAGACCTCTCCTGACTTATATTTGGAAGCTTCTCAACTTTTCGAGGAAGCAAAAGAACACAGCTTCAATGAAAAGGCTAAGGTTTTGGCCCTAGGCCATAGCCGCTTCTGCAAGGCGCTTGAAGCTGGGACAAAATTTGAGGACACAAGAGACAAAAAGTTTCACCTTGCCGCAACTCAACACCTAGAAAGCGCCGCAAATTACTACATCAAAGCTGGATTCAAAACCGCCTCACAATACGCTATTGGGACGCGCCGTCTCCTTGACGGCTACATCTACATGGACAGTGCCAGCATTGAAACAGACCCCGAAAAAAAAGCAAGATACTACATAATTGCCGAAAAGGTCCTGCAGACTTCAGTCGAATCGTACATGAAAGCAAGACACCCCGAGAAAGCCAAACAGGTTCATCAGCTCCTAGACAAAGTTAGACAGGAGCGGAAACTAGCAACGTCGTTGAGCGAAGTGTTACACGCACCAACCATCGCCTCATCAACGGCGAGTTTCGTCACCCCCACACCAAATAGAGAAAATGCTGTAGGTTTAGAGAGGTTTGAACACACAAACGTCCAAGCCCATCTCACTGTTCCCGAAGAAATAGGAATGGACGAAAATCTTGAGATTCAACTAGACCTTGTCAACGTTGCCAAAAACTCTGGGCTGCTAGTCAGAATTGACAACCTTGTCCCCAAAGGATTTAAGGTGACCGAAGCACCTCCCGAATATACTGTGAAGAAAGGATCAATCGACCTAGGAGGAAAACGATTCGAACCGCTCAAGGTCGAATCGATCAAGATCTCGACAAGAGCCCCCGACTTCGGCATTTTCAAGGTAAGCCCACAACTGATCTACGTCGACGAAGCGGGACAATTTCGAACGTGCAGCCCCGAAGCTGTGCACGTAAAGGTGCAAGCACCCGCAAAGAAAATCAAAAAGGAAAGGGCCGCGAGGAAATACGAACTTGTCTATAGGGATGTGCTCAAGGAATTCCCAAGAGTGTCAAGGAGCAAGTGTAGAGTCGCCATCGCCCAAATAGGTGTATCTAGATCAGGCGATGTATTAGGCGAATTCTACGAGGAAAAAGCGCCAGGACTCTTTGAGCTCCGAAAAGATAAAGTTGATACTGTGAGATTAAAAGTCAAGAACATGATAGAAATTGCCCGCGCAAGAAATGTCAACGTTTTGCTCTTTCCAGAACTAACCGTTGACCTTAACCACCGACAGCTGCAGGAGGATATATTAAGCCTCGCAAAAGCCTACGACATGTATATAATTCCAGGATCGTACCACGACAAGAAAACGAAGCGAAACGTCAGCGTTGTCGTGGGACCCGACGGAATTCTTTGGCGGCAAGAAAAGCATACTCCTGCGGTCATACACCACGAGGGAAAGAGGTTCAAGGAGGGAATAGACGTTGGAGAACTCCCCAGAAAAACCTTCGTCTGCAACACGGAGTTTGGAAGGATGGCGATCGCTATATGCCGAGACTTCCTAGACTTGGACTTGAGAGTGGAGTTGAAAAACTCTGAGCCTGCAGTGGACATAGTTTTGAATCCAGCCTTCACTCCAGTTACAGCAGACTTTAAAGCAGTGCACTTCGACGCTCGGAGATCCATCTACGCCTACTGCTTCTTTGCCAACGTCGCAGAATTTGGTGACTCCATCATATACACGCCTGAAAAGGAGCGAGTAGAAAGAAGGCTTGAAGCAAAAGAGGAGAGCCTCATCTACAAGGACATAGACATCTTTAAGCTTCGTTT
>CAYFXU010000084.1:0-7991 GCA_964347145.1 uncultured Candidatus Bathyarchaeia archaeon
TTTGTCCGACGGTGTTTATAAGACCAAAATGGCGGTTTGTTGGTTGGGAAACGTAAAAGGTCTGGATCGTTCAGACCTTGAATGGCATAGATCTCCGTCCTCTCTGTCTTTTCGGCTGGACTCTGGACCTTTTACACGTTTCCTAATAAGGGCGCGTGCATATACCTTTTTTCGCAGTGATAGATAAAAATATGTTTATTAAACACGCGCAGAAAAAGAAGTGCCGGATTGGAACCGGCGCAGACAAGTCTAAGTCGCCAATTTTCTGCCTAGGTCAAACGCTACTACACCAATAGGTCCATATTTGGCCTCTATAGCTTGACAATCCTTTATATCCATGTCATTTTTGTCGCAGCTTTTCCGAGTCTTGGCAGCAGCAACCCAAAAACTCTCCTTGCTCCACCCGAAATAGTTTTCTGCCTCAAGAATATCCATCAAACGCTTAGGCACTCTGATAGTGATTTCAACAGTTTCTTCGCTCATTCCCTTTTATCACCTCCTTACGCGCGCGCGCATGGGTGCTTCCGAATCGTCTGGGCCAATAGAACTTTCTTTCTCAAATCTTTAGTACAACTTGAAATTATATAGTAGAAATTATCTATTGAACAGAGAAGGAGAGGATTAAGAGTGTCCACAGAGCAGAAGGATTATTCAGACTATATTAAGCATATGTCAAGTGTCAATAGCGAATTCACTACCCTTGCAGGTTTTACAGTCACAATCCTTACCCTACTCATTACTCTGCTTCCAGACCCAAGCAGTATTACAGCACAGGTGACATTCTTCTTTTTAGCAATCCTGTTCGACCTATTAATATTCTTAGTAGCATGGAATACCCTAAACAATATTTATTTCTGCAGAAATGTTCCACCATCAACAAAAGGACTAAAAACTTTCAATTGGCTAACGTTCCTGTGTTTTAATTTGAGTGGCATACCAATAATATTGGTGTTTCTTCTCAGTGACCTAATCTATCTTACAATAGTATCAGGGGGTGTATGGGCATTAGGTATCACTATAAATTTCATCTTCACCTACAAACCATTACTAGAATATCGTAAAACACGTGCTTACGTGCTTGGGAGAGTTGAAAAGAAAGAGAAAAACAGAGATTAACTCTTAAACAAACAATCAAAGAATCAGTTAAACGCATGCGCGCACGCAACTTTCTGAAATGTCTGCTCACGGAACAATTCGATTAATGGTTTGTCGTTCATGTCTGCGCCTCGTTCGCATCTAGCGTTTTGGCCATGCTTTTGATTCCCTGTATCATAGCCTCTATTTCCGCATCCTTCGCGTCATGTAGTTTATCTTTCTGCTGGAGTTGTTTGAAGGCTTTGATGAAGTAGCTGTTGTTTTTTATGAGGACATTCTGATTCTTTACGACAGCTGACACATTCTTGTCTAGGGCAGCAACAAACTTCCACAGCTTATTTATCTGATCCGTCTGCGTCTTGTCCTCTTTACTTCTTCCGAAAATGCGCGCGCGCGGGGTTCAGAAACTTTAACATAGTAGCTCTGATTTTCTTTGGCACATATTGGGAAGGCGAGGTCTAGAATGAGCAAGAAAGAACGGCATCAGCAAGATTTGGCTAATTTTCTTGATGATTTTCTCAAAACGGGTGATGAGGATACTATTTCAAGATATTTAATTTCGAATAGCAATCTTCCCAGTCCAAGAGCAAATTTAGAATTGGCTAAGGCATTTGCTGAGGCAGTCGAGATTTATTCAATAAGAAATCCTGAAAGATTATGGAGCTTATGCTTGAAATTAGTTGAAATTTCTCCGAACGAAGCTCCCGCAAACAATCCCAAGGAATTCCTTCCCTTTTGCGGAGCTTATGCTATCGGAGCCATCGGGTCAGTTTGCCCGGCGTTCTTTGAAAGGGCATTATCTCGCCTACAAAAATCAGCAAATGACCCAAGATGGAGAATAAGAGAGGCTGTTGCTATGGGAATTCAGAAACTACTAGCGAAACGTGGTCAAAGAACCTTGAAAGCATTGGAAAGCTGGATTGAAGACAACAAATGGCTTGCTATGAGAGCAGTAGCGGCTGGCGTGGCTGAACCAACTTTGTTAAGAATTGAGCAGACTGCAAGAGGAGCTCTAATGTTGCATAGAAAGATCTTTGCTCTGGTACTCGCCACCAAAGAGCGGAAATCGTCTGAGTTCAAGGCAATGAGAAAGGGATTAGGTTATACTCTAAGCGTTGTTGTCTACGCAATTCCAAAAGATGGTTTTGAGTATATTCATCAGCTCGTGGATTCGCAGGATCCAGATATCCTGTGGATACTACGAGAGAATCTCAAAAAGAACAGGTTGGTCAAGAACTTTCCTAGTGAAGTCGCCTCAATAAAGAAACTACTGGAGCGAAATACTCGTAAAATTTTCAACGAATAAAAAGTTGCGTGCATGGTGGTTTGCGCGCGCGGAGTATATATCAGTTTCAGAAAACGGAAACAAGGAGGGGATTTGCGAGGGACATCATCAGTTTCGTACCAAAAACATTTTAAATTTCTTGGATGTAATGAGCGCCTAACGTCTTGGAGGTAGATGACCTTTGGCATCCAAAGTTGCAGTGGTGACATACCTGCTAATTGCAGTGAACATCTTAGTGTTTTTCTTAATGTTCTCTCTGCAACTCTCTGATCCTGACTACCATGACTACCTCATTAGCAACTATGGCCTGATTCCTGCTAATGTCATGGAAGGCAGGGACCTCTTTACGCTGGTTACTTCCATGTTCTTGCATGCTAATCTTATCCATCTTGCGATGAACATGCTTTTTCTCTTATTGACTGGTGATGGATGCGAACGCGCCATGGGCAGTTCACGCTTTTTGGTTTTCTACATAGTCTGCGGTGTCCTTTCAGGACTTTTCCACGCCTATTTGAACAGCACATCTAGCATACCCACTATAGGTGCGTCTGGAGCAATCTTCGGTGTCTTAGCCGGTTTCGCCATCCTTTTCCCGTTTCGCTGGGTGATCAGCCTCTTCGGCTTGATTCCTGTGCCCATTCCAGCCATTATCTTCGTTTTTATACAAGTCTTGAGTGAAACCGCCCTTGTAGCTTCGGGGGTCGTAGACAATGTTGCTCACACGGCGCATGTAGGAGGTTTCCTTGCTGGAGTCTTCTTGACTTTGATGTTTGGACCAAGAAAACATGAAATAAAGGAACAGTGACCACAAACTCACGAGACAAACAGACGGAACAGACGATTTTCTAGAATAGTTATGTCCTGCAGAACTGATCGCCCAGGGAATCTATAGATCCTTCGGTAATCGCGAAGCTTTTGTCGAGTTTTCTTTCCAGAACCTCACTCAATGGGTTGGAGGTATTTGAAAGAGAAATGTTTCAGTATGCTGCCTCTTAGGGGCATCAAGAAGCTGTCGATGTCTCTTATTTTCCCAGACCATTTTGACCTAAACTCTGACATGAAATCCGAGTAGTCAGTGAAATCGGTGTGTATTGACGCCATTATTGAATTCTTGCCATCTAAGCCGTCACCGGAAGCTGTTAGTACAATTTTTGGGTTGGATTCGATCCATTCTTTCATGTTTTCATCCTTTTTGTTGGAATTAGCAGTGTCCATGAATGTAAAAGCAACGATTTCATATCCCAGTTTCTTCAAGTTCGGTATGACTGTATAATCCCGTATATACCCTGTTTTTTCTAGCCTCTGTCTCATCCTGGTGATGGTTGGCTGCGAAACTCCTATAATCTTGGCGATTCCCCTGTCACTTCTCTTCGAATTTTTCATCATTTCGTAGAGTAGCTTAATCATATTTTGTTTTGCCATGTTATTGAATTAATTATTCATCTATTATATAAGTTTAACTGCATGTGCGGAAGCCCATACCCAATTCAATCAATAGTTCGTGTTCATAGTGTTCATATGATACAAAAGAAAGCAAGTTCCACTGTAGGCGGTTATGTACACATTGCGCGCCCGTAATTCGTTGCTGTCATTATTCATCTATTATATAAGTTTAACTGCATGTGCGGAAGCCCATACCCAATTCAATCAATAGTTCGTGTTCATAGTGTTCATATGATACAAAAGAAAGCAAGTTCCACTGTAGGCGGTTATGTACACATTGCGCGCCCGTAATTCGTTGCTGTCACCCATCTTGTTCGATCACACTCCCAGTTTCTTTTTGAGTCGAATCCCATGGGCTCCCTCGTAGTAATCTTTGAGCTCTTGCACCTCTACATAGCCATGCTTGCGGTAGAGCTCTAGCGCTGCCACGTTGTCTTTGCGCGCTTCAAGGCAACAGATTTTGACTCCTCTTTCTACGAAATTTTGCTCAACTTCGTCAAGAAGTCTCAACCCGACACCTTTCCTTCGGTAACGAATTGCCACATCGAGTGTGTAGACGCGGCCAGCCATCTTTTCGTCGTGCCGCTCAACTACGCCAATAACAAAGCCGGCAATTACGTCTTCTAGTTTCGCCACCAAGCATACGGCGTCAGGGTTTTCCAAAAGGTAGGCCATGTGTCGCTTGCTAAAGGCCTCTATGGTGAAGCATTCCCTTTCAATTCGATAGAATGTCTCCAGATTGTTGATTGTAGCTTGCTGTATAGTTATTGACAAGACTTGCCGCCCATTCAATTTCTTTCTAATATTTTGTAGAGGATTAATTTGAGGCTTTTGGAGCCGAACCGTTCAGAAAAGGACGTTCTCAGCCAAGGCTGCGCGCGCTTGTGCCGCCTCTGATTGTCTTTGGTCGTCTTTAGAAGTCAGGCCACCAACCAATCCTTACCTTCATTCTTTCACCGCGCGCGCCGAGATATTATGTTCTTTGCCTCATGCACCTTGGAAGATGCGCGCGCGCATGGCGATCAAAAAAGCGGTTTGATACTTAGGGTCTTATGACGATGACTTCGTTGCCTACCAAGCGAGCGCACTTGACGACTTTCTGAATCAGATTTTCGTCTTTTGTTATTTCCGGGAAGAACAAAAGGTGACTTTTACAGTTTTCTCTGCAATCGGAGGAGCCGAACCCTTTCAAAGCAGTCTTTGCTTTTCCTTCCGTTCTTATGTAGCGATTCAGGTTACATTCCATTTTTCTGTTGGTCTGAGCGGCTACAACAGCTGTTACGGTTACGTTTTCGTCAGCCAGAAGGAAGTCTATATGCCACGATTTTTGTTTCTTCTTCTCTAGGTGTCTTGAAACTCGACGTTTTAGGCTTGATGCCCCTTTGCCCAAGGCGGATCCGGTGTAGGCGTAGTATCCCTTTGGAAATCTTTGTTCTCCTAGACTTCCCACGTTCAAGCATATTTCCCTTGACAAGAATATGATGAGGGTGTAGATCCCATTTGTTGGAAGCGCTCCAATGTGACGCATGTCTATTTTCATAAAAGGACTAAACATCCAGTTCTCAAAATAATCTTCCGTCATAATTGAAGGCACATTATCACCCAGCGTTCAGATATTCACTGAACCCTTCGTAATCGCCATTTCGCGAGGGAGGTAGAAAACCTAAAAAAGGAAACCAACAACTGATAGCCAATATTACAGGTGATGTGGCATGAGCAGTGATGAAGAGACAGAAGAGAAGGAGGATCCAATAAAAACTCATAGAGAAGGAACGGCGTTATCTGATGTTGGGAAGTATGAGGAAGCATTGGAGAAATTCTTGCGGGCTTCAGCGCTTTACGAAAAAGCCAGCAACTTTTTCGACGCTTCCTATACGTTGTTTAAGGCAGCTGAATGTAACTACACAATGAAGGATTACAGCACTGCGTCGGAGCGTTTCCTTAAGGCAGCAGAGTTAGCGTTCAAAGTTGGCTACGACCGTTTTGGGCTTAGCGCGATGGAGTATGCCCTCGACTGTTACAAAGCAATGGGAGACGAAGGAAAGATTAAGGAACTGAAAAAGAAAATAAAGAAATTGAAAGAGAAACTCGTAGCCTCGTAAACTTGTGCACATCTGTTAATTCTTTTGACCTCAATGATCACTTGATCGATTAGGGTCGAAGCGAGATATTTGAAACAAATCAATATGTTATTCCTAATATGCTCCCCTTCATGTGCACGCATGAATTCCATTTTTGTCGTACCTGGCTTTTCCATATTATTGTTGGAGAAAACGCACATGACTGGGGACTTACCTGTTGCACACTTCTCTGGGTCCCATGAATTCGAGGTATATTCAACTCCATGATCTACCGCACATTCTCCTTTCACACTTGAAGATACTACAACCAATTATGGTAGGTTCCGCGCACGCCGGATTAGAAACGTTTATGTTTTTTCAGGAACTAACTCCTACGAAGCAAGCGGTTAGCTGTTAAGGTAAAACTTATGAAAACCGAGTTTCGAGCCTTGGCTGAGCTTTGCGAGAAGCTGGAGGCTACGTCCAAGCGCATATTTATGATCGGTCTTGTGGCGGAATTTTTGAAGGATTTACGTGCCAGTGAAGTTGAACCCGCAACATCTATGATCCTCGGCCGCGCTTTTCCAAAGTGGAATCAAAGAACTCTGGAGGTCAGTTGGGCGACCATAGGTGGCTCGATTAAACGCTTAACCAAGATAGAACAGAAGAGTTTCACGGATGCTTTCAGCAAGACAGGTGACTTAGGAGCAGCAACAAAGGTGGTTTTCGAAACAAGCAAGATCCAGAGGCAGGCTACGCTTTTTGAGAGACCTCTCACAATCCTCGAAGTGAGACGTGCCCTAGAAGCCATAGCTGAGACCACAGGCTCCGGTTCGCGGGAAAGAAAAGAGCGTCTTCTAGAAACCTTGTTGAGTGGAGCCACCCCTTTGGAAGCAAAATATATAGTCAAAATAATA
Organism: uncultured Candidatus Bathyarchaeia archaeon; assembly: GCA_964347145.1. GTDB lineage: Archaea > Thermoproteota > Bathyarchaeia > Bathyarchaeales > Bathyarchaeaceae > CAYFXU01. The sequence goes on from CAYFXU010000084.1 coordinate 6,801, forward strand.
ATTGGCGAAATGAGGACAGGTTTCCATGAGGGGCTGATGGAACTCGCCGTTTCAGAAGCCTTTGGCGTCCCCCAAGATCTTGTGAGGAGAGCAAGCATGCTAACCGGTGACATCGCTGAAGTTGCGGCGTTGGCCAAGTCTGAAGGCAAAGAAGCAATCTTAGAGCTTGAGTTTCAAGTTTTTCGGCCTATAAGACCTATGTTGGCCCAGACAGCCGAGGGCGTAAATGAAGTTCTCAAGGAACATGATGGTCGAAGCGCTTTCGAATACAAGTTGGATGGGGCTCGTGTTCAGATTCACAAGTCTGAGGGCACTGTTAGAATTTACAGTCGCAGGCTAACCGACGTAACCGAGAGCTTTCCAGAGATTGTACAATTGACTCAAAATGAAGTTGGAGCGGAAGAGGCCATTTTGGAGGGTGAAATCATCGCTGTCGGAGAAGACGGCAACCCGCTTCCCTTCCAGCATCTCATGAGACGATTTCGAAGGATGCATAATATAGAAGAGATGGTCAAGAAGATTCCTGTTGAACTCTATCTTTTCGACCTTATGTACCTTGACGGCCAAAGCCTCATCAGCGATTCATACATTGAGCGGAGGAAGAAGTTAGCGGAAATCTCGGGAGACATACCTTTAGCCAGACAAATAATCACTCGCAATCCTAGTAAAGCTGAGAGTTTCCTCAAAGAAGCTATAGACAAGGGCCACGAGGGACTTGTGGCCAAAAAACCAGACAGTCCCTATACTCCGGGAATTCGCGGAAAACGCTGGTTCAAGATTAAGGAATCCTTGGATCTGCTAGATCTCGTAATCGTTGCGGCCGAGTATGGATATGGAAGAAGACGAAATTGGCTTTCAGATTATCACTTGGCAGCTCGAGACCTTGAAAGCGAACAGTTGATGGTGGTTGGAAAGACCTTCAAAGGTCTGACAGACGAAGAAATCATTGAGATGACCAGACGCCTAAAGCAACTGACTATCAAAAAGGAGCCTAGAATGGTTGTCGTCACCCCCCAGATCGTCGTGGAAGTGGCCTACAACGAAATCCAGAAAAGCCCAAAATACAAGTGTGGAATGGCCTTACGTTTCGCCAGAATAACCCGCATTCGATACGACAAGAGCCCAAGAGAAGCTGACACCATTCAAAGGCTAAGGAAAATATACGAGAACCAATTTGAGAAAAAAGCAAAA
>CAYFXU010000085.1:0-7810 GCA_964347145.1 uncultured Candidatus Bathyarchaeia archaeon
CGCAAGAATACTTGAAATCTCTTGTCCATCGAGCGCGATCTGCGCGCGCTGGGACGTGTAATGAATGTTAGCTCAATAGCCAAACTTTTTTTGTTGAACCTTACTTTCATGTATTTCACTTATCATATTCTAAATATTCCCCCATAACAATTCGCCGCGCATCTTTTTCCACAGTTGCTCTCTTGATAGATGAAGGAGGATTTTCTATTGGAAACGTTATAGGATCCAACATTGCAAATCTTACGATAATTATTGGATTAGCACCTTTCTTTAGCTAAATCGGAATTCTCTTCAAGGGGCAATCTGCTCGCGCGAGAAGATCGAGTTTGTCAACAGAAAGAATAATCTTCGCGATTGTGTTGAACATGTGAACTCATTATGCGCGATCTCTCTCTTCTTCCTCAAGCTTTTGAAGAAACTCTAAAAGAAGTTTAATTGTGTTGTTCTCTTTGTTCAGCCGGTATGCAACTATTTTCGCTCCTATCCTTGTAGGAGATATATATTTTCTGTTGACAAGGCTCGGAAGAACATTCATAACGCTCGCGGGATTCTTTTCTATTCTTCTGGCGATCTCTCTCAGGTTCATAAATTCTTCTGGATTTTGAAGGAACAGGTCAAGAACAATCAGATATTTTGAGGGGCCAAATAGCTCGTTTAGTCTCTTCATACCAATGGAAAGCTAGGCTACCAATAGGTATTTATGTTTAACGTTTGTCTCGATTGGGTAACACTTGTTGAAAATTCTAAACATTTATTACTATGATCAAACACATGTATAGATTCGATGCGCGTGTGCGGCAGCTGGACACGCACGAGTGGAAAAGGTTTGGATGATTATTTTGGATGAAATGCGCATGTCAAAACCGTCAGGGAAGATCAGAAGGGTTGTTAATCGTGAAAAAGTTGCGAAATTCTCGGAAAACTTCCGTTTTTACACAAGATACGCTGCTTTTGTCTTGAAGGCTTTACGAAAGCCGCGGTTTCAAAAATTCCTGAAATGGATAATAAGAAAAGAAAAGATAGAGGAAAACATGGTTAGAGATGTTCAAGTCAGAGTTTTTCCCTTTCAAAAAGAGAACGGAAACGGACTCGCTGGGAAATACCGAAGTAGAGGCGAAATCCTCATCTATCCGAAAAGCTTCGAGTTTTGTCACGAACTAGTGCAACAGTATGGGAAAGAAAAAGCTCTGTCTTACATCAAGAACAGGGCTCAGGCCGCTTTGGTGCATGAGTTTCTACATGTGAAATACTCAAGTGACGAAGAAAGAGTTAGAAAACTGACAAAGAAATATTTCGACATTTTCGCTGGTAGTGCTGAAGACGCACACGACATTTCAAAAATGTTATTTGAAGAATAAACTCGTCTCAAGAATAGCTGAAGGAGACACGAGTACAAAGACCACATTTTTGCTGAGCGAGAATAGAGATACAAAAGGAGAAAAGTTTATTACCCACAGGATTTGCCGCTGTATCTCTTAGAAATCCGAAGGAGGTGAAAGGCATGGGTGAAGAAGAGTCGGAATGGGAGGAAGAGGAAGAAGAGGAAGACTGGGAAGAAGAAGGATGGTAACGATCCTAGCCTAGCGCTTTTTTGACTTAGGCCTTTTTTTGTGTATCTCTTCGGCTTTTTTCGTTTCCGTAATTGTGTCTTTTTGCGTCTGGCAGCTTCTAATAACTCATTCACAGGTGCTTGCGGATGCATGGAGAATACGGTTATCTTGTAGATAACAATCAGTATGGAAGATTCATGCGCACGCGCCGTTTGAGCGCGCGCGTAGGCGACGGCTTATCGCATCATCGCAGCTAATTCCCGTTCTTCTTTCGATCTCCCTGTCTATCTCAAGTCGATCTCCATGAGTTGTCTCGTCGAAGAGTCGTAATAATCTTAGCCACTCACGAACTTTCTGACTCAATCTTTCACCCATTATGTTAGACTTAGCCTCGGACGATTTAGCTCATTCTTGTCTTGTCCGTTGGTATAACTCTTGAGCGCGCCTGGCCGTGGAAATGTGCGCGCTAAGTGGCATTAGTCTGCTTTCGGTCGTGTAGCAGACAGAGATAGAGAGTGTATTTCAAACAATCATAAATTGAGGAAGTTCGTATTTTATGTGAGTTCGTTACGGAAGGGGCGAGGGCGAATTGAGGTCACGAGAGGAGAAATCCTGGGGCAGGTATTTCACGGATTTTGACGGAAGGTTCCATGGTAGGTTGAGTGCGGTTATCCCAAGACGGACGCAGTTTATAGCGGAGTCCAAACTTGCTGGGATCTCTGCTCGATACGATTGCAGGGTGAAGGTGGAGTATCAGAGGGATCTTATGGGTCTCTTGGAGGAGGGTATGCTTCTGGCTGTGAAGAATTTTAGGCAGGGTATTGAAGGTGACGAGAGGTGTTCGCTTATGGAGATTTCGAGGGTTTGGCCTGAACACTTTGGTTTACGTGGGCTTTCGGATCATGGGTATTATCCCATGCAGTTTGAGATTATTGAGCAGTCTGAGACGGACTGGGAAACCGACGACAGGGCTACGATGATGGTTCAGATAAGCTCAATACCCATCAACTATGACCTTATTCTGCGCGAAGACGAGGAACCGAAGTTTATGAAAGGATTCTCCTATCCTGTTGTCGCCAGTGAAGTGCACATTCTCAACAGCGACATGATTAACCGCATGTATAATCATGAGATCGTTGAAAGGCTGGGCATCGACGCTTCCAAGACGACTGCAGACGCCAGGAAGGACCCTAGACTAGGGCTTATCAAGATGTTTGAGGCCAGCAAGACGATTATCCCGATCTACGTGGATTTTGAGAGGCTGGTTAGATACCACTTCGGCGTTTTCGCTTTCACTGGCGGTGGCAAGAGCAACCTCATGTCAAACGTTCTCAGAAGGATTCTCTATCACACCAAGGATACGAAGGTCGTAATCTTTGACATTAGCTGTGAGTACCCGTTCCTGCTTATGGATGTGCTGGCGGATCCTACTGTGCCTGCTAGGGTGATTACTGAGAGTAGGATTGAATCGGCTGAGCAGTTTCGTAATTCGGTGGTTAAGCCCAGAGAATACGAAGCTGACACGAGGATTTTGATTGGGCTTCGTGAAATTTTGAGTCAGGGAAAGGTTTCATATTACAGTAAACCGAAGCTTAAGGTTCCCACGTTTGCTCAGTTTTTGGAGGAGCTTGATGGACAGAAGAAGTCTAGCATGGAAAAGCCTCACTACGTGAATGCCATAGATGAAATTCGTGAGGCTATCCTAGCGTATATGGATGAGCACGGTTTCATTGAACCCAGGGAAGTCAATGAGGATTTCATAAGGTTTATCAATGGAAAAGCCAGTCAGGCTGTGCAGAAATTTAAGGTTCATGAGGCCAGCGGACTTTTCGCCTGGGCAACAACCAGATCAACGCTTTTGGATATTCTGAGAAAGAAACGAGAAGCCGAAGAGAAGGAAACAGGTGGGCTTACGGCTGAGAAGATTCGTGATCTCCTTGAGGGCGAGGAGAGGCTAATATGCGTGTCAATTGCGGACCCATTCACCATCAAAGACCTAGTTATCACGCTTTCACGTGATCTGTTAAACCGCCGGAAAAGAAGATTCCAAGTTAAGCCTTACGTTCTCTTTGTGTTTGACGAAGGCCAAGAGTTCATTCCAGACATGACAGGCTCCAGCGGCATCGACAGAAAATGCTCCAAGCAGGTGGAGACGCTTCTTAGGCAGGGAAGAAAATATGGACTGGGAGCCTGCGTCGCCACCCAAAGAATCGCCTACCTAAACACAAACGCGTTGCAGCAGCTACACACGTACTTTGTAGGAACTCTACCCAGACCCTATGACCGATCCGTGGTGAGCAACACCTTCATGATAGATCAAGGCATTCTGGAAAAGACGTTGGAATTTGCACCAGGCGAATGGCTATTATCCAGCTACATTGCCACGGGAATGGAAAATGTACCGATATTTATCCGAGCGGACAACGCAGAAAACGAACTAGAGAAATTTCTGAGGCAGATTGACGTAACGCTTCAGCAATAGGCAATCCCACTGTGCCTGCGCGCCGCATACTTGACCATAGTAAATCCGAGGCACCGGTTCATCCGGACACGCGGTCGGCTTCCGCATGAGCATATAATCTTCCCTACCGTTGAGTCTCGGAGGCAGCGACCGCCTGATCCGAACAAACGGTACATCAACATCAAAGTCATTTCGCTAAAGTTATTTAACTAAGAAAGGCGAACAACAAATTTTAATTTTCAAATAGTGCCTAAAAATTAAACTGGAGATCGATGTGGAGGATAGGAAACCACGCAGATAGAATCCCTTGAAAACGCGTTGCTTTCGACCTTGAATCCTCTCCTAAAGTCAATTATAAAGAGGTTTGACGTGGAGTGTGAACAAGACGGAAGCCTGCTGATAAAATCCCTAAGACGTTTCCTCGGAGAAGATGTCCACCTCTGCGGCAGCTGCGCTGCTCTATATCACAGAATAGCTAATCCGTTCTACCACGTCGGCGCCAGAACCATGAGAGCTGACATAGACTTCATGAGGAAAGGATTTCTACAACAGAAACACGGCGAGGCTTGGCTTAAGGGATTCGCCTTAATGATGAAAGGAATCAGAAAGTATGGCATTCGTATTCCGTTCACTCCAGCAGGCCCATTCGAAATCGTTTGGAACTTCACCTACTCCTGCAACCTCAAATGCAAACACTGTTACGAAGACGCGGGGTCCCATCGGCCCGAACTGACAACCGACCAGGCGTTTGACACCATAGACAACTTGTCAAGGATCGCAAATGTTGGCATTCCAGCACTGTCTTTCTCCGGAGGAGAACCCCTATTAAGAAAGGATTTCTTCGAAGTCGCGGAATACGCAAGAAAGAAGATACCGTACATAGCCATCGCCACGAATGGGACTCTACTCACGAAAGACAACACAAGAAGACTCAAAGAAGTGGGTATCGACTATGTTGAGATAAGTCTGGACGGAGCAAGCAAAGACGTTCACGAAAAGTTTAGAGGTGTCCCAGGTTGCTTCGAAAAGACGATGGAAGGAATCTACAATTCTGTGAACGCAAACCTTGACACATGCATTGCCACGACAGCTCACAAGGAGAATCTAGACGAAATACCGAAGTTAATAGAGTTGACACAGGAGCTGGGGGTAAGATTCATGAATTTCAATTACATACCTACCGGAAGGGCAAAGAAACACATCGAACTCGACCTAACCCCGAAGGAAAGACTTTCCCTCCTTGAAACAATAGGAAGAAAGATTGTTAACTTGTACTCGAAGGCAAAAGAAGAAGAACAAACAACTGGAAAGACCGACATATCAACAGACAGACTGTTCAGCACGTGCCCACAACTCGCCAGTGTCGTAAAGAGACTCGCGGCAGAAAAAGGGCACGACTTGACGGTATCTGCCCATTACGCCGCCAAAAAGGGCATCGAAGCCGTCGCAAACTTCTTGGGAGGATGTGGAACCGGAAGGCTCTACGTGGGTTTGGAACCCAACGGAGACATAAAACCCTGCGTCTTCTTCCCAACCAATGAAGACACCATACTCGGGAACATTTTGAACGACAATTTCGAATACATCTGGGACAACAACAGCCTTCTGTGGAGGCTAAGAACAAGAGAAAAGCTGGAAACTTACAGAATAAATGGGCAAACAATCGGATGCGGAAAATGCGAAGACAAGTACATCTGTGGAGGATGCAGAGCCAGAGCCTACGGTTACTTTAACGGAAACTTGAATGCGTCAGACATCGGCTGCATCGACAACAAAGAATTATGGAACAAAGTGGTTGAACAACCTTCCTAGCCTGATTCCTTATCTCCGTGGATCTCCTCGCAACTTTTGGAAATGCTTTTCGCACTCAGAGATCACCTTGTCCACCTGTTCAATGTTGTAATTCGCGTCGACAGTGGCGAGCAGCCCCTTCTTTCTGAAATAATCGACCAAAGGCTTCGTTTTTTCGCGATATACCCGTAGCCTGTTCTTGATGGCTTGAGGTTTCTCATCTGAACGTTGGTAAAGTCTTCCGCCACAACGGTCGCATATGCCCTCCACTTTGGGAGGGACCTCTTTCACGTGGTATATAGCTCCACATTCTCTGCAGGTTCTTCTCCCGCCAAGTCTGGACATGATGACCGAATCGGAGGCAACGAAATTCAAGACCTTATCTACCTTCTTGAATTTTTCCATGGCTTCTGCTTGGGCGATTGTCCTGGGAAAGCCGTCAAGGAAAAATCCGTTTCTACAGTCCTCCTTTTCCAGTCTCTCCTTCACCAGCTCAATTACTATTTCGTCGGGAACCAAGTCTCCACGGGACACGTAGCATTCTATCTTTTTGCCTAGTTCTGTTCTATCCCTTATGGCTCCACGAAAAAGATCTCCAACAGATATCGTCGGAATGTCATATTTAGCTGAAAGAATCTCGGCGTATGTTCCCTTGCCCACTCCTGGAGACCCCAGCAGGACGATGTTCATCACTCGTCACTTCAGCCTCTTCATGACCTTTTCCGCAATATAAAGGAGATGCGGCGTTAGGTCAAGCTTTCCCCTTCTCTTCTTTTCCAAAATAGGTTGTCCAGCGAATCTTCCGAGCGTCGCGCTTCAACTTGATGGAGCTTTTTCTGCATCTGCCTGAACAAAACCACAGAATTGTTCCATCGTTTTTCACGTACATGATACCGGTGCCTGGTAGAAACTCGTGTCCGCAAAAGGAGCAGCGTCTGGGCCTTGGCACTGGCAACCCTCGTTTTACCGTCTAAGTTTCCTGGCTTCTCTTTCGGTTTCTCTCAACAGGAGAATGTCGGTGGCTCGCACCGGGCCTTTCACGTTTCTGGTTATGATGCGTCCCTTGTCTCTTCCCTCAAGCACTCGAACCCTAACTTGAGATATTTCACCGGTGATTCCTGTTCGACCGATCACCTGAATGACTTCGGCGGGAATTACCTCCTCTTTCTCCTCTTTCTCGCTCATCCACTAGGGCCCTTCTTTTTCAGTTCCTCAATTTTGCTGGAGATTTCCTTTATCAAAGCCACTGCGTCGCCAACCTCGGTGATGCACACTGAAGCCGCAGGGACGTCTATGCCTGCGGAAGTGCCAAGTTTTCTCTTGTTAGGTACGAATATGTATGGAATCTTGCGTTCGTCGCAGAGGATGGGAAGATGAGCCACGACTTCTGGTGGATCCACATCTTCAGCTATGACGACGAGTTTTGCCAGACCCCTCTCCACAGCCTTCGTTGTCTCGTTCGTGCCCTTTCTGACAGAACCTGTTTGATTGGCTATTTGCAGGGCTTCATAGGCTGCATCTGCCACCTCTTTGGGAATCTCGAATTTCACGTAAAACGGCCTTGACATAAGCCTCACCCTTTTAAGTTCAAAGTTTTATCAACGAAAGGGTTTATGAATGTTTCGACCTGAACAACATAAACAGTAGACATCTCGCGCAAACATTCCTTTTTTCTATTTTTCATCTAAACGATTAGAATACTGAAGCGAAAGAATAGAAAAAGCTGGTTGTTTGGGTTTCAATCGAAGTCTCTCCACAAGTCATAAGAACTGAAGAGAGGGATAGAATAGTATTTCGAATCTTGTTTGAGATGATGTAGAATTGAATGAAAGTCTTCTTGCACCTTGTGGCACATACTGCGGACTTTGTTCCTATTTCAAAAAAGAAAGAGCTCCACACTGTTCTGGATGTGGTATGGTCAAAGGAAGACCTTTTTGGGGTGAATGCAGACTCTACGCTTGTTCTGCAGATCGTGAAGTTGAGCACTGTGGGCTGTGCAAGGATTTTC
>CAYFXU010000086.1:0-7744 GCA_964347145.1 uncultured Candidatus Bathyarchaeia archaeon
TAGAAAAAACACAAGGTTTCGCAAATAAACTAAGGTCGTTTTTCGATTTGTCCAGGTTCGTTTCCGTTTTCGAAAGTGCTTTCACTCACCGCAAAAGTCACAGACATACTCAAGTTCACAAGCTTCAACATATGGATTCTAAAGAAGCAAGGTTTAAGTCCGCTCTCGTTCTCGTACAAGAATCTAATTAGGCGGAGAATCCAAATGGAGCAACTACGTCACAATGGCGTTCTAGTTCTACGTCAATACGAAGGAAAAGGTCTCACGATCAAGGTGAGAGAGGACAAGATTGAGTTGACGCCCGAGCAAGAGGAGATGGCTGTCGCCTGGGTTAAGAAGATTGGGACTTCTTATGTCGAAGACCCTGTCTTTGCTAGAAATTTCCACCGCGACTTCTCAAAGAAGCTCTGCATCCGTGTCAAACCCGGCGACGTCGACTACTCTGAGATCCTATCTTTTGTCGAAAAGGAGCGAGACTGGAAGGCGAACCTCTCCAAGGAAGAGAAGAGACAGCTGGCGGCCAAGAGAAAATCCCAACGGGAGGCGAACAAAAAGCGTTATGGATATGCATGGGTTGACGGTGTCCGTATGGAGGTAGCCAACTATGCCGTGGAACCCAATTCTATATTTATGGGTCGAGGAAAACATCCTCTTAGGGGTCACTGGAAGGAGGGACCTCTTGAAGAGGACATCGAACTGAATCTCTCCCCTGACGCTCTTAGGCCACCGGGCAACTGGAAGGCCGTTGTCTGGCAGCCGAACTCTATGTGGATCGCCCGATGGCAGGACAAACTCGCCGGCAAGACAAAGTACGTCTGGTTTTCTGACTCCAGCATCATGAAACAAAAGAGAGATATCGAAAAGTTTGACAAAGCAAGGGAACTCCGGCGGAGCCTTGCGGCGGTCCAAAGGCACATCTGGAGAAACCTTGATGCCAATGATCCAAGACGGAGGAAGACAGCGACCGTCTGTTTCCTCATTGATAGGCTGAAGATCAGAGTCGGCGATGAAAAGGACCCTGATGAGGCAGACACCGTTGGCGCCTCAACCCTCCGACCTGAGCATATTCACTATAATGGCGAGGGCTCTATGACCTTCAACTTTCTCGGAAAAGACTCTGTACCACACGTCTTCACGGTCAAACTTCCAGATAGTGTAATTAGAAACCTCAAGGAGTTCTCTGCGGACGCAAGATCCACTCTTTTCGGCGGCGTCGGCTCAAAGCATGTGAGTGAATTCCTCGACGAGGTGATGACCGGGCTCTCAGCAAAGGTTTTCCGCACCAGCTATGCGTCCAAAGCCGTCGAGACGAGCCTAGGCAAAGCACCTGTCAAACTCAAAGACCCAGAATACGTCAAGAAATTTATGGCCACGATGGCGAACCTTGAGGCCGCTAGGGTCTGCAACCACCGGCGTACCATCCTCAAGACTTGGAAGTCATCTTTAGAAAAGAAGAGGGACCGCCTTAAGGCGATAAAGGAACGGGCGAAGGAGGCTCAAGCCAAGCTAGGGCAGACAACCAAGAGGCGAGAAGAGAGATACAGAGAGAAACTGATGAAACAAGAGAAAAGGTTGAAGGCGATGAATGAGAAGCTGGAGGCTTATCTGCGGCAACTCGCGGACAGAAAGCAACGAGGCAAACCCATCCGCGCCCCAAAGAAACGCATTCGCCTTCTCCGAGAGGCTGCGGCCCGCCAAAAACAACGCATCAGAGAGCTGAAGGCTAGGCACGCAGAGCAGATGAAAAAGCTAAGGCAGAGACTGGAAGGGCGGAGGCAACGTGACAAGGCGGCGATGGACAAGCTGAGGCTCAGGATAGAGACCCAGAAGAAGACCCGCGACTATAATCTCGCGACATCCCTGAAGAGCTATATCGACCCCAGAATCTACTACGAATGGGGAAAACAAGTAGACTACGATTGGACATGTTACTACCCAACGGTCCTCCAGAGGAAGTTCAGCTGGATCGAGACCGATGGAGCACCTCCAAAAAAACGGCTGGAAGTGTAGCCTTTTCGTGCGGACGCCGGGGTATGAGCCCAATTTTTCAACGAAAAAGATGGAGAGCGCATGATTTTGGGTGCAGTCTCCGCCCGTTCAGGTAGCTTACACATAAGATGCGCGCGCGCATAAGAGTGACCTTTAGCTTCTGAGCTCAAAATCCGTCTTGTTTAAGATAATAGTCGTCTTCCTTTTTCGACCCGAAGCTTCTTACACCTTTCTCTTTCAGCTGTTTCTTAAGCTTTCTACCATAGTTGGAGCTGATTTCGCCTCTACCTTCCAGATAACAGATTATTTCTTCTGCTTGCTGCTCAGTATCGCATCTGCGAAGAAAATCGATTACGTCAGGATTATAGTCATCAAATTTCCTCGAAGACGCCTTCTCTCCGGTTTGAGGGTCAGATCGAACAGAGGTCACCGATATTCTACGATCCCCGGCTTCAAGTTCTTGAGCTAAATGTGGGAACATTTTCCTGAATCTTTTCTTGTCGATGTCCATTTAAGTTGGACACTCCCGTCGTTTGCATCGTCTTGTTAAGGATGGTTGTTTCCCTTGTATTCAACTTCTTCTGTGATGAAACACGTATTTAAGGCTGATTAAGGCAGTCCTCTCAGGCAGGCGGTTTGCTCTTTGTGGGCACAAACTTTTGAAGTGGTCCTTCCTTGAGAATCTTGAGAAGTTGACGGAGGCTTAGACCGCTTACAGTGTCTCCATATATTTCGCATCTTCCTAGCCGGCCAAATTCCTCAGGGTCTCGAACTATGACTTCCGCTTCATCGCCGGAGGAGAGAACGACATGGATGTGGAACGAAGACTCTTTTTTTCCTCTCTTGGTCACTGAACTCCACTCGGAACTAATAACGTAGTATCCATACTCTTGAAGCTGATCTAAGACCGGTTTTGGGTCTCGGGAAAACGCGAGTATGTCTATGTCACTGTTTTGGTGAGATGTTCCCCTCCAAACGCTTCCTACAAGTCTGGGATTGAAATCTCTCAGTGCTCCCATCACTTTCACAGCTTCTTGTCGTAGCCGCAAAAGCAGTTCTTTTTTTGAAGAACCTTCTTTTTCTTCAGCGATTTTGTCAAGCTCATTCGCAACCTCAAGGTTGCTTGGAAGAACTTTAACCTTCAAAATTTCCGCCGCTTGTTTTTTAGCTTGCTTATATTCCTTCTCCTGGGAAGTGTAGAGTAGAAGGGCGGCTTCTCGAGCAACTCGCTTCCTTAAACTCGCTAGACGGTTATCTTTCAAGACTTTTCCTCTAATGACTTGAACGAAAATTTGATGGTTGCTACGAAGCGATTGTGGGTTGAAGGGTAAGCTTCGACTTTCGTATACCAACATGGCGCAGAGGCGCCATTTTTCTAGCCTCGTTGTAGATATCAGAAGCGATTTTTCCCAAGACAAGCTCTTGAACAAATTGGTCGAAAGTTAGAGAAGACGCCTTTTCTTCAACGATTTTTCTCATAATAGCACGTATCTCCTGTTCTTGGGAGGTCTTAATGCGCGAAAGAGTGAAAATGGAAACAGCCAGTCTCAGCCCATAGTCATCCATAGTCGTGACGCTGAGGATCCCATCCACTCGCGTCGTTCTTCTTCGAACCAGGCTTCTCAGGTAGTCTCTAGAATATTCGTGTCCTTTGAAAATCGTGCGGGCAGTTTTGCCCTCAATATCTGAAACTTTAAAATACATCTTTAGATACTGATGTGCAAAGTCGTTGGTGATATCGTAGAGCGTAGCGTCCACGACCCTTCCAACAAGTTTTGAGGGGTCGTCTGCAGGTATGACTCCCAGCTCAACTCCCCCAAAGTAAGGCGGAGATACTACTGTGTACCAGTGCTTGCCACGCCACTTATCCTTGATACGCCTTCTCTTCTTTGACAATACAGGCCCTCATTGCGACTGGAAACATTTCGTGCGGAGGTATTAAAAGCTTTAGCGCTTTCGCGCCTCATTCTATTCTTTCGATTCCGCCCATTAACGGTCTCAGAACTTCAGGAATTATGGCGGAGCCATCCTCTTGCTGATACTGTTCTAGAATAGCTATGATGGTTCGGCTGGTTGCGAGGGCCGTGTTGTTCAACGTATGCACGAAACCAGCTGGAGCTTGCCCTTCCTTTTCTCTGAACCTTATGTCCAGCCTTCTCGCTTGATAATCTGTACAATTGGAATTTGACCCAGCCTCTCTGAACGTGCCGTCAGCCATCCAGACTTCTATATCGTATTTCTTGGCCGCTATTATTCCAATGTCTCCAGTACAGACGTTAACAACCCTGAAGTGCAATCCCAAGCCTTGGCAGAGATCCTCGGAATTCTTCTGCAATTCCTCATGAAGCTTCCACGAATCTTCGGGCAGACAGAAAATAAACTGCTCAATCTTGTTGAATTGATGCACCCTGAACAAACCCTTCGTGTATTTCCCATGAGCACCAACTTCTTTCCTAAAGCAAGGACTGACCCCTACAAATTTTATTGGCAAGTCTTTTTTGTCGATTACTTCACCCATGAGGGCTGCGGCCATGGGATGTTCGCTTGTCGCTATCAAGTAGAGGTCTTCATTCTCTAGTTTATACAGCTGGTCTCCAAAGAAATCTAGATCAGTGACTCCCAAATATGGCTTCTTACGCATCATGAATGGAGGTTCTATTAGGGTATAACCTCTCTTTCGAAGAAAGTCTACCGTGTAGTTCATGATTGCATAATCCAGTCGAGCCAAATCCCCCTTCAAATAGTAGAAACCGTGACCAGCAACCTTGGCAGCCCTGTCAAAATCCATCAAACCCAAATTCAAAGCGATTTCCACATGACTCTTTGGCTTAAAATCAAATTTCGGGGGCTTGCCAACAATTTTCACAACGACGTTCTCGCTTTCATCTTTACCGAAAGGAACAGACTCGTGCAGAATGTTGGGAAGTCTCAGTAGAATCTGATCAACTCTTTCCTTATATTCTTTGACTCGTTTCTCCAGTCTCTTTATGTCCTGCGGTATCCTTTTCGCTTCTCCCATTTGCCTGCTGACATCTTTTCCCATTTTCTTCAAGCCTGCAATTTCAGTCGTTACCTCCTTCCGCCGATGTCTCAACTCGTTTACTTCCGTCAGCAACTTTCTCCACTGCTTATCGTAATCGATCAAATCATCGAGCATCTTGAGCTTTTCAGAGTCTCCCCTCTTCTTCAAGTCGTTTCTCACAATCTCCGGATGCTCTCGAATCAGTTTTATGTCTAGCATACGGCGTAGCCTCTGAAATCGATCGCCTCTAAGTTTACATAGAACTCAAATATTTAACATGTGCGACAGAACTGATCGCGAAACTTATGACTCCGATTTGCTTCGGGGCGTCTTTAAATCTTTAATCACCGAAAAAGACTTTTCTGCGACGGAGACGCATGACAAAAGGTCGTCGAGAGTGGCTATGAAGGTCTGCAGTTTTGTTTGACATTCCACGATCGTGAAAACTTCGGACCCGCTTCTTTCTGTTTTGACGAACAGACCTGACGGAACTTCCATGTTGTCTGGAGAGACGGCTGTCGCCACGGCTTCCGCTTCACTCTCGTCTTTGTAGGAAAGCTTGATCTCAGCCTCCAAGTTGAGCCTGCTCCAACTGCTTCTTGACAAGCTTGTTCACAAGTCTGACAAAGGCTTCCGTGTCTCCAACAGGTATCTGGGCTCCGGCGGCTACGTCGTGTCCTCCACCTCTGCCTGAGTACTCTTCAGCTGCAACGCGTAGAACCTCTCCAAGGTTTAAACCCTTTTTTCTTAAAGGTTCTAACGCCCTGGCCGAAACCTTAACCATGTCTTCACCAGAGATCGCAGAGTAGACAATTATGGGTTTTCCAGGTTTAGAAAGAGTTGTCGAGAGGATTGAAGAAACTGGACTAATGACCTTTTCGTCTATGAAGCCATCTCCTCGAACAACGTAGATGTTCTCCAACTCTTCTAGGCGTTCAGGTTTTTCGGTCACCCAACTTATGTATTTGGTGATGGTTTGTTGATATTCTTTCATCACCACTGTTACTTCTTCGAGGCATTTCCCCCTGTCTCCCATGCAGACGGCTACCCCAAGACCAGCCTTATCCATGCGCCCTGTTGCATTAAGCATAACGGTGAACTCCCTAGCGTCCCTGAGGGGAGTCCAAGGCTCTTCACGAGTCAGCGTGTAAACGTTTCCGATCAAATCTAGTGCGACATCGCTGGGGAAACCTTTTGACACGAGGTAGTCGGCGAGGGACGAGAAAAGCTTCTTTTTCTCTTCTTCTGAAAGGTCTCTTAAAGCGCGCCACTTGTCTTCTTGCTTGGGTTTAATCCCTAAGTTTGTAAGGAAAGCTAAACTTTTGTCTTCCTCTCCACTCACACCAGGTATGAATGGGTTTGTGGTGCGGGCTAGTGCTCGATGAATTGGACGTGTTTCCCTTCCGAAAAACAGAAGGTCGGTTTCTACGTTGAGGTAACCCGCCTTTACTGCATCCTCTACTATGCTTTCGTTGGCGCCTCCCAATTTTCGCCGCCCAGATTTGTCTTCATACTTGTCTTGCCAGTCTCCTAAGGCTCCCACCACGGCTAGGCAAGCCAAGTCGGTGTTTGTTTTATCTAAGGCTTTGGCAACGAAGTATGCCACTCCAGCCCCGCTGATATCCCGGGATCCGTCTATTCCATGAAAATGAGGATTGACATGGATGAACGATGAGGGGGTCTCCATGACGGTTTGGTGATGATCAAGAATGATTACGCTATCGTTGGAGAGTCTTTCGCCCAGCAGGTCAAGATAGCCGCTTCCTGAATCGGTGAATATTGTCAAGGAAGGCTTTTCTGCGGCTATTTGATCAACCACTTTCTCGTCCACCCACTTCGCAACACGGAGGCGGAACGTTCCCCCCAGTCTAACCAAGAATTTCCCGACGATGCCAGCCGCCGCTAGACCGTCTGCATCTATGTGAGAGGACACATGGATAACGTCATTCTTCTCAACATGTTCTGAAATGAGATTGGCCGCTTTGTAGGCGTCTTTCATAACGGCGTCGATCTGCTTTTTTGTCACGGGCAAAACTGAACCCCGAAACTAAACGAGGGAGGCAACTTTTGCTTCATATTTCCAATCAGGGGGTAGCACACCTTTGCGTTTGTAGTATCTGGCAAGTTTGTAAATCTTAGCCTCAATTATCTGGAGGGATCGTTTGTTACCCAAGTCAGCCTTGTTCTTGTCGAGATGAACATGAAGACGTGTGGCTTTTCTCATCAAGTTTTCTAGATCTTCTGGGATTGATGGCGCTAATCCTCTCTCTTTCAAAATTTGGGAAACGGATTTTCCAGTGATAGGTTTGGTTAGGGGAATGCCATGCTGGTCCCGTAGAATTATTCCAATTTCGCTAGAAGGGTGTCCTTCTTTGGCCAGCCTCATGACCAGGGCCTCCACTTCTTCAGTTGTGTATCTACACCAAGCTGGCGGCCTCTTGGTGACTGGTCTTGTTTGATGAGACCTCCCCTTCATCTTCTTTGGCAATTTTTCTCCTCCGAGAGCTTCTTAAAAGCGGGTAACGCAGATATTTAAAATATTCGTTTGGATTCAGATGTATACCAGTTAGCGAATTTTCGCAGAGCCTCAGCTCGATGCGAATGCTTGTTTTTCTCGGTTGTGGCCATTTCTGCGAAGGTTTTATCACTGTCGCCTGCTGGTTCGAAGATAGGATCAAAACCGAAGCCTAACTTTCCCCGCTCTTCGAAAGAAATTCTCCCTTTTGCTTTGCC
>CAYFXU010000087.1:0-7653 GCA_964347145.1 uncultured Candidatus Bathyarchaeia archaeon
GTTAAACATTTAAACCACAAACCTAATCAAGTGTCTAGAAACTTTCAGGAAGTTGAACACCACGACGAGATGTCAACACTGTGACAAAGAAGTTGTTCTTCCCTTCAAATGTCAATACTGCAACGGATACTTCTGCGCCGAACATCGCCTACCAGAAAATCATGCGTGTCCAGAATCTTGGAGAGCAAGAGCTCCGAAGGAAGAGGCGCCGCCAATCGTTGTGGAACGGGAGGCTACGAGACCTTCACACACATATACGATCAGTTACATGCCTAAACCTACGGAAAAAGTCTTCTGGTTCAGCACAACCGAACTCAGGCACTTGGCTCTTGGAACCCTACTTGTTTTTGGCGTTGGCTTGTCCTTCATCCCCTACATAGGGCTGGGAACAGCGTTGCCAGAAATTCTGGTAGGCCTTGCAATAGTGTTCACCTTATCCTTTCTTCTTCACGAGCTCGCTCACAAATTTTCAGCACAACACTTTGGTCTGTGGGCGGAATTTCGAATAACTATGCAAGGAGCACTCATCACTCTTATTTCGATGTTTCTTCCCCTCAAAATCATTTCACCGGGAGCCGTGATGATTGTGGGACCTGCGACCAAAGAGAGTGTAGGAAAAACGGGTCTTTCCGGACCGCTGACCAACATTGTCCTTTCAACGATATCTGCCTTAGTCGCCCTAACCAGTCAAAGCACTCTCTTCTGGATCATCGCGGGGATCAACGCGCTTATAGCCTTTTTCAATCTTATCCCTTTCGGGATGATGGATGGATTAAAAGTATTTTTGTGGGATAAGATAGTCTGGGCCCTTGCATTCATCGCATCAGTTGTTTTAACTGTTTACACCTACGGATCTGCCCTTATTCCTTTTTAGAACCATAGAAAACCCTGATAAAATATGATTTTCTTGGGATAATGTCAATCCCATGCGCATGCGCTCACATGCATGAATATTCGCATCGGAACAAGGTCAGTCGAATAGGAAACAACTCTCACCGTATCTTCTAGCGCCCTTCTGTTATTAGTTTGATAGCAGGTGCACTCTTGAACAATTGAAACTAAGCGTACATATATAGTAGGTCGCTAATAGTTTGAAGCTCGTTCTTTGATATCCATTTTTCATCTCTTAACTCTTTCAACCCTCTTTTGGCTCCTATTCGTAGCTCTTTCATTCGTAAGACGCTGTCTTGGATTCCAGCGTCGGTTACCTCTTTTTCAAACACGGGATCCTTTTGGACTACTGTCACAAGTTGATTAAGGAACGCTGTAATGGCTTTTGACCGAGGTTGAAGAAAAGCTTTCATTTTTGCGCCACCCAAAGCTCCCTTCATTTTTGTCAAGAATCCCATGCCACCTGCAACGGATGGAGGATATACGACATATCTTTTCTTCGCTTCCATTTCGTAACGCACGAAGTAGAAGGGCAAGTATACCAGGGCACGTGCTCCTTTTCTTCTAGGAATACTTATTCTGTTAAACTCATTTAATGCAGCTTTTTTTGACTTTGCCATTTCATTCATTTGATTCATAATGAATGAAGTTGTATCCTCTAGCGATTTTATTTCCTTTTGCTTTGTTCTGAGTGTGTCTTCTCGGGAGGACTCAAGCTCTCTAAGAATCTTCTTGGCTTTTTCGATACGGGCGTCGCACTCTATCCTCTGTTGGGATATTTCAAGTTTCCTGGCAGTTTCAATTTTCTCTATTTTTCTTTCTGTATTTCTAATTCTTTTCTTAAGAGGCGGAAGTTTTTTCCTGAATTTTTTACGCCTTTGCGTCCATTGGATTTCGCGTCTCTTATTTTTGCGACGCCTCCAAGATTTTGTTTTAGTTTCACAACGCTCGATTTCAGCTCTTAGACGGTTCTGCATTTTTTCAAGTTTGGCTTGATCTTTGTGAAGAAGTCGAAGTTGTCTTTCGAATCGCTTGGACATCCTGTCACAATTCTTTCGAATTTGCCTTATTTTTTTTGTTACTCCAGGCCTAACCTTATCAATTTGTTTCCCGAATTTTCTTCGAACTTCCTTGATTTCTTCTCGAATTGCTTTTACTTTTTCTCGAGTTGTAATGCTGAGCCGTTTCATACTTGCGTCTACGTTTCTTGCATCCTCGTCAATTTTTGCCCTTAGGGCTGAAAGCTCTTTGATACAAGTTGAGATTTCGGATTCGTTAATGATTGGAGATAAAACCGCTCTGGTGGTTAATGGTTTTCTAGCTTCATGCGTCTCTGAAAGATACACCAAAAAATCTTGTATTAAATCTGGATCCGTGATGAGGCTTTCTATGGTTTTTTCCTCCTTGCCAGCGAAGTTTTTGAAGTAATTGGCATTTCGGGAAAGAACCACAGAATAGGCTTCAAGTGTTTTTGCGGCCCCTTTTAAATTGTTGTTGAAGGCTTTGATATCGGGCAGTGTGTCATAAGACAGTGTGTGTGACGTGAAGCCAAGCCCATCAAACAACAATGCTCCTCCACTCCAAGGAACCAACCATATGGGATAACAGACTTCAGCTATGAAAACCAGCTTCTCGTCTGGCTTCTTCAAAATATGACCCTCACCCTTTTCTCTATCCAACTCCGCCAGGTAGAGAATAACCGCCATCTCCATATTCTTTGTAAAGTCTTGGATCCGATCCTCCGCAGAAACAGCAAAAGGTAGAATAAGCTTCATTTTTGATCCTCCTTCTACAAAGTCGGCCATGGATTCTTCTCCCAACAAGGATTCCTAAAGGTAGACTGTTAATAATTATGAAATGAAAATCAATATTCCAGTTCTACTTGAATGCGCGGCTTCAGAATTCACGTGGCCAAGTCGGCACCACAATGGTAGCATAGCGTTCCTTTGTACCCGAAGACAGGCAAGCTCTTGCCGCATTTTGGGCACCTAAATTTCTGCTCGCACTCTTTCAACCAAGCTTCTGTATCTCCTGACTTTATTCTATCCAGATTTGCCCTGAGATCTACATCATACTCGACACATTTCTTTGCCATATCTTCGTATTTTTTACATGATTGGCTTTCGTAGGCTGGGCATTCAAAGCAATATTCAAAGCCTCTAGAGTTTAGGCATTGCACAACCTTGCATTTAAATCCAGCACATTTGGGTGTCAAAGCGTGACAACCTTCACAACGAACATCTTCTGTTGGAAACTCAAATGCTTCGACTACTTGCTGGAAAAATTTTGCCCTCTTATCCTTGTAGGCTCTGTGTGCTCCGCATGCACCACAATAGATCCCGCATCGGCCAACCAACGCATAGTCAACCATTGAAATAGCCTCTCAAGGTCGAAATCAAGAAATCCATATTTAACCGTTGCGCGCGCGCGCTTCCAAAATTCTCTCTAAATCTTCTTTTGAAATTTCTTTTTCGGAGAAATTCCTTATCGACCTCAAGTTATGAATAGTTCTTAATGTTTCGTTCATTGTCGTTTTCTCCATGTTCGCATGCGCAATTACATTTCGATTGCTGCACTTAATTCCATGACGAACTATACTATATAAAATTATCTTATATAAAACTTTCTAGACTCCGTAAATGCGCTCGCGACACATTGAAAAACTGATTCATTATTTCTTAGCAAACAATATGAACAGTTTGTCTTTTGTAGAATGCTATTTTTGTTCAAAAATAGACTTTCTGGAAGGGTTCAAACTGCCTCCTCTTTTCTAGTTAAGTATTATTCGCGCGCGCATAGGCGGTTCTTTGATTGTTTGTTCAAAAGAATATAAAAAAGGAATAGTGTTTACTTCATCTTGCTTGATATGCATGTTTGACCTACATCTAATCTTGAGGAAGCCCATTCCATCAAAGGCACCATTTTGTTTCTCAGTTCTACTCCGTCTTTAGTGAGGGAATACTCTACCCTTGGAGGTATCTCCGCAAACGCTTCTCTCTTGATTAACCCTGCCCTTTCTAACTCTTTTAATCTGTCAGTTAAACTCTTTGGACTGATACTGCCTAGTTTCGCCGATATTTCGTTGTACCTCAACTTTTTATGGTTACCAATGACAGCAACGATTTGCAACGTCCATTTTTTACTAATGATATTAATGATGCCTTCAAGGGGGCACAGGCACAGTTCACTATCTTTCTCTGGGCTACATGTACCTTCACTTTCATTATTCATAGTGGCTTACTTCCCTAACACTCACGCTATAACTTTACACTTTGTAGTTTAAATACTACAAGAATTATATTAACTTTTTGATTTGTAGGAGGTGACAAGACATGTGTGGAGAATGTAGATGTGAGTGTGGACCTACTCAAGTCGAAAAAGACTCAACAAAGAAAATACGGAAACCAGTGAAATAATGCGCGCGCAATGAAAACGGCATGGGACACGTATTCGGCATGACCGCAGATCTCACGACGCTTCAAATAGCGGTTTCGCACTGTCGCTAATAACACGCGCATGGCGATAGAAAACAGTAGAATGCAGCATGTGAGCGATATACGAACGATCCAGAGTATAGAAAGGAGATTCTTGGAAAAAGCTATGCAGAGGTGGCGTGACACCGAATAGAGGAGGAGATGGGCAGCTTACATGCGAGAATTTAGGAAGAGACGTAGAGAGGCAGTCACATAATTTTTCTGAAAAAATATTTCTGTGGGCCAAAGATACGCGCGCATTGTGCGAGGGCTGGCGGCCCATTGCTCTCTGCTAAAGGCACTGCCAACCACTTTCCGAGTGCAGCATTTGACATGGAAAATGTTTTATGATGATCCATCTGTAACGTTATAGACGGGGAATCCTATGGCTAAATGTCCAATGTGTGGAATGAATGTGGCTACTCCTCGAAAGACTTGGAAGATGGCAGGTAGACCCGACAAGAGTGGTAAGAGAACAGAACTTACTATAGGACTCTTCGACCATTGTGGAAAGACTTTCAGAGCTGCCATAGCAAAGAGAAAAATCTGATTTAATAGACAACCACACCCCATCTTTTTTTTACGTTGACCTTTTATGCAAAATGTTAAGTTCGCCTGGAATAGTCATGTATCAGGGGGGCATTGCGAGATGGTTGTCCTTGCCTATGTTTTGGTTACGTTGCATTCAGGCTCAGAGAAGGATGTATTAAAGAAAGTTGCAAGTTTCGATGAAGCCCTTGAGGTAGATCTAGTGTATGGAGAATATGATGCAATTGTTAAGGTTAAAGCTGAAGAATTAGCGCAGTTAGATAAATTCTTGACAGAAAAACTAAGAGCGTTACCCGACATCTATCTAACAACAACCGTTATTGTTGCTAAACAATACAAAGGAAAATAACAAGCATATCTAACTCTGCCTGCATTTAGCTGGTCCTTTGGAGGATTCTGAAAAGTTCAAGCTACCCCAGTTTTCTTTTCGCACTCGCTCACACAAGCAGATTTTTCGTTGTCTGTAAAGATGCCTTCGAAAACCCTAGCTTTTTTCGGATGTCTATAACTCTCTATCTTTGCGCGCGCGTGGCTGCCCTTCTGATATCGCTTTCATGTCAGACACGATCATCGCAGATCAGATCCCTTCCGTGTGGCTTTCAGATTCTTGCCTTTTCCTCTATACGCCCATAACACTAGTGGAAACGTTATTGCCAGATACGCGAAATGAACTATCACTCTGGCCCATTCGGCCTTTACTGTATAACCGAACATTACTGCAAATACGGATCCTATTGCCCCTTTATGGTGAAGTGGGCTGTCTTCGGGTATGTTCAAAATGTACGCAGGCTCACCCAGCCAGCCCAGATTGATTTCGGTCTTTTCAGCATACTCAGCTAATTCGTGTACTCCGTATCCGGCCAGACCTCCAGCTAGGAGTATGAGCAATATACTAGTGAAATAGAAAAACTTTCGTATGTCAACCTTCATACCAAAAGCAAATATCGCATAAGCAAGCGCCAACGAAGCCCCTATGCCGAGGATGGCTCCAGCCAATGTTCCTGTAGCATCTTTTAATAAGAAAGGAGTTAGGAAAAGCACGGTTTCAAGTCCTTCTCGGAATATGACGATGAATGAAAAGGAAGCTAGAGCGAGAGTTGCGCCTCGAGTTGTAATGTTTTTTACTCTTCTTTCCACTTCGATCCTAAGTTCTTTCCCTTTGGTGGCCATCCAGTAGATCATGGACGATAACACAAAAACTGCAAAAAGGGCAGCGCCTCCTTCAAACAACGCTTTGGCCGGCCCAGTGAGACTGCCATATAGAAGCCAGACAAGGATTCCAATGAATACACTTGCTGCTACTGCAACGTAAACTCCATACAATACGTATTTTGACAGAGGATTCTTTTTGGTTCGTTTCAGGTAGGCCAAGATTATTGCTGTGATGAGCGCTGCCTCTAAGGCTTCTCTGAAAGCCAACAAAAACTGACCGATCAACTAGACCACCAAGCTTGCATTAATGATAATTTGTTTTTACATCCTATTCGGGGGCGCAATTGCAGCCATCTGAATTCGCGCGTGCGCCCTTTTGCATCTTTTCGTGAGATCTTTCTTTTATGTAGGAGTGAGCGCAGTGCGTACAGCAGAAGGTTGTTTCTTTCCCGTTTATGACTTCGCAATATCCTCCTTCGTAAACCTTGCACCCGCAGTGAGCGCAAACTTCGAGGCTTGGTTCAATGGCTATCGAGACCAGGTTGGCGAATCTTTTGAACAGTCGTATGCAGAGTGCCCTTCCTTCTGCAGTCAGTTCAAAGATTTTTCTCTCTTTTTCGCCCACAGGTTTGTCCACATGCTTTACTAGGCCTTTCTCCTCAAGCTTGCTGAGGAAGGGATAGACAAGGCTAGGGCTGACTTCTTTTCCTACGCGCTTTCTGAATTTACTAAGTATGCTGTAGCCGTGAGTTGGGCCTTCATAAAGTATGGTGAGCATGTAGAAACGAGAGAAATCTGAGATCAAGTCGTCCAGTTCTAATTTCATTTTTATTACCCAGACAGATGTATCTTCAAGCGATGTTAATCCAAGAGATATATCTGCAGACGATATATTTATATATTTCCCTACTTGTAGATATTTTGGCGAACTAAGAAATGACCGAAAAGAAAAAGGCAATACAAATCGGCGGAATGCACTGTGCTTCATGTGCCCAGACAATTGAGGGAGCACTAAAAAAAGCGCCAGGTATAAAGGAAGCTAGTGTGAACCTTGCAACTGAAAAAGCCTACGTAACTTACGATCCAAACATAACCAACGAAAATGAAGTAATCGCAACAATTAATTCCACTGGCTACGAGGCGCGTTTGGAGACTAAGAAGACCATTGTGAAAATTGGGGGAATGACTTGTGCGTCCTGCGCTCAAACGATAGAGAACGCGTTGAAGAACGCAGAGGGCATTGTCGAAGCCAACGTGAATCTGGCGACTGAAAAAGCTGTAGTCGCGTACGATCCACAAACAACAGATTACGAGGGTGTTAAGAAAGTCATCGAGGCCACAGGTTATCAAGTGCTTGGCAAAGAGGAAGGCGCAGCTAAATACGAACAAACAATAGAGGAGGAACAGAGAAAATTCAATGAAGCAAAGAAGAGAATGTGGATTTCATGGGGTTTCACCATACCGATTATAGTTTGGATGATACCTGAAATGTTCTTTGGTATAGCATGGCCAAACATGACCGTGTATAACGTGGGGCTGATCCTCTTAGCGATTCCTGCAATGTTTTGGGCAGGAAAGGAAACCCTCA
>CAYFXU010000088.1:0-7525 GCA_964347145.1 uncultured Candidatus Bathyarchaeia archaeon
TATGAACGTGGCGGCATACCCTTTGTTATCGGAGGTGAGGTTCCGTCCTTTGAAGCGCTAGTCAGCTTCCCTCCGAAATTTTATGATATGATGAAAATAGAGATGCTCATGGAAGCAGAGGCAACGAGTGTAGATTCCTCTTCAAAGGAAGTCACAGTCGCGGATAAGGATGGAGGGGAGCTCCTAATCGGATATGATTCCTTAATACTTGCAACTGGAGCAGACTCTTTCATTATTCCGGTTCCCGGTCACACGTTGCTTGGAGTGTACGGGATAAGGACACCGGATGATGGGAGAGAGATTTTAGGAAACTGCGAGACAGCTGAGTCGGCCGTTGTAGTCGGCGCAAGGTTGGTCGGCTTGGAGATGGCGGTTGCGTTGAGGCGACGTGGACTAGCTGTTACTGTCATCGAATTGCTTCCACAAATTCTTGAGGGTATATTAGATAAAGAATTGGCCGATGAAGTCCAGAAGAGATTGGAAGGCGCGGGGATACGTTTCATTCTTGGAAATGGAATATCCGACATCCTCGGTAAAGATTATGTGGAAGCCGTTCGAGCTGGTCCCCACGAAGCCAAGGCAGACATGGTGATCATGGCGACAGGTGTCCGTGGCAGAACCGAACTGGCTCAGCGAATTGGACTTAGACTTGGCGAAACTAGGCTGATCAAGGTAGATGAACGCTTGGAGACTAATGTCAAGGGAGTGTTTGCGGCTGGAGATTGCATTGAATGTGTTAGCGCAATAACTGGTACACCAACCGTTTCGCAGCTAGGCGCCAACGCGATGAGACAAGGGAAGGCTGCCGGTACAAATGCTGCTGGCGGATTCATGACCTATCCCAAGGTTCTTGGCGCTTGCGTGGCTATGCTTCACGAAACAGAGATCGCCTCCACGGGTTTGACTGAGTCCTATGCCAAAAAGTTCGGTATAGAATGCGTCTCTGCCTCCGCAGAGGTCTCATCAAGACCCAAATTTTATCCTAAGAGACTTCCTGTTAGAGTTAAACTTGTAGCAAACAAGATTGACAGCAAGATTATCGGGGCCCAAATCATAAGCAAGAAGGAAGCTGGAACCCGGATTGACACAATCTCCGTAGCCATCATGAAGGGCGCCACTGTCGATGATCTCATCTTGTTCGATCACGCATATTCTCCTCCTTTGGCCGAATCACCCGATCCCCTCTCAGCAGTAGCAGAAATCTTGAGTAGAAAACGCGCAGTGGTGAGGACCTAGAGAAAACATAATTGTTGTCTACAAAATATCGTCAGCGCTGCTTTTGCATGAAAGTATCCAGATCCTTATTCTTTCTTTGTCCGTCGTTTGACGGAGAACCAACATTTACAGAAAGACATAGTTGGTTTTGATTTGTTTCAACGTGGTTAGAGTCAACGTCTTTATGACACCTTTCTTGGAAATGTGTTTCCTCAATATGTCATAGTACTCATCTTGATCCTTTGTCCTAATCTTGAGGAGCACATCCCACTCTCCAGCTATTGTGTCTGCACTCTCAACTTCTTCAAGTTTTGCCAGTTCCTCTGCAACAGGGGCATCATATTCGGTCGGAGATATGTTGATGAGGACGTATACACAAAAACCCTCATCAATTTTCTTGTGGTCAAAGACAGCCTTGTAGGTTTTTATCGCTCCCTCCTTCTCCAACTTCTTTATGTTGTAGTGAATGGTGGCAGAAGGTTCATTTATTTTCTTGGCTATTCTCGCTATTTGCGGGGTACAGTACCCTTTTTTGAAGAGTTCAATCAATCTAGGCTTTATGTTCTTCATGTTATTGAATATCATTCAATTA
The DNA here is from genome assembly GCA_964347145.1 of uncultured Candidatus Bathyarchaeia archaeon. GTDB lineage: Archaea > Thermoproteota > Bathyarchaeia > Bathyarchaeales > Bathyarchaeaceae > CAYFXU01. Next base: position 1,808 of record CAYFXU010000088.1, read on the forward strand.
TTTATAAATTTTCTGTTTCATATCTGAACATTGTTCAGATATATAGTTATAGACGAAAGCCCATCATAAAACTGATGATTCAACCACCGAAGAGGTGAATGGTATGAAATGGAAAATGCTTGGATTGATAGGAAGACCTAATTCAACTAAAGAGGGCGTGTCGAAAGTGTTCAGCTCGATCCGCGCCATAGGAATGAGAGGTCTTAACGCCTCTTTGGACACAAGTAAAGACCCAAGAGAGCCCAACGGTTTGAACTTGCGGGCCTACATCGCGGCAAAACAACGCATGCAAGAAATTGAAGGCCAGAAGGCATTGGCAATTTCACTGTCGCGTCATGAATCTTGGAAGGCAGGGGGCCCTGTCTAGGTCCCACACGCCAATTTTTTTCTTTGCACCATATCAAGTGGACCCTCGGTTCTCGCGATGTCTTTTGGGCGCGCGAAAATGTGACGTCAGCCACAGAGCGTAGAAGTTGTAAAATTCAAACCTGCCCATGCGTAGTGAAACTAGCTACCATATTTGTCAGTGAACATGATTTCCTTGAGTTCTTTGCGATCTTTTGTTGGGGATTCATCTGGGAAGCCTATAGAAATTATGGACAACAATCGTTTGTTCTTTGGAATGTTTAGTATTTCCTTGACTTCCTCTTCATAGACCGAGTTATATGAGCCTATCCAACATGTGCCCAGCCCCAAAGCATACGCTGCAAGAAGCATGTTCTGAGTTGCGATTGCTCCATCCTCAACTCCTCCGCTCCGATGTGAAACCTGAGGATCGATGACCACAGCAATTCCAAGGGGTGCATCAGCTAAGAATCTTCCATAGGTTGTTGCTTCTGCTACCCTTCTCTTCACTTCCTCATCCTTCAAGACTATGAAGCTCCAGGGTTGTCTATTACTAGCTGAGGGAGCCCACCTGCCAGCATCCAAAATTTTCAAAACCAAATCTTCAGGAACAGGTTCCTTCCGATATTCCCTAATGCTCCTTCTGCCTTCAATAGCCTCAAAAACTTCCAAACTCTATCACCTATCTCTCTCATAGTAAGAGACCTTAAATAATTTGCGCGCGCTTAATCCGAACGATAAAAAACGCGCATAAACATTGATCTATGAGGATGCGTAAAAGGCGTTCAAAGACTAGGACAATGTGTAGTGATAGTATTTGTCGACTCCCAAGACAGTTCAAGACGAGGAAGCAAAACAGGGTAGAATCGAGTTCAACTTTCCTATTCTAATAATTAGGATAAAGGCTTTCACGAGGCTTTATGACAGGCTCGGTGCTTGGAGAATTTCACGCCCAGTCTCCTGGGCAGCTCTAATGGGTATGCCAATACTGGCGGGCTTCGGACTCTACTTCGTATTCACTTCCCTCGTGACCTTGCTAACAACGCCGGCGGCGAGGGATATTGGACGTGAGCTTGGTCCTCAAGCCTACATCCTCCTGCCCGGGATTAATCCCTATCTCCCTATAATCTACGGCTGGATAGCTATAGTAGTCGCGATAGTGGTTCACGAGGGAGCCCATGGCGTGATGGCGAGGAGTCTTGGATTCAACGTTAAGTCCAGTGGGCTTCTGTTTTTCCTAGCTATACCGGTGGGTGCCTTTGTGGACGTAGACGAGGAGCAGATGACCAAAGCCAAGGACAAAGATTCTGTCAGGGTTCTGGCGGCTGGACCTGGGGCCAACATCGCTGTAGCCGTTGTCTGCATACTTGGGGTTCTGATCATCACCAGCGGACTGACCCCAGTGATCGATGGGTTCTACATTTTTGAGGTCATGGAAGGCATGCCTGCCGAGGACGCTGGTTTGATGGTTGGAGACGTGTTTGTCAGCTTTGATGATATGCCTGTAACCAACTTAACGGCTTTGTTGGAGGACAAAAACCCCGGCGACATCGTGCGAGTGACTGTGGCGAGGGGGGAAATGTGGAGAGATCGGTTCTCAACCTCTGTTGAGCTGACTGAGCATGAAGGCAGAGCCTTCTTAGGTGTGAGTGTGGGTGAAATCCTCACAGAGCAGCGATTGAGACTGTATCAGAAGTTGTCTACCGAATCACTTCTTATACACTTCGTTCCGCCCACACTGGCTCAGGGGATGGTGCCGTTTTCAGGAGCCTTAAACTCCTTCTACACGCATTCACTCGGGGAGCATTGGCATGTGCCAACAAACCTCTTCTTCTGGCTGTGGTTCGTAAACGTTAACGTCGCAATATTCAACACGCTTCCAATCTATCCCCTCGACGGCGGGCGCGCCTTTAAGAGCATGTTGAAGAGTGTGTTGGGCCGCAGGGCAGACGAAAAGATGTTTTCTCGGTTGACCAATGCTGTGACTGTTATTCTGATATCGGTGTTGATAACGACCATAGTGCTTCCATTCATCATGTAACTCAGCTTGACTACCACCTAGATGATATATCAAGCACACTTCATTAAGATGTAGTATCCCAACAGTAGAAGCTACTTTAAAGCGATACAATTAACGTATTGGGAACGCACATTCAATTGTGAAAACCGATTCTAAATATGTATGGCTCAAAATATGGCCATGGAACATTTGGTTGAAATAGATGGTGGAGCAAGGGTTAGATCTTAACTAGTTTCGATTGTCTTCGTGCGAGCGTTTAGAACTATACTACTCATTCATAAGTTTTTTATATGCAACGGGGGAGACAGACGCAGAAGGGTTGAAAATGAAAAGATTCATTGCCATAATGTTTAGCATTTCGGTGTGCACTTTGATTTCAATGTTTGCAACTATCCCGGCGCAAGCATACATTGAAAGGTTCACTTGGCTTCCACCCTACTTTAAGAAAGGGTATGACGGGTTTTATGGTGCATATGTTGTAATCTACGAGGACGGTTCAGCTGTTAACCTCATTGTGCCCGTAGAGAATGACTGGTATCCGAAAGGCTTGAACGTTTCAAAAGTAATAGTAAGCTTCGATTGGGGACAAAACAAAACTTTGGATCTGTCGGCGAACATAGAACAAGTAGGATGGCAGCAGACAAAGGTTTTCACGGTCAGTTTCACAGCCAACGCAGCTGAAGCAGTTTCCAGCGATTGGCCGCATGAATATACGATCTACGTGGAGCATGTTAACGCCACAAGTGGGCCTACCCAAACTGTTGGTGAGACATGGAGTCGCCGATGGAACTGGTGGTCGCCGGCGTACCTGTTTGTTGTTTTCCCAACGGTTCAAGCGAACGCTCATGATTTATCTCAAGAATACGATGCCTATGCCAGCGCCTATCCTGCTTGGGATTTCAACACTGTCAACGGCTCTCAACTGGCGGGTCAAGCTAGTATAGAAGCATCCTTGGGTGACATGTACTATGCACGCGGAGACTACGGCCTAGCTGGAGAGCAATATCAATCGGCTCTTGATCTGTACAGTCAAGCACTTTCAGCCGAAGCAGAGTGGGAAGCAAAGTTCGAAGAAGCTGAGCTCAATATTGCTTTAAACGAAGCGGAGGCGAGTCTGGCAACCGCAAACGCAATGCTCAAAGAAGCCGACGCAGTTGCAAACCAATCCTACTCGTGGATCTTGTTCGGCATAGGCTTCGTGTTCATGGGCATCGCAACAATAGTTTACGCGTACAGAAAACCCAAGGCTGGCTAATCAGCTGGCCTATCTCCCCTTTTATTTTCGGGCCCACAAGCGCGCGTCTCTAAGTAGGTGCGAAGCCGCTCACATAGAATTGCTATCTCGCGTGGACCGCCACGTGGTGCGTCGGGCCATTCGTCCACGTGCAGCCCCCAGTATTCGCGTGGAGTTCCAGGATAGCGCGGCACAACATGAACATGCAAATGCTGAACATGGTCGCCCAGCACAAATGCATAGACATGCTCTGCCCCCTCACTGGCTTTCAGCGCCTTACTGAGATGGCTGACTAGCAGGCCCAATGCTTGCGCTTCTGTGTCTGTCAGGTCTGCCAAGCCCACGACGTGACGCTTGGGTTCAGCCACAAGGTAACCCAAATAGGTAGTAGTTCGTCCTTTGCGAACTTGAGCGTGTCCTGCATAAACAAAATCATTTTCGTAGATGGCTCCACCAGGGATCAGGACTTTCCGCTGATGCTTGCGACAGACAAAGCAGTCTGGATGCTTTTCACGCAAGTCCATTCCTCACCTTCTCAGGAAATCGCAACGTCCTTGTTCGCATTACCAGCTACTGGACGAGGCCTATATAACATTAACATTGCGCGTGCATTTGTAGCCATCAATCGGTTTCAATTTGGCCTTGTTTGTTCGCATCTAGAAGGCTTCTAATGGTTCCTTTATTTTGGGTGCTACGACCCCTAGGACACCGCTAATTAGGATCAACAACCCTTCAGCTTTCCCGTAGAAGAGGGTGACTACCCCTAGAACTATGTTTATTATCCCTCCAGCCAAGTAACGTCCCGTCCAAAGTATCGCACTAGCAACTATCACTATTATGCCTATTCCCACTAGCATTGGTGATTCAACATTGACGTGGCCCCTTCCCTCCAAGAGTCTTGACATGACATCGATAGCGCCCATACTCAAAAGAACTCCTCCAATAATTCCCATTATAAGAGCCATCAATGCAATGGCGTGTTCAGTTTTCATTGTTATCGTAACACTGTTTCGAAACTGACAAGTACTTATAATTTCTTAACTCAAAATTACGAATGCGAATCTTGATTCAAACTACGAGGAGACTTAGATTTTGCGCGTGCGCCTGCTCGGGTCCATCGCCATCATAGACCCGAAATTTACCTTCGCTGTTCAACGAATTGTGTCTCCATAGGTTGCTGAACAGTTGTTGATATTAGGGGTTTAGAGGACTTTCCATAACCTCCCGCGTGCGCCCGGCTACTCAACCAAGACTAGAAGGTCTTCTAGGATGTAGTTCACGAGCTCGTCAGCTGTGCTTTTACTGAAGAGTGTCACCACACAATTTCTTGTAATCCCGACTACGATTCCTCGCTTCTGGACTTCAAAGACAACATACCATATATTTCCATGTTCAAGATATTCATGGTACAGTGTAGTGTCAACAATATCGGATCCTGCCAAGCAAAGCTTTTCCACTCCAGGTATGTCGACTCCGTCAAACCATATGAGCTTCGTCGCTTGTGGATTAGACTCATGGAGCTCCTTGAGGGTCGCGTGAGGGATCTCAACCTCGACGATGGCGTGGGGTTTGATGAATAAGACCTTGCTAAGCTTGTTCGCCACGAAGTTTGTAAGCAGCTTCTTTACTCCACGAGCAACTGAAGGAGCTAGCACAATCATGAAAACCCTCTCTTTGAAAGGTTTTATCCAAAAAGGTGATTCTTCCGTGATGGGGAACTCAAACAACTTACGTTTGTAGAAACGTCTACGCACAAAATCTTTGCTGAAAACTCCTGATATCATGTCCCTCTCTTGTTTCAGGTCCAAAACTTCTGCAACCAGATTTATGGTTTCTCCGTTCTCCATTTCGTAAGGCTCCTCCTCACGGAAATCCTTGAGCTTCCCAACTATCGATCCAACGCTGGCTTCCTCTTTTATCTCGAAGATCTTGACAGGTAGGACCAATTTTAACACTCAGCCTCAAGGTGATGTGTCACTTGCTCTTTCGGACTCTGGAGTCCATCTACCAATGTCTCTTTCGGTATGCTTCTCTATTACCTTGCTGAACTTTTTCTTGAAGATCTTTCTTATAACAGTTCGCTCTGCAGATGAGCGCGCTCGCGCATGGATGCGTATGC
>CAYFXU010000089.1:0-7488 GCA_964347145.1 uncultured Candidatus Bathyarchaeia archaeon
TGCTAAGTATCACGGATATACTTGTTTAATATGTTTGTGCAGAGCTAGCGAGCTGCCGACAGATGTGTGTATCGCTGACGTAGAAATCTGACTATGAGAAAATCTAGAAGTTGCCATCAAAATGGAAAATGCGGTGTCTCGCGCTTTTCGTGAAACTCGATTTAAGATCAAAACTTATTAAAACCATGGTCCCTGTTTCTTTCAATCACCAAATGTCTGGTCACATGAAGAATGGTCAGTACCAAAGATATAATGCGGCTGTCTTTGAAACTTGCAGGTTTGAGGTCGACTCCCGAAGACAGTGCCATATATGTGAGTGGTGCGAACATCGAGAAAGTTCTTTTCGGCATTGATGCGGGAGTTCCTGAGCTTCTGCTGGCAAAAGAGTTGGACCTTGATGCTGTGATCGCCCATCATCCACAAGGTGCAAGGGCCATCGTAGACTTTCATGAAGTCTTCAAGCGACACATTCAGCAAATGGTTGCTGCAGGTATTCCAAACAAGACAGCGAAAAAAGCGGCTCAAAATAAACTCAAAACCTTGGAAGTTGAGATGCACATGCGAAATTATGGTCATGCAGATGAAGTTGCGAAGCTGCTGAAAATGCCTTACATGAACATACATACACCCCTAGACGAGATAGGACGAAGAAGAATGACTAATCAGATTAGGCAGAGAGTCGGGAAAGACTCCGTGGTTCAAGATGTTGTCTCTGCGCTCGAAGAGCTGACTGAGTTCAAGAATGCAACCACCAAGATCAAGATTAGACTTGGAGAATCGACAAATCCAGCTGGAAAAGTTGTGGTATCCCATGGAGCTGGAACAAACGGAGGCTACGAAATCGCAAAAACATACTTTGAACACGGCATCGGCACCCTGGTTTACATTCACATAAGCCCGAAGGAATTAAAGAAACTGAAGATGGACAACGCCGAAAACCTGATCGTAACTGGACACATCGCAAGCGATTCCGTTGGTATAAATCCGTTAATCCACGAGCTTGAAAGACGAGACATCTCCTTAACAACAATCGGAATCGTTCCAAGCTGAAAGAGTTGAACATGGAGTGAGACTTGTCAGATATCAAAAGGGAAAAGAAAGTCAATATGGCGCACTCTTAGAAAATACAATAGTCTCTCTCCCTATGCTAGCAAGAAAATTGAAACGCAAAATTCCTGACCGTCTAGATGAGTTCATAGCATCGGAAACTAATCATTTGAAAAATGCCGAAGAAATGCTCCAACTTGCAGCAAAAGACGCTGACCGCATAACCTGCCCCCTCAGTGAAGTCCGACTGTTGCCGCCCATAGCTGCTCCCCCTAAAATCATCTGCCTAGGCCTAAATTATCGAGATCACGCTGCTGAACAAAACGCTGCTATACCTGATGAACCTATAATTTTCTTCAAACCGCGAACTGCAATTGTAGGTCCGTATCAGAATATTGTCAAGCCAAGTTTTGTAAAACGATTGGACTATGAAGGCGAACTCGTGATAGTGATGGGGAAACAAGCCAAAGACGTTTCAGTGTTAGAAGCTGCATCGTGCATCTTCGGTTACACTATTCTGAATGACGTCTCAGCTCGAGACATCCAATTTAAAGATAGGCAGTGGACAAGAGGGAAGAGCTTTGACACATTTGCTCCATTAGGTCCAGGCATAACAACAAGAAACCAACTGCAGAAACTATCTGATCTCACCATTCGCACGTGGGTAAACAATGAACTTCGACAAGATTCAACCACAAAAAACATGGTTTTCAACGTGTTCGAAGTAGTGCACCATCTTAGTCGCGTAATGACCTTGGAGCCGTGCGACATAATAGCAACAGGAACACCAGCAGGTGTGGGATTTGCTCTGAAACCCGCACCAAGATTTCTGAAACCTGGGGACATTGTAAAGGTGGAAATTGCGGAAATCGGTATTCTGCAAAACAAAGTGGTCGATGCACCTCAGACTCATTTGTTCTGATAGTTCTCTGTTTGAAATCGGACGAGATGGCATCCAGCTTCCATTATTCTGCCACAGATTGAAAGCTCGGATATCCTCTACATCAGAAGATTTGGGGCTGAGCTCCCATGTGCTCCAACCGAAAACTTCGTTAACGACACAAACCATAGACTGACCGACCAGCAAAAAAATAATGGGGGAAGCTTTGTGGTGTTGTGTGCTTCTATTGGGCCAGTGTTATCTCGATTGTGCTGACGTTGCTTGGCGAGCCTCCCTCTTCTCTTGGAGGTAGTTGTTGTGTGCCGATGTCAATGGTTTTGATTTTCACGTCAGGTAGGAATCGTCGTCTTACAATTTCCACAACATCGACGGCTCGGGAGATGGCTCTTCCTCTCGCTTTCACGTTAACTTCCTTTGAGTCGCCGTGGAAGAGGGTGATGCACGCCAGTACGTAGTTCATTGCAGGTTTTCTTCCAATCAAAACAGAGTTGCTCTCAGACATTTCGATGTGCACTCCATGTTTCAGGGTCTATGGTTTTCTATGTTGCTTGCGACTACGAATAAGGAGTTTCGCTATTTTATAACTGTTGAGGTTTTTCTGAGCTGCAATTTCTATGCCGTATTGGTCAGCCCCACAGCAATCTCTCCACGCCAGCTCTCTTTGAGGTTTGCTGGTTCCTCTCGCGCGACTTATTCGTCGGTGCTTTTTGAAATCAATGGGATAAGTGTTATAAAAAGGCAAATGCTTAATGTCCCTTTACTTATGTAAACAAGAATTTATCTAAATACAAGCTTGTGAATGGCATGACAACAGAAATTCCAACCGGAAAACCGCTCAGGTTACTCCATATGCTTTACAAAACGGGAAAACCAATTACCACATACACAATTCAACTGAAACAAAGCGAACTCGCACAACAACTCAACATAAGTCGACAAGCATTAAACGTGCATTTGCGCAAGCTCCGTGACAACGGACATATCCGTACTGGAAGGGGGTTCATTGATGTCACAGAAAAAGGCCTAGGCACACTTGGAATCTCGGTTAACCCCGCGTTTGTCTTTGTCAAAGTCTCTCCGCTACGCCGAGGAGAAGTCTATCAGCAACTATCGAAGCTTCCAATTGAACGGATTTTCAGAGTAACAGGAGACATGGATGCAATCATAGTAATTGAACAAGGAAAGCTCGATGAGACCCTTAAAAAGCTGGCAGCCGTGAAAGGAATTCAAGACACAAAATCATACGTGACTATACAGACTTTGAAATAACTCAAAGGAGATGACAAGCAAGTTGAAACTCTCTGAATATGAAGCGAAAAAAATCTTTGCCCAATATGAAATACCCGTTCCTAAAGGAGAAATAGCCTCCTCGCCAGCTGAAGCTAGAGAAATTGCAGCCAAACTTAATGTTCCAGTCATGGTAAAAGCCCAAATTCTCGTGGCCGGAAGAGGAAAAGCAGGGGGAATTCTCTCTGGGGAATCCCCACAGGAAATTGAACGGGTCGCGGAGAGAATTCTGGGCGCTGAAATAAAGGGCATGAAAGTTCCCAGTGTTCTGGTGGAAGAGAAGATTAGCATGCAGAATGAACTCTATTTTGGAATTACGGTAGATCGGGCGTTACGCTGCTATGTAGCAGTAGCCTCATCCGAAGGCGGCATCGGAATCGAGGACATCGCTGCTAAAATGCCTGAAAAGATGGTCAAAGTTGCCATTGATCCCATTCACGGGTTTCAGCTTTACCATGCGCGTCAAATAGCCCGAAAACTCGGATACGCTGGAAAGCCAATGCTGAGTTTGGCTTCGATCTTTCTCAGAGTATACAGCTTGGCAACTGACTATGATGCCGAATTGGCTGAGATGAATCCTCTTGTCGAAAAGACTAACCACGAGTTTGCCGCCGTTGACACGCGGCTTATCATAGATGACAACGCACTATACCGACATCGTGAACTCAAAAATCGAGTCACTGAAAAAGACGACACGTTGACTCCGCAGGAACGTGAAGCAGAAAGAAATGGGTTAGCGTATGTCAAGCTTGAGGGAAACATCGGCGTAATAGGGAATGGCGCTGGTTTGGTCATGGCAACATTGGACACAATCAAATTGTATGGTGGACATCCAGCTAATTTCTTGGATGTAGGCGGAGGTGCGTCGGCAGAAAAGATGGCTGCATCACTCGAAATCGTGTTATCAGATCCCAGAGTCAACGTCGTGTTCATCAATGTGTTAGGCGGTATCACGCGGTGCGATGAAATAGCCAAAGGCATTTTAGAAGTGAGAAGTCGAGCCGGTTTGGTGAAGCCCATTGTGATAAGACTAGTGGGAACGAACGAAGAAGAAGGAAGAGACATTCTTACAGAGGCTGGAATTCACGTCTTAAGTAGTATGGAAGAAGCCGCTGAAAAAGCAGTGGAAATGGCGAAGATTGGAGGATGCAATTGATATGGGAATATTTGTTGACAAACGAACACGTGCAATTGTGCAAGCGATAACTGGTGGGCAAGGCAGTTTTCATACAAGACTCATGCTTGATTATGGAACCAAGATAGTGGCTGGTGTCACGCCTGGTAAAGGAGGAATGAAGGTTCATGATGTGCCTGTTTATGACACTGTGGTCGAAGCCGTAGAAGCCCATAACGCGAACGCGTCAATAATTTTTGTTCCAGCGCCCTTTGCCGCAGGAGCAGCGCTTGAAGCTATGGAGGCCAACTTGAAAACGCTCGTTATGATTACCGAGCACATTCCCATTAGAGATGCAGTGCGTGTGATGGCAAGGGCAAACCAGGTTGGGGCGGTCATAGTTGGTCCTAACACACCGGGAATAATTGCGCCAAGTGAATGCAAGCTCGGAATCATGCCAGCTCATGTTTTCAAGCGTGGTACAGTGGGCATGGCCTCAAGAAGTGGAACATTGACTTACGAGATTGCCTCGGGAATTACCAAGGCAGGCTCAGGGCAGTCGACTTGCATAGGGTTGGGGGGTGATCCAATCATAGGATTGAGCTTCGTTGAGGTCCTGAAGCGGTTTCTGGAAGACGATCAGACGGAGGCTGTTGCTCTAGTAGGGGAGATCGGAGGTAACTTGGAGGAGCTGGCGGCGGATTTCATTGCATCTAAAGGATATGAAAAGCCGGTCGTTGCCTACGTAGCGGGCAGAACAGCGCCTCCGGGAAAAAGAATGGGTCACGCGGGAGCAATAGTCATGGGGCGAACCGGAACTGCGCGAAGCAAGATGGAAGCCTTTGACAGCGCCGGCGTACAGGTGGCGGAAAAGCCTAGCGAAGTTGCGACAATCTTGACTGAACACTTATAAGAAAAGTATATTTAATCGATTTGAAGGTAGCTAACACGCAGAAACGAGGTAGTAACCTGTGCCAATCACCGATCCTATAAAGAAGTCAATCGCTCAGAAACATAGACTCTACATGAAGATTTGCCGCGAATGTGGCGTTCGAAACGCGTCTTCAGCAGTCAAGTGCCGAAAATGTCACAGCAAGAATCTGCGCTGGAAGAAACGAGAACTTGTTCGCTAACTAGCGACCGCCATGATCAGACAAATCACGCTTACACTAGTGCTCAAGCACGCTGAGAACCCGCGTCATGAAGCGTGGGGCAAGCTACATCATGGAGATACAGGAGAAATCAAGGCAGAGTTTGCTCTTTCTCTTCAGCGGATAACGATGTTCGCACTACTTTCATGATAGGTGGGTGACAGGGGCGTTTCACGTAGATCACCGAGCAACGTTCGTTGTTGCAGTAATATCTGTGGCTTTTTGATCTCGTCAGGGGCTTGTTACAGTCGGGGCACCGAGCCATGTTCATCGCCTCGCAGTTCTCTGTGTTCACAATAGAAAATGAGATTGTAAAAGGTGTTATGAATTCTCAATTTCGAAATTAGTTCTATCGCAAATTTCAGGGACTCTGAAACGGAAGTAATATTAGAACGAGGACTAGGTCGCTTTTATCTTTGTTTTGATTTGGGCGCGCATCTGGGTCATCTGCGAAGTCCGCCAAGGAAACCAGTTGGGGAACGATTGATGTGGGTCTAGCGTGAGAATTCCCCGCAGAAAACGTCACCACCAAACAGCCAGTGATACGGCAGCAAACCTATATCTCGCCAACGACTTAGTTCAACAACTCGAAAACGCTAGCGAATCATCAGTAAAGTCTCGGAGCAAGCTTTGACCAGCATGGGTGATTCCGCAAAAAGGCGCAAAACCGATAAATACGCTGAAATGCGAAAGCATTTCCCAGCCGTGCAAATGGGCCGGTAGTCCAGCTCGGCTAAGACGTCGCCCTCACGCGGCGAAGATCGCCGGTTCAAATCCGGCCCGGCCCACTGAACCTTCTTTTGAAAAGAAAGTTCACCAAGAAACTCTGAGCTTCCGTGACTTTGCGATTCCAGGCGGTTTATTACGCTGAACAGAGCACGTTCTGCGATTCGGCTAATGTCTAACCTGTGTTTTCGAGCCTTTTTCACCAAGATTCTGGGCAGTGTTATACCTACGGTTTTGCGTCTATTACTTTCACTCGAGCAATCCACTTGAGTAACGGAAATAGTCATATTGCTTCCATCTTTTTTCTGTTCCTTCTCTTCTTTCCGCCGTGCTCAGTGTTCTCATGGTCAATCATCACGTTCGCGCGTCTTGTGATAAGGTTTCCTTTCATCCCTGATTGCAAACCGCTCAGTAGCAGTCGAAGCTTGCTGAATTCAACGTGGTAACCGCCAGATTTTATGGTTCTAGCTTCTAGAAGATATCTCCATAAGGAACAAATATGATTCTGGTAATAAGACTATGAGAGGAGAGAGGAAGGAACAGCTTTAGATCCCTCCCAGAGTCGTGGTCCGATGAAAGGAGGACAACAGGGCTCTGCCAGCTTGCTGTTTTTCAAGCGTTTCCGAAAACTTAAAAATGCAAATAGTATTTCAATCTTGATGGTATGCCGAGGTAGCTCAGCCTGGGAGAGCACCCGACTCGAACGCTTGTTTGAGGGTGAAGCTGAAGACCGGGTTGTCGCCGGTTCAAATCTGGCCCTCGGCACCACACCATTGTTTTGGCATAAGCCCTCGACAACTGTCTATTTGCGTTTTTTGAACAGTTTGGCACCTGCAATTTCGCATACGTATTCAAAGCCTATCTCTACTAGGCTTCTAGCTTCATCAATAGTTCTAGCCACTTTTGAGATGTATTCATCTTCATTGCCGGTTGGCTTGACGAGTTGAGTGTAGAGCAGAGTGTTCTTTATGCTTCTGTGCCCGAGAAGTCGCATGACATGCAGAATGTCCTTTGTCTTGTGGTACTCCGTAGTGGCTTTCGCGCGCGCGGTTGAATCGCCTGAGAGACAAGGCCTAATCATCATGATAGACGCCCTCATCGCATACTTGGAAACCCTCTGAACCTCCCCCTCTTTTTTTTTCTGTGTGTTTGCGCACGCTCCTCAGTATCAAGACTTATGGAAGAACCGTTCTCGGTTTCATTCCTTCGCGCGCGCTTATTCTAGTTGGAGAAGTCTTCGGGCGATCAGTATGTTCCAAATT
>CAYFXU010000090.1:0-7407 GCA_964347145.1 uncultured Candidatus Bathyarchaeia archaeon
CAGAGAAGCAAAAGCAGGGTGACTTGAAGACAATCAAGAACCTGAAGGAGGTTCTCTCTCAGATTGACTGAGAAAAGAGTAATTGTCAAAAATGGATATAACAAGATAGCCAGAGAATATCAGGCAAATAGGCACATCTTTGATAATGTTGGGGTTCTTAAAGAATTTTCCAATTGTCTGCCCAAGAATGCAAGGGTTCTAGATGCTGGTTGTGGAGCAGGGATCCCGTGTGCAAGATTTTTAGTTCAAGCTGGGTTTGAGGTTGTAGGAGTTGACTTCTCAACAAGTATGCTCAGAATGGCTAGAAAAAGTGTCCCAGAGGCAAATCTCATTGAGGAAGATATGACAAGACCAAGTTTCAGAGACAACACTTTTGATGGTTTGATAGCCCTCTATTCTATCATACATGTGCCAAGAGAGATGCATGCTTCACTATACCAAAGCTTTCATAGAATCCTGAAACCAGATGGTGTAATGTTAATTTGCATTGGTTCTGATGAATGGGAAGGAGAAGATGAATATTTTGGAGCTAGAATGTTTTGGAGTGAAACCAGCCTTGATGAGGCTATACAGATGGTGAAAAGTGCTGGATTTCAAATCGTCTCAGGCAAAAACTTGATTATTGGAGGAGAAAAACACTATTGGATAACAGCTAGAAACCAAAAAAGTCTGAAGCAGGTTGAATTCATGAGATTTGTTGTGGGTTGTGACTTGGATGAGTTCAAGGAGTATTACAAGAGAAATGGATTTGCTGGGGAACAAGGCACTGGAGAACTTGGCATCACAGAAGAAAAAATCGTTACTCAAGACCCAGCTCACCTCATTGTGTGGAGAGAGAACAATGAGATTATTGGTGATGCAATCTGGCATGAGACCAGTACTGATGAGCATAGAAAAGGAGTCCCAAGAGACAGAGAGGACAGAGAAATACTGAGGAAGCTTTGTGGTGGAAAGAAAGACAACCTTGTTGAGCTTCATGAAATCTGGCTGATGAAGGAGTATAGAGGGAAAGGCTATGGTACAAGGTTCTTTCAATTCTTTGAAGAGTTCATCAGAAATAAAGGCTATGACTCATTTGTGTATTATGCAGATCATCCAGCTGCTTTGGCTATATGCAGAAAGAGAGGGTACTCAGAAGACTATTGGGAGAGTCAAGGTGAATATGTCTTCTGCATTCAATTAAAGAACCACCCTTCATAACTATTCCAACACAAAAGCTTCTTCCACAAGCCATAAGAACCGCAGCCATGTCTTTGACATATGAGTTTGTTGTTGATGGATTCCAGTTCAATAAGAGAAGCCAGAATTGACGATGTTCCCGATATTGTCGAAATGATAAGAGCTGGTTCGGAGGAGGGCATGTTTCATTCTCAAGATTATTCATTAGAAGAGCAAAGGAGATTATTTAGAAAATATGCCTTTGAGGAAAGATCAGAGGGCTATGAAGTTCTGGTCTGTCAGGTTGGAGGGATAATTGTGGGTTATATTGATTATCGAGTGAGAAGGGAAGTAGGGCATATTCTGGGCATTTATGTAAAGCAAGGCTACCGAAGGAAAGGCTTTGGAAAGCAGCTTATGGAAAAGACACTTCTTGAGTTCAGAAATAAAGGCTGTCACAAGACAAGGTTAGAAGTTTTTGCACACAACGAAACAGCAACTGAATTCTATAGACATCTTGGCTTTAATCAAGAAGCTTTCCTCCATAAGGATGAAGAGAAGAAAGACACGATGATACTGAGCAAGTTCTTCTACAAGCCATGAAAATAGAATTCTTATTGTCGTCTGCTCAGACAACTTTTCTAGTAGAGAAGCCTAAGCTAGATGTGCAATTTCTTGACCTAATCCCAATTCCCAAATAGGATAAATGTTAACGTCATCTTTCCACATTTTGGACACAAATATCGCGCGCGCCAGAGTGTCGTTGGACCACAGAGACGTCACTGTTCCACTGAACGCTTCTCCATCGATTGATCCTTCCACGGCCATGCGGGCGCTAAAGAGTTTACCGCAAAGCTTGGTGCAAATTTTGAATCTACTGTGGGAAAAGCTGAAAACCTCATTTCAGCGCGCGCGCACTTCGCTTCGTTCATTTGGAGTAGCCATTTTAGATATTTCAGGCTTTGATTGTTTGCGCACATACAAATAATAACCTATGTTATGTTAGATGAATGCATGTGCGTTCACAAGAAACTCGCCTCTCTTGCTGTTGCTTTGATTATGCTATGTCTTTCGATTCTTCTTATTCAGCTTGAGACACGCTTGATTCATTCAAGCTCAAATGAAAGTCTCACCTCACAGGAATCACAGATTTTGGCATTGATTGATGGAACAAGAGCTTACAACTACGATTTGGAACTGGAGCAGATAGCATTCAAGCATAATGCATTTCGCGTTGGCGGATCTGCTGGCGCTAATGAATCTGCACACTGGATTAGGGAGCGCTTTGATAGCTTTGGTCTGGAATCTTGGCTTGAGCCTTTTGAATTCACAGCATGGGATCTATCGAGCAAACCTTTTCTAATTATAGACGACGATGGAAACCAAACCACAACCTTAGACCAAACTGTGATTTCGTCTTTTCAATGTGAACATTACAGTTGGCCGACTTTTCAAAATGGAACTTTTGCCGACCTAGTGATTCTGCCGCTGCCTGAAATTGCCAATCGCAGTGAAATAGACGGGGAGAAAAATCCAATTAACATGGCATCCTGGAATGCCATGAACACATCAGGAAAAATTGTACTGATCGGTGCAGAGGTTCGGTGGGATCGTAGTTGGGTCGAAACTTTTCTTGACAAAATTAGGAGGCAACCGCCAAAAGCGATTGTGTCCACTTGGTGGTATAATTGGATGTCATTTACTCCCCCTGTGTTTGATTCGATTAATGGGCGCGCTCATTGGCCCAGACAGACGGCAACCGGCTTTGTAAACTATCAGGATGGCATGTGGATTAGAGATAGAGAAAGTATGACGAATGTGTCTGCCCGTGTCTCTGTTAATTCGGTTGTTGGCAAGGGCACACACTACAATGTGGTGGCGAGAATCAGGGGATGTGAGAATCCGGAGAAGATCATTATCATTTCAGGTCATTACGATACGGTCATGTGCGCTGGATTTGGTGACAACGGAGCAGGCACTTCGGCAGTGATAGAACTTGCCAGAGTTTTCTCTGAAGCTGTTGAGAAAGGATTCTACAGACCTAGTTATACTCTTCTTTTCGTGGCGTTTGCGGATGAGGAAATGTGGATGGTGGGTTCGATAAACTATGTGATGCAGCACAAAAGTGAAATGGCAAATATAACCGCCATCATAAATCTGGACAATATAGGCAGTGATGGACTTGTTGTTACCTCAACTGAACCAGTTGCTGGATTTGATCTGGATCAAACAATCCTGGAAGCTGCCCAAGACGTAGGCATCAATGCGACACTGAAATCGCTTACTGGTTCAGATCATGGAACATTTCTTAGCCCGCTAGCGGCGGAGCTTACTTATTTCCAGATTTGGGGACTTCACGCGGGCATTTCAGATGCTAAACCAGTGAATTCGAGCGCAATGCTTGTTTCTTACCCACTTAATTATCTCGATAGGTTCAGCGAAGGAACACCTGGGTGGGTTCACACAGAGTATGACAATTCTACTTCCACTCAAACCCTGAACTGGATCGAACCCAAAGACCTAGAAGGTCACATCAAAGTGGCTGCGCTTTCAGTCATGCGCATCCCGCAGTCTACTCAAGGAGCAGGCGAATATTTTCCCTTGGCTTTGCTGACACTCGGCGTAGCAGTAGCCGTAGTGATTGTAGCCGTCATGGCTACATACTTCTTCAAGATTAGAAAGCTTCCAAGCAAAGATGTTGAAAACGAACTGACTTGATTTGGCGCGCGCGCATTACTGTTTTGCCAATGGTAAGAGAAAAAGAAAAGAATTTTCCTCAAACTGCCACATTATCCCCGAACTGGAAAGATGGAAAACACTATTCATGGATATAGTTAACTGCATGTGTTCGGAAAAATGTGCAGTGTTGTTCATCGGATTTAGAGAGGAATTAGAATATGTAGACATGCTTGAGCGTGGGATTAGAGATTTTACCCACCTGATCGTGTCTGCGCGTGGGCTTTTTATTCCAAAAATGCAGCGTACGCTCCAAGCTTGTCGCCTTTCTAAACCGTCAAAACCCGAGGAGGAACGCATGTTGAATTGTTGCGAATCCAACGAAGTGTCCGGATTATGGGAGTTCCCCGATGAAGAAAAGACCATATGCATTTGGATCATCTTCTCAAAAAAATGATTCTTAATGCGCGCGCGCAAAAGAAAAAGAGAAAATGGGGTCTACTTTTTTTGGTTTTCAGTCTTCTCTGTCGTCTTTGGTGTGAGTGTTGCTTTTTTCCTTCCACGAAAGACAATGTATCCTACTACACCAATGATGGCTGCTGCGATTATTCCACCACCAATGTAGTATAGAGTATAATCCATAGCTACATTTAGATTAGCGGATGTGCTACTTGACTGAGCATAGTTCGTAGTTCCACTGAACGTTGCTTTAAATTGAAATGTTCCAGTGCTTGTTGGCGCATATTCTATAGAAGCTACACCATTAGAATCGGTATTTGCTGTACCAATTTTCTTCCATGCGTTCTCTTCGTAGATGTAGAAGTCAACATCTGTGTGCATGCATGGATTATCGTTCTCGTCCTTCAGGGTTGCCTTTATTGTACATTCTTTTCCTTCTGTTGCAGAAGGAACATTGATGGTTAGTGTTGTAGTAAACGGGTTTACAATTAGATTGCTTGTCGCACTACTTGGACCATAACTTGTGCTTCCAGTGTAAGATGTTTCTATTACATAAGTTCCAGCATCAATATTAGCCGTGTAGGACTTAACAGCATTTCCTGATGAATCAGTAAATGAGCTACCGATAGTTTTCGTTCCTGCGGAGAACGTTATTTCCTGGTTTTCTATTGGATTTTCATTCCCATCAACTAGTGTCGCAGTAATTGTTGTTGAGTGCCCTGTCTTAACACTTGAAGGTTCAAGGTTCAATGTAATGCTTGTTCCCAGTTTAGTAACGCTTACTGTAGCTTTTTTTGTTTCAGAATGAGAAACACCTCTGAAATCATCGTAATCTATTTGGAATGATATGGTGTGGGTACCTAATGTTGCAGTAGTTGGAGCAGTTATAGAGAAGCTGGTGGATTTTGTTCCATCACTTGATATGTCACCCAAACTTTGTGACTGTGGAGATACCTCTAGCCCATCAGAATCAACGACTGACATCTCTGCGTCATACATGTAGTCATTTCCACCATTATCGAAACTAACTGACAAACTGGAAGGAGTGGTCTTTCCTTTCTCTACAGACAAAGTTTCTGGAGACCAGTTAGTAACGAATAATTCGACTACTTTAATACTGAAATAGTTTACATCTTCAAGATAGTGCGTTCCGTAGCTTTTCCACCAAAGCTCAACTTTGTATTCTTTTGTAGCAGGACCGTACTCTGTCGAATACCAGTTGTCATGACCATGGCCGCCTGTGAAGATACGTCGCGTCTCTGATGTACCCAATAACATTCCATCTCGGAAAATCTTAGTGTATAGGTCTGCACCGAATATACCACATGCTTCGTTGTAGAAAGTCAAGTTTTTCCAGGTGAATTGGCCATCATAGACCTTAGCTGTTCCACCACCGATAAGCTCAATGTCAGCATTTCCATGAGTCACCTCAATACTTGTGAAATATGCACGATAATAAGGCTGCGCATTCGCAAGAGGCATCGAACTCAAGCTGGCAAATAGAACGTATGCCATCAATACTAGAGCGAGATTCTTACCTTTCAATACCTTCCTCATTTCTCTTACTTCCCCATACCGTCTAGATGTAATTGCGAATATAAGATTTAAGAAAAGTTCTTACAATGAATCATGATTTCATGCGCGCGCGCACTAAAAATTTAAGAAAGAAACCCGCAGATGTATATATATGGATGCATTTCATGGCTAAATGTGAATTTTGTGGAAAAGAAGTTGTTTTGCCTTTTCAGTGCTCTTTCTGTATGAGATATTTTTGTATTGACCACAGGCTTCCTGAAAATCATTCGTGTTTTAATGCCCCCTCAAGAACACCGATTGGGCACTGGAAAGCCAAGGTCAAGCCATTTCGACAACAAGGTTGTCCCAAATGCGGTTCAACTGTTCAACCACGTGTTTTGGGCTTAGACGAAAAGTGGGAATTTCTGAGTTGCAGAACATGTGGTCTTGGCTGGAAACAACCAAGGGTCAGAAGAAAAGAAGTCCGCTCTGAAGTTTTAATCGAACAAAAACGGTCTAGACCTGTTTCAAGGAAGCCTCTCTTAAAGAAGATATTAGCACTTTCGTTGGTCATAATAATATTGGGCATAATTTTCTATAATTCTTCATCCATAATATCGTTTATCCAGAAATCAAGTAGATATCAGTCTTCTCAACCCTATAGTCAGCAAGAATTAATTGTTTACGCCTTGTCACTCATTAACTCTGCGAGACAGTCCAACGCGGTACAGAATGTAAGCCTTAGCACGGTAACTTCTGCACAGCAACATGCCGATAATATGCTCGAGTATCGTTTTTTTAGCCACTGGGATATGAATGGTTACAAACCACATATGCGATATTCCCTGGCTGGAGGAAAAGGTTCAGTCTCAGAAAACATAGCATGGAATCATTACCCAAGTGGCATTGGAGATGTGAAAGAGGCAATAAAGGATTTAGAAACGGGTTTGGAAATGAGTTTTTGGCACTGGGCCAATATTGTCACGGCTACCCACAACAAAGTCAGCATTGGAATAGCCTATGACAATGACGACATCTATCTCGTTCAAAATTTCGAGAATGACTACATCACATGGTCTACGATGAGTGTTTCCAAGGGGGAAGTCACAATGGGTGGGGCATTCCAAAAAGAAGGGTTATCGATTCAACATGTCACCATTTACTACGACGAGCCAATGAATCTAGCGGTTGAGCAATTAAAGAAGCCACCATACAATGCGAGTTATGATATGGGCACTTTTGTCGGTATGGCTCTTCCAGAAGGTTGGGAGTCACTAGGGGGAATCACAATAACGGCAAAAAGATGGGTTCAAATAGACAGAACCTTCGAAATAAGATTCGACCTATCTCCTGCATTCAATTCGTATGGCATAGGAGTCTATACGTTATGTCTTCAGTCAGATTCGGAGAATACTTTTACGGAAAATAATTCGCTCACAAGCTATTCCATTTGGCACGATTAGACCGCGCGCACCTAGGCCTATACTCTGACGGCGCTATTTCTTTTCTACTCTGAGGTGGTTGTTATTTATCCAAAGGCGCGGGCGCAGATTTTTTGCTTGATTATGCGTGCGCGGAAGGTATATCCAATAGGAAGCT
>CAYFXU010000091.1:0-7313 GCA_964347145.1 uncultured Candidatus Bathyarchaeia archaeon
ATTTAACTTTAATATCTCCGCGCGCCTCCCTTAATATGGGGAATCCTTCTTTGAAATACTCTCTCATCGCGGATGCCTACGAAAAGATAGAAGCTACAACGAAAAGGCTTGAAATGACCGACCACCTAGTTAAGCTTCTTAAAGGGACTCCCAAAGACGCGATTGAAAAGGTTGTCTACCTAACCCAGGGAAAACTGTATCCGGACTTCGTTGGAATCGAGATCGGAATTGCAGAGAAGCTGGCTATAAAGGCGGTTGCCAGAGCAACAGGCCACAGCGAAAAGGGGATCGAAGATGACCTGAAACAGACGGGGGATCTAGGTGAGACAGCACAGAAGTTTCTGAAAAAGAAGATGCAAGTTTCTTTCTTTTCAAAGCCGTTAACTGTTGAAAGGGTTTACGAAACGTTGGACAGAATGGCAAAATCAACAGGCGCCGGATCCGTGGACCTCAAGATAAATTTCCTGGCCGGACTTCTAACCGACGCTTCTCCCAAGGAAGCAAAATACATTGTCCGAACCGTCACAGGAAGTTTGAGACTAGGAATAGCTGACATGACTGTTCTCGACGCCTTGGCCATAGCTTTCGGCGGCGGAAAAGAGGCTCGTGAACATCTGGAACGTTCATACAATATTTCGTCTGATTTAGGTAGAGTGGCAAAGACTGTTGCAGAGAGAGGAATTGAGAGTATCAAAGGCTTTAGAGTCTCGCTTGGTGAACCTATTCGATCAATGTTGGCTGAGCGGCTGAGTTCGCCTACTGAAATCCTTGAAAAGCTTGGAGGAAAATGCATAGCTGAATACAAGTATGATGGAGAGAGGATACAAGCCCACAAAAAAGAAGACCGAGTCATCCTTTTCTCCCGCCGACTCGAGGACATCACTGATCAATACCCTGACGGCAGCGAATTGATCAGGAAACATGTCAAGGCAGAGGAGGCAATAATTGAGGCGGAATGCGTTGCTGTAGATCCAAACACGGGGGAAATGAAACCTTTTCAGGAGCTAATGCATCGAAGGCGAAAGTATGGCGTTGCACAGGCCATGGAGGAATATCCCATCTCACTTTTCATGTTTGACGCTCTTTACATTGATGGAAAGGACCTAACCCTCGAACCTTATCCTGTTAGACGGAAAAACCTTGAGAAGATTATTGAGCAAGCCGATCACGCCAAGGTGGCGGAGTCCATTATCACGGATAATCCGGAGGAACTCGAGCTTTTTTTTGAAAGAGCCGTGGAAAGTGGATGTGAAGGATTGATATGTAAATCTGTGAATGAAGACTCGATTTACCAGGCTGGAGCAAGAGGTTGGCTCTGGATCAAATATAAGCGTGACTACAGGAGCGAAATGACCGACACGGTTGACTTGGTTGTCGTGGGAGCATTCCATGGGAGAGGTAAGCGGGCTGGAACCTACGGAGCCCTACTTCTTGCCGCCTACGATCCCGACGAAGATGTGTTTGAAACTCTAACCAAGTGTGGAACAGGATTCACTGACGAGGACCTTGAAAAACTTCCCAAGATGATGGAGAGTCATCAAATACCCCATCGGCACCCTAGGGTTATTTCAACTATTGAGGCAGACGTTTGGTTTGCGCCAGCCGTTGTCATAGAGACTATAGGAGCTGAGATGACGCTAAGTCCTATTCATACGTGCGCCATGGACATTATCAGAAAGGGCGCCGGACTAGCGATAAGGTTTCCACGTTTCACGGGCAACTATAGGCTGGACAAATCTGCTGAAGATGCAACAACTGTCGGCGAGGTCGTCAAAATGTACGCGCGACAGCTGAAAAAAGTGGGCACCTAGCCTCCTTGTAAGCTTGAGGCTTTCAAACGGGCCTATATGCTGCTAAAGAAGATTGTTCCAGGGAATGCTGACTCCTGCGTCAGGCCGTTTAGGCGGTAACAATTATCTCATTCAGACATGAAAGGAAAACGTCAAGCCTAGAACATCAAACACGAAATTCACTTTTCAATTTTTCAAACCGTTTCGAAACGATAAGATGGAGTCGACTTCTCAGAGTATCCCCCACAGGTTTCAGGTTTTTCAGGCTCTTAATCTGTCTTGCCAGTTCTCCGTCTTCAAGAACCTCAGCTACCCACTTCTCAAAGTCCCCCCGATGGAAATGAAACTCCAACGATTTGACATTAACTTCTTCGATTTTCTTAACAAAATCTCCCAAAGAAACAGCGTTTTCACCGGTATAATTCCCGATGGAAGTGAAAAAATAGAAAGCGTTTTCCCTCGACAAATTTCTAAGAATTCGGACGCCAGATGATGACATCAAGGAGTTAGATTCCTCCATTCTAAAGTGGCATCACTTTCATTCGTATTAAACTTTAGATGCGTGCTAGTTTTTAACCCTTTCATCTTCTTTCGATTGATAAATTCTCCTCTTTGTATTTTCTCGTAATGATTGAGGTTCTAATCCTCAACACTCCGGGAAGGGGCGCAACTTTTTGAGCGATGAACGAATGAAGCTCATTCTGATCTTTAGCAACCACCTTCGCGATTATCAATAATTCCTCAGAAAGCGATGTTGAAACCTCCAGGACCTCTTTAGACTCCGATAATTTCTTGGCTACGTTTTCACTTTCTTTTGGGTTAGTGAACACGGTCATTATGGAGGTGATATGATTCACTCCAACTTTCTCCAAGTCAAAGACTGTGGTGTATTTTTTGATGACGCCTCTTTCTTCCATTCTTCTAATACGATCGTAAATAGTAGAGTGGGCCACCCCAAAACGACGACCGATTTCTGTGTAGGTCTGCTTCGCATCTTCCTGTAAAGCTTGAAGAATATTCCAATCCAAACTGTCCAAGGATACCGCTTCTTTTTTCAACTTCATTTTGTTAAACCTTGAAGACAGTGACTACGTTCGTTATTTTGTTAATTTATTGTTTGCTGTCGGAAAAATGTAGATTTTCTTCTGATTTTTCGTCAAATTTACAAGTTTCAAACTTACGAAATCGCGCTGAGTTTATGGAAATTTGTAGGCAATTTGGTGCATTTCTCTACATTTTTTCAAATTGTGGCCCTACTCGTGACAATATTTCAAGATTTCTGTTAATTAACCTTAAATCGCGCCGTATAGAACTTTATTCTATAGTTATTTACGAGGAATGTCCATTAACTTGACTGTTCCTAAAGTTTGGGAACTTCTCGCTCGTTTTAAGGACCAGTGTCAACTAAGGGGCTGGAAAATATCTGAACACGAGGACTGGGTAAAGACAGGCGACGAAGAGTATCATAACTTTCTCTGGACCCAGACAGTTCATCCCTCAACCTTCGAAAAAATCGCTGCAAATCACAAATGTGCTATCCGAAAAGGCGTTTCCTACCACGTGGTAGACGTTTCATATATAGCTTGGTTGTTTCTGCAGAGCCCACCCGAAAGAATAATGCAAAGAGTTGTGGAAGATCCTGAACGTTCAAGAAAAACCGCCATATACGACTTAAGTTTGGTCAATGCTGTTGAGCCTCTTTGTCTAACGTTGAACGAAACGTCCAGCATGGTTTTCAAAGAGTTCGAAAGTTTCTTGAAGGAGGAGTTCGGCGTAGAGGTTAAACCTTTCCACAAGCTACCCGCCTTGGAGACCTAACCTCCGACGCCAGCTAATCATTGATGATTCACGTCGTATTACTGTAGGGTTTGGCAACCGAGAAAATGTCCTTCGGTGTAAGGATGGTGATGCCCGCAGATCCTCCAATTATGTCCACGCGGAGGATTTTCTCCGGATTTTCAAGGTCAACCTTTTCATCTATGAGATCAGCGAGTTCCCTTATGACTTCGATTTTGTGGTGCAGAGTATATCGCCGTTTTTCCACGATCATTCGCCATCTTTCCCCCGCATGAATTTTGTTGCCTAACCTTCTAACTCCTTCTTTCATGGAGTCCATGTCAGAGCATGTCCACACGTCTATAGGCACCCACTTCAAGGTGTATCTAAAAACAGAAGGTTCTTGATTGAACAGCCTTCGTAACCCACTGATGACTTCACGTGAGTCCAGTCTGGTTTTCACACCAATTATTCCCCTAGCGATCGTACGCCTAACCAGGGGGCTTTCGTCTCCAACCTTCTCGAGAATCTGAATTATCTCTTTCTTTGCTTTTCCATAAAGGCTCCAAGAACAGGAGACTAAAAAATCGAAGTCGTACATTCCTTTTCACATGAAAACTAATCTTCAAAGGTCTTCTTTTATATTAAGTGCAGCAGTCTTACTTTGGGGAAGCTTTGATAAGAACGCAAAACCATCTACATGAAGGGAGAGGAAATGACTGAAAAGGAGGAAAAAGAAAAGATAAAGAAAATAGCTGAGCTTCGATCCCTTTTGGAGAAACGTGTTGTAGACATGGAAACCGAACTGGAAGGATTGCGAACCTTGCTTGGTTTCATTAATGGCACGTTAATTGAAAAAGGATTTAAAAGGGCTAAAATCGCCAAGCCTGTTTCAACCACAGCGAAAGCTGTTTCCCCGACCCAGGTTCCAGAGTCTGAGAGAAATATTCCCTTAAAGACGGTGACTGGCGATCTGTTGGCCAATCTTTATGTCGGAGAGGAC
This sequence comes from uncultured Candidatus Bathyarchaeia archaeon, assembly GCA_964347145.1. Lineage (GTDB taxonomy): Archaea > Thermoproteota > Bathyarchaeia > Bathyarchaeales > Bathyarchaeaceae > CAYFXU01. The sequence goes on from CAYFXU010000091.1 coordinate 4,570, forward strand.
TCCATGCGCGTTGTACTCGCAGAAGACAAGAGCTTCGACGTCAATACTCCACCGTTTACATCTTTCTTCGTGGAGAGGGTGCTGGCGAAGATGCAGGAGAAGGACCGTGAAGCCGCAAATACGGGTGAGATAACTCCAGATCGGGTGCTGTCATATAATATCACTCGGGATGGAGACCTGATTCGCGAGATAACCATCAGGAACACTATGCCCGAGAGGTCGCGGGAACTGAAATCGACCATCCGCTGGACCTTGGAAAAAATGTATGAGAAGATGATGCAGACGAGCTAAATGATGGGTAGAATAAAGGAAGATCACGATGAGATCAAGTCAATTTACTGCCAAGGTACTCGCGGGATTCCTTAAATTCAAGGCGAGAAGGCCTACGCCCCTCTTTGCCTCCTACAATGTGACAAGCCGATGTAACATGAAATGCTCCTTCTGCGACTGGTGGAAAATGGACCTGCCTGAACTGCCAACTAAGGAATCGTTGGCTGCCATAGACGAAGTTTGCAGCTTGGGCGTCTCCTTTTTCGACCTTAGCGGAGGCGAGCCAATGTTGCGCAGAGACCTGTCAACCCTTGCCCAAAGAGCGTCGTCTTATGGCTGTCTGGTAAGCATGAACACCAATGGAACGCTGTTGAAAAAGAGTAGAGCCTCTGAGATCGCAGACTTCTTTGATGTTGTCGTCGTGTCCCTTGACGGCCCCAAAGAAATTCATGACAAGATAAGGGGAGTGGCAGAAACCTACGAGAAGGCCATTAAGGCTATCAAATTGTTGAAGGCTCGCGGAGTGAGGGTTGGAGTGAACAGCGTTGTGACTCCGTGGAACATCGAGATCTTGCCTCAGTTCATCAAGGACCTCCACAGCCTGGTCGACTTTGCTCAGGTTCAACCCATCCACCCCTATCCCCCTCCACCCCAAAACATCCCTTCCCACGAAGCTGTTTCCAAGCTTTTGAACTATTTACTAAAGCTTAAACGCAGTGATCCCAGTTTTCTAGCTGTGCCCACAGATTTTGTAAAAGGGTTCGAACGGTTTTTTGATGGAAAGGCGCCGAAGATTTGTCACGCCGGAGAACTTTATGTAGCCATTGACCCTATGGGTAAACTTTTGGCCTGCCCCGCTCGAGCAGATATTGTGCTTGGCGACATCGTCACCCATTCGGCCGGCGAAGTTCTGAAGGAAAGGCGAAGAACGGAAGGTTGGCTCAAAGTCTCTTCTTGTGAGGGATGCTGGCTTGAATGCACCGTCGGAGTGTCAATGGTTTTGGAAAGTCCCCTAAAGGAAGCCTCCAATCTCATCAGCCTCTGGACTTCCCGTAGAAACTGAAAATCTCAAGCAGTTTTTTCAATCTTCGATTACACTTCGCGCGCATTTTAAATAGGTAGCATTGATGAATTACAATCGTCCGGTTGAAAGAGGTTTTGAAGTTGACTGTAAGAACAACGCAACTTTCGGTTCACACCAAAGGAGAAGGCGACATTTTGGATATAACAAGCAGAGTTGCTGCCGCTGTGGTCGAAACTAGACTGAAGAACGGGATTGTAACCGTTTTTGTTCCAGGATCCACGGGAGCGTTGACAACAATCGAGTATGAACCGGGGCTGTTGAAGGACCTTCCAAACATGCTTGAGCGTATAGCACCGAAAAGCTTGTTGTATGAGCACGAGAAAAGATGGCATGATGGAAACGGGCACTCACACGTGAGAGCTTCTCTAATAGGACCCAGCCTTACCGTACCATTTGTTAACGGAAGATTGACCTTGGGAACTTGGCAACAAATTATTTTCATGGAGCTAGATGTTCGTAGCCGAGCTAGAAACCTAATCTTGCAGATCATGGGGGAATAAGCTTCGAATCGCGATTAGATGCTATGCGCGCGCAGCAACACCTAAGATTTGTTTAACTTCCTTTGCTTCAATGTCATTGACCAGTATTCTTTTTTGTCTTGAACTGAACCCGGAGACGATCTCTACTCTTCTCTTGAAAAGTCTCGAAAGTTCCTTCATTAACTCTCTGTTAACTCTGCCTTTCACGGGAGTTTCTCGACAATACACCATGATTTCACCTTCTTCCGCCTTTACTTGGAACTCTTTTGAGTTTGGCCTAACGTAAATCTCTAGGACTATTCCATGAGCGATTTTCGAAAGCTTCATATCATTGCCACAATTTTACCCGCGCATGTATGCGTTTCTATTGGGGATCCCTTCGCTATTAAAGACATGGCGCGCGCGATTTCTAAGATCACGCGGAAACATGGAGAGATCTACTGAGTTTCGGCGCAAATGTAGTTCTCTTCTTGTGGCTCGAGTGGGCATCCTCCTCCACAGATTTGCAGTTGTGGGCAGTCCTTGCATTTTGGCTCCACGTAGTCTCTCTTTCTCATTCGCATCGCAAGCGGATGGTTCCAGATCTTTTGCCAATCATCTTTTAGGATGTTGCCAAGGCTCTCAAAGTAGCTTTGACATGGATAAACGTCGCCATTCGGCCCCACACACATATTGACCTTCGCTGCCGTGCATGATTTGACGCCTAAACCTGCCTTAACTGGGTCAAAGCGGCAATATTGAGTTGGAGTATACCATAGAAACTTTAATCCGAGCTGATTCGCTCTATCTCGAATCTTGGGTAAGAGTTCTTTTAGTGTGTTAAGTGGTAGCGCGAATTCTTCGCTTATAACGTTGGCCTTTCCCGAGTAGATCAGGCTGTTGCATCCAAAAGCGGCAACTCCGAGTTTTTT
>CAYFXU010000092.1:0-7294 GCA_964347145.1 uncultured Candidatus Bathyarchaeia archaeon
CATTTAAATTTACCGCGGTTAGACGAGTAGAAACATCGAGTTGATAGGCAAGTAGCGCGCGCGCAACCTGTAGGCGGTAGAAAACAGAGTGCAGAAGTTGACAGAGTTTGGAGAGTAACACCTGGATTGTTCAGTCCAACGGTAACTTACGTGCTTGAATGCAAGTATCAGTAGTTACGAGAAGAACTCTGGATGATTTCATTGAGGTCTTGAAATGGTCGACAGATTTCTGAGTTGATACGCAGAATGGCAGAGAAGTAAAGAAAGGAGTCATTCCTGTTTTCGGTGCAGGAGCATACAATCCAAAGGAGAAGGTTGTAGTCAACGGACAGAAGATAACGCTTGCACAATATGCTTCGAGAATGAATATTAGGCTGTTGAGGCCTGCCGATTTCAATAGCAAACTGAGAGAGCAAGGCGTAGGCAAGAAAGTGACTGTGCAGAAGATTTGCAGGGTTTGTAAAGACGAGAAAGATGTCAGGTCAGTTCTGGATGAAATATAGCAGAAGCCTTCGAAAGCTCAAGAAGTTCTAAGCGAAACACTGGACCAAAATCAGGATGTGTTCGAGTTTGAGAAATCTTTGGTCAACTAGATTTTCTGAGTGTGCGTGCTCAAAAAACTCTTATCAAAGAAACGACAAGACTTGGAGTTATGAAACTGATCGTTTACTATGATGATAATTATCCAACTCATTGGATTTCACGACAACAATCAAAAAGAATCACCAATTACTTCAGAAACAGAAACTTCAAAGAATGCAACGCCGAAGAACTATCAAAATTTGTGGAGAAATCTATAGATGAAGACTCATGTTGGCAAAGCGTAATTCTTTTTTCACAGGATGTAGTGCCGGAAACAGTGTGCCATCTGCCGTTTCCATCTTCACTTATTCGTAACTATTTAGACCATGGCGGCACGATAGTATGGATTGGAGACATTCCGTTCTTCTATATAGGATTAAATCCCTCACGCGCACGCAGTAAACATCAGAAGCTGAGTGACAAAGACCTGACAAGGCAGAGCACATTCAGAGATAATGCAGGTAAACTGGCCAACACCATTGGCAGAAGTGGTTGCTTCGCTACACTTGGAACTATTCCTATATGGCTAAATTATCCTGTTTCAAAGGTTAACATAACCAAAAAAGGAAGGAAATCAGGGCTACAAACACCTTGGTATAGCAATCGCCCCATATTGATTAGGGGTTCAAATCTTAGAGGAAAGAAACCAGTTGTTCTGGCAGAGAGCAAACCTCGTTATCTAAGGCGTCTCGAGAAGTCAGTTCTTAGCGATGAACCTGAAAGAAAAATTCCATTTGCAGGTTTTTTTGACTTCATGTCAAGGCTTATTGGTCTTGTTCCTGCTCTAATCACTACCATAACCGCTATTTTATCGTTGCTAGCAGGTTTCGAAAGGGTTGTTAGTTCGTCCCTGATTTTTGCATCAGGCTTGTTTCTCATAGCATACATTGGCTATTGGTTTTTTTGGTCAAGGGAAAAATTGGCAAGTGCTTGGTTCAAAAACTTTGATGAAAAGCATCCTACGTCAGGTTTTATCAGACTTTGGGATGTCATACCACATAGAATAACAGATAAGATGCTAGAAGAACTTCACAGTGTAGTTTTGTCAAGAGTTGAAAGGGAGGCATCATCTAAAAATGGTAATCACTTGCGCAACAAGAAATCAAGAAGTCTCTGAGTTCGAGAAAGTGTTGTTAAGTTGATTTTCTGGTTAACAAACTTCTTAACTGCGCGCGCGCAAAAAAGGGATATATGCGGATATTAATAACTAATTATCATGATTACGAAAGACTTAATCTACGCAAAGATATTTGACAAAGCTCGAGAGTATCTGCTTTCATTTGAAGGCATTGATGATAAGATTATCAACAAACATCTTGATCATTGGAAAGAAGACAATCCTGAGTCTTTGGAAGATTTATTGCACGCTATCCTAGATTCTGTAAAAGACAGGCAAGGAATGCACAATGCAATAGGGAAACTCGACAACTATGAACCACACTTGTATGGTTTTGATCCTAGGAAGATTGGTAGAGAATACGACAACGATTGGAGAGAGCTTTTTGAAATAGTAAAGAACAAATGTACTCCGCCTGGTCGAATGGTGATCGACAATCCGCGAAATTACTGGGTCATCTTCTGCAAATCGATTATTTCAGCTTCCAATTTTCTTTCGGGATTTAATGATCTAGGCGAATTTACAAAATTTGTCGAGAGATTCTATTTAAACGAATATACTCGGGTTGCTCTTCCTCTTCTTCTCGAAAAAGAGATATTTGGCATGGGATTCGCTTTGGCGTGTAATTTTTTGAAGGAGAATGGTTATCCTGAATTTGTTAAGCCAGACGTTCATATCAAAGCTATATTCAATGGAGTAGGTATAAGTAACTCTCAGTCAGACTACGAAGTTTTCAAAGATGTCATTAGATTCTCAAAAACTATTAACGAGTTGCCTAATAGAGTAGACAAACTTTTCTGGTTAGTCGGAAGTGGCGATTTTTACTTAAACAATATTCCGAGGATTCATACAAATCGTGACGAGTTCATTGAGAAAGTAAAAAGAGAATGTTTCCAGTAGGCTGTTAGTATGGTTACAAAGAAACAACTCGTCCAAGTAACTGAAGGCGCAATAGACTATATAATAACAACCTTCAAGGCAACTCCATATTTCTTCTACACTGAAAACGATCTGCACTGCTATCTATACAATGAGATTCACAGCAAACTACCTCTTGAAAAATGGCAATGTAAAACCAAGGACGAGAGGTTAAGCGTTCTACTGCACAAAGAATATCCGACAAAGGAAAGATACAGCGCGAAGGAGTTAAGAAAAAACGTTCCTAGAGGTGCGCGTGGACATTTCGACTTATCAATATGGAATCCTGAAAAGACTAGCGACAGATTATTTCGAGTTAGACGATCTACAGATTTCAAGCAGGAACAACAGACGTTCATCGCGATAGAATTCGACCTGATTGAAGGAAATGACGGATTCAAACAAGCGGTACATCATTCCAAATGGGATCTTCTGAAACTGCGGAGCATGAAGAATGAAATTGAGCATGGTTATTTACTTGTATTTGTCGTGACTGGATTCATAGAGACAGATTTCTAGAAGAGATCAAAGATGAAGTTGCAAAAGAACAGCAAATTGTTATCTTGTATGTAGAAAGCAGTAAAGAACAGAAACTCATCGGAACTCTATCACAGAAGACTTTCCTCAACTACGAATGCTTATTCTAAACTACATTTCAACATACCGGCAAACTTGAAATACGTCCAATTCGATAATATTTTCATCAAAGGGCCTGTTCAAATCAAGGATGTGAATGAATGGCAATCCAGAAAGACCTAAAAACCGAAATCTCAGCGAAAACTCAAGTTTTTCAAGAAAACTCTGCAAAATGCAAGTTTAATTCTGATAACGAACTGGCGCGGGGTGCGGGATTTGAACCCGCGCGGCCCGTAAGGACCACAGGCTTAGCAGGCTTAGGCCACATTTCTGCCCCTTTGGCAGGCTTCTACCTTCTACCAGACTAGGGCAACCCCGCTCTCCGAATATTTTTTGAGAGCGAGTGTCCTAAAAAACTTCCTATGAATGAGTCTGACCTCACCCCATGGCCGAAATGTTGTGAGTGTTTAAAAAAGAGGCTGTAGTCAGGCTAAGCGAGAGAGCTTTTTTGTGCTATAGACAGGTTTTTTGCTGATACATAAGGGACCACTGTCTTTGAGAGGATGAACGTATAGATGACCCTAGAAAAAAGCCTTCAAATTGCGCGCACGTTTTATAAAACATTCAATCCCATAATTTTGATAGGAGGGCCGGTCGTCTAGCTCGGTTAGGACGCAGCCCTTACGAGGCTGAGGTCGCAGGTTCAAGTCCTGCCCGGCCCACCACCTTTGAGTTTAGAACCATCAAGTCGCGCGCGCGCATAGGTGCGTATTTAGGCGCCGATCTAGGTTTCGTCCCCTTTCCTTGCTAATGGTTCTTTTGCAGGGGATTTAGGCAATGTAGGTGGCTTACCTCGTTTCCGACACAAAGAGAAGCGTGCGTGTAATTACTTTTGGCTGGCGGGCGCCTTAGAATTAGAGTCTGGAATAGGAAAATTGAGAGTAAGTAATTTCTTGTTGATGGTTTATTTCAGCATTTCAGTTATCTCGTCTGCGGTTAGGACCTTTGCAAAGCCTTTCCTCAACACCTTCAATTCGGGTTCTTGCATGTCTGGATCATCTGTTGAGGTTACGTCGCTCCCAAACACAACCTTGAAGCTTCTTTCATAGGCTTGCCGGGCTGTCATCCCACAGCAAAAGTTTGTCAAAGTTCCACAAATTATCACAGTGTCTTTTTCCAGGTTTTTGAGAATGGTCTCCAACGGGGTATCGTAGAAGGCTCCGTAAGAAGGCTTGTGGATGACTAGTTCATCCTTCCTCGGTGCAAGCTCATGCCAAACACGTCCGTCTACGAAGAATGAAGACCGGTCTATTTCCAACTCTGAATAGCGACCAGGCATTGAAGGTCCAGTTTTTGGGCGGTCAAGATAGATGTGGGTCTTAGAGTAAACAGTGAAGATAACGGGCATCCCTTTTTTCCTACAATATTCTATTAATCTTTTGATTCGTGGAACTTGTCTGGTTGCTTCCGGAACCCAATCAGGTGTCCAGTGCGGTCTAACAAACTCATCCTGCATATCGATGACGAGGAGAGCGCATTTCTCTGGTACAACATCAAAGTTGGCATTCCCCTCATTGTAAGCTCTTCTAGCCAAATTAAGCACTTGCTCTTCTGTGTATCTGCCCTCTGTCACACAATCCCTCTCCATTGTCATTGAATTTGGTTATTCAATTTTTAGGGTTTGCCCAGTTGCAAATAAGCAATTTGGCGGACGATTTCTTGCTTTAAGCTTTCTCAAAAGTCTTTGAGATTTTCAAGTCCATTTATCTTGCCTTTTCGTAGATCTCTGGGTCTATGGTCTGCTGATTACCTTTCGCATTCTTCTCTTTCTCTTGTTTGCAAATGCAATTCTGCAAATACAATCTATTTGAACCTGCTGTGTCAGGATTCAAATATGCGCGCGCGTACGATTCAAAGATGTGTGTGCTCGATCTTGTGGGCTGAAACCGTAGAAAAGAAAACATTCAAATTGTCGTGTGGTGTTTGAAAACGGTAAGTGCTCGCAAATGAGTAGAGTAGCTATTGTCAAGGGAACAGAGCCCGTCGAAATGACGGTTGAAGCTCTTGAAAAGATCGGGTCTGACATTGATGGTTTGTTTGCTGAGAAAAGACAGGTTTTGATCAAGCCCAACTACATAAACTCCAGTCACCCTTCAACTGGAATAACAACAGACGCCCGAGTCCTAGAAGGAATTGTTAAATTTCTGAGGCAACACAAAGTGGAGGAAATCCTCATAGGAGAAGGAAGCGGTTTTGGAGACACCTTCGAAGCCTTCCAGGTTGCCGGCGTCGACACCGTTGCCGAAAGATGGGGTGTAAAACTTGTTGACCTCAACAAAGACGAGTTCGTTGACGTCGAACCGCCTGATCCCCTGTCGCTCAAAAGCGTGAGGATTGCCAAAACTGCCTTGGAAAGCACGATAATCAGCGTTCCGAAGCTCAAGCCTCACAGGATAGCCACTGTCACGTTAAGTTTGAAGAACATGATGGGAGCCCTGGCTTCCAAGGGAACCATGCACAAGGGCAGGCTCAGCCAAAGAATCGCTGATCTGGCATCCGTTCTCAAACCAAGCATAGCGGTTGTTGACGGGATAGTAGCAGGCGAGGGACACGAAACAAGCGGAGACCCTGTTGAAATGAACCTGGTTATGGCCGGGACAGATCCCGTGGCCGTTGACGCTGTCGGAGCCGCCGTTATGGGAATTCCTCCAGGCGACGTAAAGCACCTGGTTTTCGCACAGAATAAAGGACTCGGAACATTCAAACTGGAAAAGATAACTGTGCTGGGACAACCCATAGAAACCGTGAAGCGAAAGTTTCAAAGATCTTTCTCATCAAGACTTCTAAGTCGCATCGGCTAGGTCGAACCCATATCCCCGCAACATGGAAGACCAGACCAAAATTACTATTTCCTCGATTTGGATCCTTCTTTCTGCCAGCTCGAAAAGACCACACGCGCGCGAAGCTAGATTGTTCTTCCATAGTTTCCCGCAAGGTCGATTAAGTCGTCGTAGTCAACATCGCCGTCGCCTTCGAAGTCGGCTTCAGGCGTGTATGCAGGCTGTCCGATACTTGACCCGTAGGCTCCCGCTAAAATGATAAAATCGTCATAATCAACATCTCCGTCGCCATCGACGTCGCCTAGAATCGTCACTGTGACGGTGCCGTCGATAAAGGAGTTGTCGGTGAGATCAATTTCAAATATGACCTTGCTTGCGTTTGCTGATGTGACGTAATGACCGTACGGGACGCCTTCGGTGTTCCAGTCGAAGGCGAGTGTCGCGTTGGTGTTTGGAGCCAATTCTGTTACCGTTTGCGTTCCGACTTGCGTTGAGTTGTAGTAGGCTGTGACGTCGAATGTTTCGGGTGTTTCGCCTTGATTAGTCACGCTAACGTTTATCTCTACCGTGTATCCTTGGGCGACTACGGTCTTTGAGAGGTTCACGTTTAATATGGCAATATCATGTGTTTTTTCGCCGGGGGCTTCCCACAAGATGTGCCAGAATTGAAAACCCAAAGAAGGGTATTTGAGGATGACAGCATCACTTGAGCCAGCGCCGAAAGACTCCGTCGTACCAACCATAACTATGCTGTTTGTGGGGCCTGCGGCAACGCCATATCCATAGTCAGATCCGCTTCCTCCCCACACTCGGCTCCAGAGCTGAGTGCCCAGAGAAGAATATTTAACGACGAAGGCCTCTATGCCATCGGCAGCGGAGCGTTGCGTTTCACCGGCCATAACTATGTTGTCTGCTGAGTCCACAGCGACACCATGGCCCCGGTCAGGTTTGCTTCCTCCCCACAGGCGGCTCCAAACCTGAACGCCGGAAGAAGAATATTTGACTAAGAATGCTTCATCGACACCTTCAATGAAAGAGTAGGTGTGACCTGTTACTATTATGTTGTTGGTCGAGTCAATGGCAACATCATATCCGTAGTTGCTTCCGCTGCCTTGCCACGTGGTGTTCCAGAGCTGAACACCCGAAGAAGAATACTTCGCAACGAAAGCGTCGTATCCACCGACACCAAAGGATTCTGTTGCCCCGACTACCACTATGTTACCTGTTGAGTCGACAATATCGCCATACGCGTAGTCGTGGC
>CAYFXU010000093.1:0-7255 GCA_964347145.1 uncultured Candidatus Bathyarchaeia archaeon
AAGCCGTAACTACTCTTGTCGCTCCGGTTTCTTTGATGTTTGCCACATTGATCTTGGCCAATTTCTCAAAATTTTCGAAGTCTCCTGTCCACAATAAATCGTGACCACAACATTTTTCATTAGGTAGAAGTGCTGGTTTTATCCCTACCCTGTTAAGTATTCTCACCACGCTTTTGGCGATCTTTAAAATTTCCAGATTAAAGTCTTCGAAAACTACGTCAAAATATGGGAGGCAGCCGACAAAGTAAAGCAGGTCTCCACGTTTAGAAAACTCAGCTCCTTCTGGGAGCCAGTCCATTCGATCTTGTTCAATTTTCGGATTAATCATTATCCTCGATAAAGCCATGGATATTCCTCTGTGAGCACAGAGATCTTCCATCACTTCGTTGGAGGCTATGCTCCTACAGGCCCTAACAAACTCTGGATATCTGACGTCCGACGGGCACCTTTCGCTACACTGATAACACGTCAGACATGTCCAAAGTTCTTCGCTGGACAGGATTCTGTCGTCAAAACCCAACAGGAATCTTTCAACGGTACGTCTTGGAGAATAGGTGTCGTTAACCCTTGATACCGGGCAACTACTAGAGCACTTTCCACACTCAAGGCAGTATTGAACGTTCATTTTCTTGATAGTTTCATAAACCGTTCTTTTCGTACTTACAGGATCGTTTGCCAGTTCGTTTAAACCGACTTTAGCCCTTAGCGAGTTTGGTCCCATTTTACGTAGACTGTCTGTAAAATCCCTTATTACTTGGGCGAGTTTTGCTCCCTCAGAGGCTGAAATCCATTCTAGACGAAGCCTTTCAGGTCCGAGCCCAATCAACTTCAAAAGTTTTTTTGTGTTCTCCATTCTTTTCTCGGCGTTCAAATTTCCACTTACATAATGACAAGTGCCTGGGTGGCATCCACCAACTAAGACGCCGTCTGCCCCTATTTCAAAGGCTCTAGTTACAAATGCCGGATCGACTCTACCTGAACACATTACTCGTATGATCCTAACATTCGGCGGGTAGCTTATTCTGGTCACGCCGGCGAGGTCCGCGCCCGCGTAGGCGCACCAATTACAAAGAAAAGCAACGATTTTTGGTTCAATTGCCACTTTTTAACCTCCTATAGCGGCCCTAATCATAGCATTGATTTGTCGGTCAGTGAAGTGCTCCATGGTAATAGCTCCAGTAGGACATGTGACTGCACAGGTGCCGCAGCCCTTACAAAGAACCTCTATTGCCCTTGCGACGCCTTTTTCATCCTTCTCTATAGCACCATACTCACAAAGGCTCACACAACGTCCGCACCCAATACACAAGTTGTCATCAATGTTCGCTATAGCCCCCTCCACCTCTAACGTTTCTTTGGAGAGAATTGTCATTGCACGACCTGCGGTTCCACATGCCTGGGAAATGCTCTCCTCGACGTACATTGGTGAGTGCGCCAACCCACATAGGAATACTCCTTCTGTTGCAAAATCGACTGGACGAAGCTTCACGTGGGCCTCTAGGAAGAAACCATCTTTAGTGAGTGGAACTTTCAACATTTCCGCTATACGCTGATTATCTGGGTTTGGAATTATAGCCACACTTAACACTAAAAGATCTGGCTCAACGGGAATCCATGTTTTTATGACGGGTTCCCAAACCAAAACTTTTAGTTTTCCGTTTTCTTGGGTGACCTTGGGTTTGTTTTTGTCGTCGTAGCGTATGAACAAAATCCCCTTGCCGGTAGCCTCCTGATAGTAATCTTCCATAAATCCATACGTTCTGATGTCCTTATACAAGACATATACATCTGTTCCCTGGCTCACTTCCTTGATTTTTAGGGCGTTCTTAACTGCTTGAGCACAGCATATCCGGGAGCAGTTTGGGCGCTCATTATTTCTTGATCCAACACACTGTATCATAACGACTTTTCTAGCTTCAAAGTTGTCCTTGGCTAGTTTTTCCTCTAACTCACGTTGAGTAATCACTCTTTCATCTACACTGTAAAAGTACTCGGTTGGCTTGTACTCAACGGCGCCAGTTGCCAATATGATGATACCATGATCGATTTCCTTTTTCTCGCCGTCGCAATTCAACGTTGCCTTGAAGTTTCCAACATAGCCATTGACATTAACAAGTTCCGTGTTTAGGTGAACATGAATTTTCTCATTCCCAGAGATTTCCTTGATAATAGACCTTAGTTTCTCCCGCGGGTCTTCGCTGCCCAGCAGATAGTATATGTGGTGTAGGTTTCCCCCCAGCTTCTTCTCCTTTTCGACTAGGTTAACCTCAAAGCCTTGCTTCGCCAGTTCCAATGCGGCAGTCATTCCTGCTAGACCGCCGCCAATGACCAAGGCTGCTGGGGTGACGTTGATCACTGGCTTCGGTAGAGGTCTTAACAAGCGGGCTTTCGCGATAGCAGCCCTTACCAAGTCTTTTGCCTTTTCTGTTGCTCTCTGAGGATCGTGCATATGCACCCAAGAGCATTGATCCCGGATGTTGCCCATCTCGAAGAGGTAAATGTTAAGTCCCGCCTCTCGAATGGTTTCTCGAAAGAGCGGCTCATGAGTTCTCGGGGTACAAGAAGCTACAACTACCCGATTCAGTTTGTGCTCCTTTATCTTCTCACGTATTCTTTTCTGCGTGTCTTGCGAACATGTATAGAGGTTTTCCTCCGCATATACGATATCCGGCAAAGTTCTAACAAACTCCACGACTTCTGGTACATTGACGACTCCACCGATGTTTATGCCGCAGTGGCAAACAAAGACTCCTATGCGCGGTTTTTCACTTGAAACCTCTTTCTCTGGCGGATATTCCTTTATGATTGCGAGCTTTCCCCTCTCCGAAGCGATCAGGCCAGCAACTTTGGAAGCTGCTCCGCTTGCTTGTGCTACACTTTCTTGTATGTTTTTCGGGGAGGAGAACGCTCCGCAAACGAATATTCCTGGTTTAGATGTTTCTAATGGCGAGAAGGTTTTAGTTGAACAGAAATTGTACTTGTTTAACTCAATATCTAATGCTTTAGCAAGTTCTTCTGCGTGTTTGGGTGGTTTCATTCCAACCGACAGCACCACAAGGTCGAATTCCTCATCCACCGGCCCTTCATCGCTTACATATCTGACTATGAGATTTGATGAACCAGGCACTTCTTTTACACTAGAAACTCTAGACCGAACAAACTTTACTCCATATTCTTCTTCAGCTCTGCAGTAGTAAGCATCAAATTCTTTTCCATATGCCCGAGTATCCATGAAGAATATCGTACATTGAAGTTCAGGATTATGTTCTTCTGCTATTACCGCCTCTTTTACAGTGTACATGCAGCAGGCAGAAGAACAATAGTTATTTCCTAGTTTTGCGTCACGTGACCCAACACATTGGATAAATGCTATCTTTCGTGGAATTTCACCGTCGGATGGACGTAAAATCATTCCACCATAGGGGCCGCTTGCATTTAAAATACGCTCAAATTCTATGCTTGAAATTACGTTTGGAAATCGTCCATAACCATACTCACTCTTTAAACTTGGGTCGAATTCCTCAAAACCAAGCGCTAGCACTATTGAGCCAACATTTAAAACGATAGCTTCTTCTTCATTGCCAATTTCGATTGCCCCGGCCTTGCATATCTCTCGACAAGTGCTACATCCAATGCATTTTTCTCTGTCAATTGTATACACTAGGGGAACCGCTTGAGGATATTTCAGGTATATCGCCTTTCTTACTCCCAAGCCTTCATTGTACTCATCTATAACTTCCACTGGACAGTATTGGGCACATATGCCACATCCATTGCACTTTTCTTCATTGATGTATCTAGATTTCTTGGTAACCATGACATCAAAGTTTCCAATCTCCCCTTGGAGTTTCTTTATCTCTGCATTTGTTATGAGTTGGATGTTTGGATGTCTTCCGGCATCAACCAGCTTTGGGGCGAGAATGCACATCGAACAATCATTGGTCGGAAAAGTTTTGTCAAGTTGCGCCATTACTCCGCCTATGCCTGACGACACGTCTAATAGGTAAACCTTGAATCCAGACTCCGCTAGGTCAAGGGACGCTTGTATTCCGGCAACTCCACCGCCCGCGACAAGTACTGCGCCTGTCTTCTTCATCGTTTATTCTCCCTCAATGCCGTGTACAAAGGAGTTGTTCCTTTGACTTTGCCAAACCCAATCAAACCTTCCTGTCTCATGACAATTATATGATGCAACACCTCTTTGGGATCAACGTGTAAATGTTCGGAAAGTTCCTTGACCGATAGTGCGGAATCTTTTACTAGCAAACGTATTTTGTTGCGTAGATACTCAGCGTCAACAGCAAGATCCATCGCCTTGTCAAATTCTTCCTGTGACATCTTCTCTCCATACATGTTCTCCTTTTCAGTCAACTCTCTTTCTCTGCCGACCAAGACTCTAAGTCTAAAATCTTCTGTTGCGGCTTTGGCAGCTTTTAGGTTCAGAGACATTTTAGCATCTGGTTCTTCTCCAGCCAGAGGAGAAGGTCCTAGCGCGGTCACCTGACTTTTAAAATCGTCGATGACCTTTGTGAAGCGCTCAATTTCGAATGCATAAGCCCAGTCTAGCCGAAGGCGGTCTGGTTCAAGACCCGTTCGCGATATGAGTTTTTTGAGCATCTTAATTGTCCGCTCTGTTTGTAAGTTCCCTTCTATGTAATGGCAATCAGGTGGGTGACAACCAATTACCAGAACGCCGTCTGCACCTTTGACAAAAGTTTCCAGCACGACAGCCGGATCGATTCTCCCAACACAAACAACTCGTACTATGCGTAATTTGGGGTAACCGGGTATTGTGCGAGAGCTCGCGATGTCCATCCCTGTAGGCAAACTCCAGTTACAGACAAAACCAATGATTTTGGGCCTAAACATCATGCAAATTCTCTCCCCAAAGCGGCTACAACATTATCCATAATTTCAGTGTTTGTAAACCGCTGCATGGTAATCGCTTGTTTGGGACAACTTGCGTTACAGGCGCCACAGCCTTTACATAAGTCGTCGTCTACTTGTGCAACCCCTCTTTCGTTCTCTATGGCGCCAAAGGGACAGATTACCATGCAAAGGTTGCAACCAGTGCATAGGGTCTCGTCAACTACTGCCCTGTCAGTTTCACACAATCCTTCGCTTCCTAGACATTCAGTGCATGTGCCACATTCAAGACACCTTCGAGCTTCGAACATGGCAGCTTCTTTAATTTTGGCTAAGAGTTCTTCGGCTTCCTCAAAGCTTACTTTTTGTTTCCCAACGTCTGTGCTTGGACCGGTGTATCTTTTAGGCTTTTTCGCTATTCTTTCCCAGTCTTTGACCCAAGTTGTCTCTTCAATGTTCTCTTCTCTTCCAGTCCTCAAATCCTGTCTGTTCAAATAGCGGTCGATCGATACAGCCGCTCGTCTACCTGCCCCTATCGCGTTAATGATACTGGACGCTTTTCCGGTGACTATGTCACCTCCTGCAAAAAAGCCCGGGATTCGAGTTTCCAGCGTCAAGGGGTCAACCCATACGGTAGAGAATTTTGTAGGGACTTCGCCTTCTTCCATGTTAAAAAGAACAGGGGGTAGAGGCGGTATGTCTGGGGTCTTTAGTTTTCTGCTCCAAACCCTTTGTATTCCAATTGCTATAAATATAGCTTCATATCCATCATTTCGAAGGCTATCGATTGATAGGTCTCTGCCGAATAATACATCTGTCTTAATTTCCACACCAAGGTCTTGGATGTAAGCTATCTCATTAGTTACAACATCTTTTCGGAGGCGAGAATCAGGAATGAAATATCGCATCATGCCTCCAGGTTCAGGCATCGCCTCAAAAACTGTAATATAATAGCCGAGCTTTGCTAGTTCATATGCGGCACTGAGGCCTGCTGGTCCGGCTCCAATTATGGCAACTTTTTCGGTATGTGTTTTGGGTATGGGTTCTGATTTCACTTGCCCTTGTTCACGTTCAATGTCTGCGATAAGCCATTTCAGGGCGCGGATGCTTACAGGCTCATCAACATTTTTCCTTGCGCACGCATCTTCGCAGGGACTGTAGCATACTCTTCCACAAATTGCCGGGAATGGGATGCTCTTTCTTACAAGTTCTACCGATTCTTTGAATTTGCCTTGCTGAAGTAGGGCAATATATCCTTGAGCATTTACGTCAGCAGGACACGCGGCACGACATGAGGGTAGCCTTCGTTTGTTCTTTAAAGCGCGACTAACGACTGTCATTATTTTGGAGCACCACCATTGTTGTCCGCTCAGCGATGTTAGAAAAAAGGGGTAATTAGATGCCTAGGATTCGAGGTCGGCCTAGACCAAGCACCCAAGTTTGATATTGAGCAATTTTCATTAAATCCCTTAGCTCTTCTTCCAATGTGACTAAGTTGTGTGGTTTGATTTCTGCTATCCATGCTATTTGATATGGATCCTCATTAATTATGGAAGGTTCGTTTTGGAGGACTTCGTTGATTTTGATTATTTTGCCGCTGACTGGAGAGTATAGGTCAAACATAAACATCCATGTTTCAACAACTCCGAAGGGCTCCTCCTTCTTCACTTCATATCCAATGGGGTGCGTCTGGATGCCGGCTATTCCCTTCAGTTGCCTTTGAGCGTAGTCAGATAGACCGACTCTTACGTTTCCTTCCGGAGTCACCATTGTCCACATGTGATGGGGCGTGTAGAGCAGTCGTTCGTGAACCATGGGATATTCAGTCTGTCTCTCAGCAATCTTTTCATGGCTTTGCTTCAGCTCATCGAGGCGCAGTCGAATAGCTTCGGAGACAAATTCGGAGAGGCTTCGGTAGCGTCCCGTCTCAAGCGTCCTTTTCGCCGCAGCCACAAGTTCTTTCTTGACGCGTACAGTTCTCCATTCGGGCATACGCTTTTCTCCTGGCCGTCATTTCTTCCCGGGATTACCATAAGATGAGCCAAGGTGTGGAGTTTTCCTCTCCGTCATCGTGCGACCAATCGGCGCGCGTTCGACCACTATCATGGTTAGCGTCGACCGAACCTTGTCTAAACGTCGCACGTGCCAAGTGACGATTTCCTTGAGTTTGTCTGTGGTTTTAGCTTTGACTTTCGCCACCACGTCGTAGACTCCGTAGACCATGTAGGCTTCCTCCACAGAATCGAATTTTTTCAGCGCCGCCAGAACTTCACTCTCAGACCCTATCTCCGTGTTTATCAGCACGAAAGCCGTGAGCATACAATCGTCTCCACAGTCTTTTTTTCAGTCAGTGGAGCCGCCCTTCAAGTTTGGTGACTAGTTTTCTGTA
>CAYFXU010000094.1:0-7123 GCA_964347145.1 uncultured Candidatus Bathyarchaeia archaeon
GATTATAGTTTATGGTAAAAACAAAGGGAACCTCTAGCATGTCTTCACGTTTCTCATTGATCCCTACAATGTTAAGGTTTGTTGCAACCTGAACGGGTGGAAAAGGGTTTTCAATATCCCAAAAACGCTCCGCGGAAATGTTATTCACAAAAACTCTTACTCTAACCATCTTCTATGCCTCATCCACCTAGTTCAATGGTTGCCTTTGGATTTAAGCATGTGTCATACGTTCTTTTCAGCTTGCTTATATCGTGTGAACCCGCAGTGTCCGCAAGTGTAACGATTCCCATGATCAGCCATAAAGTAACCTGGTCCACATCGTTCGCAAATGGGAAGCAACCTCTTAAGCCCCTTTTCTTCAACTTTGTAGTATGAGAAAACGCCTCTTCCCCTTTTTTTAGCCTTCTTGTCTTCGATTTTTTCAGCTTCTTTTTCAGCCATCTATGACTCCTCCTTCTCTTCCCG
This sequence comes from uncultured Candidatus Bathyarchaeia archaeon, assembly GCA_964347145.1. Lineage (GTDB taxonomy): Archaea > Thermoproteota > Bathyarchaeia > Bathyarchaeales > Bathyarchaeaceae > CAYFXU01. The sequence continues at coordinate 466 of CAYFXU010000094.1, forward strand.
TTCTTGTGGTTTTTCTGGCGTTTGCGACTCTTCTGGCTGTTTTGGAGGCACGTTTCTAGTCACTATGTGTTCTGGTTCCACGAATTTCGCTTGTTGAATGGAATCGTAAGCGTTAGCCTCTCCCACGGCGGTCATTGTTCCTGTTTTTGTCTCCATTTTCTTTATGTAAACTAGTTCAAGGTCTTGCTTCAAAAGGGTTGCAAGCTGTTTTCTGACTTGGAGACGAGGTGGAGTCCCTCCAGTTTCTGCGTGTTCAACTTTGAAGGTTATTTCCCTTCGTTTCAGTAGAGGGTTGTATTCCTTGGATATGATTTTGACCTTCATTGGCACACTTCCGTAGGCTTGTGATTTGACGTGTCTCCCTTACTTTAGCTTTTCGAAGACATTTTCATGGCATCCACGATGCGGCGAATCTTTTTTCTCGTTTCGTCTTTGACCTTGACTACAACGACTCCTTCGTGAGGCTGGCCATAAACGACAAGAGAGTTTTCAGGTGCAGATAACACAGCTACGAGCGTGAGTAGGTCCTCCTCCCCATCAACCAACACCTTTGTTCGTGCCTTTCCGTTTAAAGCCTTCTTTGTGACAGTCCACGCCTCTTCAGTTAAAGTTCCTGGGGGATTTTCTAAGTGCAAAGTTTGATCAGCGTTCACTGCGATGGGTTGGATAGGGTCTCTCATGACCTTGTTGTCAACTATTGAAACTTGCAAGGAAATGCCGTGTTTCGTCATGTTTTCGGAAACTGTGTCGCCCACAGAAATAATCATTGACGGATTTTCTTTTTCGATCAACTCTTTCAGCTTTTTCATAGTTTCGTCGAATGAACCTTGAATTAACATTCCTAGTGGTGCCTTTAACTTCTCGCGTAATGCAGGTGTGAGGAGACGTATTTTGCTCACCTACCTTACACGCAGTGCGTACCGCCCTTTCTCCTTCACTTCCATTGCACGGGCTATAGCTGAGCCTTCAGGATCAATTATTATCACTAATCCGGTGAAGTCGTCGCTTAGGCTTGTAGCCTTGCAACCTGGACAAACGGGCTTATAGGATATGAGGTGGCATTCTCGACATGCTTTTTCACTCATGTTTCTGAGTCCCCGGTCGTTTCAGTCTCTCTTGTTTTTACTGTCTCAGCTGCCTTTATTTTTTCAATATCCTTCTTTATCCATTCGATTTTTCCTAGGAAAGGTTGTCTGGCGGTTACACCGATTTTTCCGGAGCCTCCACCGCGGCCGAGAGAGACGGCGGTTATGCGGACTCTCACGTGATCTCCAGTCGTGAGCTTTCTTCTTGTCTCTTTGCCCATGAGTACTCCTTGCCGTTCGTCATGGGAAATATAATCGTCCATAAGTTGAGATACATGAAGCAAGGCGTCGACGGGTCCTATGCGGATGAAGGCTCCGAAATCTGCTATTTCAACTGTCTCTCCCTCAACAACTTCTTGAATCTTTGGGTAAAATGTGAGAAGGGAGAATTCGACCTTGTGAAAGGTCGCTCCGTCTCCTGGAATGATCTTGCCAAAGGGGTTGACCTTGATTTTGGTCACGGCTATGACATAACCAAGCTCCTCGTCGACCATGCCCTCATATTTTAACTTGACTTGTTCGTGACCAACAATTTCGATGGCTTCTCCAAACTTTTCGGGCGGTATACGAATGGTGTCTTCTAGAGTTACAAGCTTGAACATTCAATCCTCACCTAGTTCCAATGATTGCCTTGATGGCTGTTACTAAACCATACCCCTCCATCTTGCAACTGGGATTTTGCCTCCAAATAAGTGACGGCCCCATTTATAAGACTATACTGCCCCCTCCAACATCAGATGACGCCTCTGCCTCAAGAAGATGACCGGAACTGTCAGTTTCCTTAGCCTTTTTCTGAGTTCCCGGTCGTTCGTGGCAACGGGGCACTTCCACTCCTCTGCCACTCTAGCAATCACGTCATCATGTGTTTCTTTTAGGGCTTTTTCAACTTGGATTACACGACATTTTTCGGCGAGTTTGAGCGCCAGAGAAGCTTGCTGGCGTGTTTTGGGAGAGCTTTCTTTAGCTAGTTTTTGAAGTTCCTCTTGTGTTGGGGAGAGAAGAATGGGGTCAAATCGTTGATTTAGAAGGTTGACCAGTTCTTCGAATATGTCGAGTTGAAATTGTGAAGGAACAAAAAGGAAGTTTGAGTCAAAAATCACTTTCACTTTTTCTTTTCTACTTACTCGCAAATTTTTGCTGCGCCTCCAAACAACTACCTATTTAAGTATGTAGCGAAACTTATTTAACACCACGATAAAAGAAAGAGTGGCGACATAAAATGAAGGCGCAGTACAAAATGAAAAAGATAGAATACCTTTTTCTAATTCTATTTGTAATACTTCTTTTGGCTGCAATAATCTTTGGCCTAGTCCTAAGGATGTATGACGTTTCGCTGAATTTGATACTCATAGACTTTCCCTTGGCGGTGATAATCGCGGTTTTCGCCAGTCTGGGTATCAGAGAAGAAGAAGAAGCAAAACATATGTAGATTGGCTATTTCCGTATGAAAAAGCTTGCCTTTTATCCAAATAACCCTAATTTAGGCTTATTTTCGAATGTTGATTTTGACGATTTGGAGTGAGGACGGACTAATCTATTCTTTTATTATTCCGTAGCCGATGAGACGCCATCTCCCTGAGATTTTTCTGCTTATGGCCGCTCTGTAACCTTTTTCGGCACATACAGGCCTCGCCAACTGAAGAGTGACGACATCCTTTTTAATTGAGACAACGGTTCCAACGGTTATAGCCGTTCCAACATCGAGAAGGAGACGCTCACCTTTAATTACGCTGTCGACTTGTAAGAGCTCCTTTGTTCCTATAGCCCGCTTAAAAAGGTGAGTATCTAAGACTAATTCAGATCGGTTTGGGGGTAGCAAATCTGGCTTTCCCACCAAGTTTCCTATAAGGCTGTCCGCCTTGGTGAGAGAAGGATCTAAGAGGGTTCCTATGCCCACTAAGCCCCCGCTTTGAGCTTCCTTGACTGTTTTTCCTCCTGCGTGTAGGCTTGTAATCTCCGTTAAAAGGGGTTCATAAAGGGTTTTTCCATGCTTTTCAACTCTAACTCCTGGGCGAATTTCAATCTTGTTTCCAGCCGTGAATTTTCCCTGAAAGATGCTGCCTCCAATAACCCCTCCCACCAGTTTCTCAACAGGAGTTCCGGGCTTATTAACGTCGAAGGAGCGTACAACGTACATTCTAGGAGGCTTATCTGGGTCCCGACTGGGAGTGGGAATGTTTTCTTCAAGCGCCTGAAGAACCGCGTCGATGTTTACCGAGTGTTGAGCGGAAACTGGAATGATAGGCGCACCTTCAGCTTGCGTTCCCTTTACAAACTCAACTATTTCCTCGTAACTCTCCAACGCTCGTTTCTCATCAACTATGTCAATCTTGTTTTGTACAATAACAAGATTCTTTACTCCTGCCAATTCGATGGCCGCCAGATGCTCTCGAGTTTGGGGCTGTGGGCACCGCTCATCGGCTGCTATAACCAGTATAGCTCCATCCATAACTGCTGCTCCAGAGAGCATGGTGGCCATTAGGGCTTCGTGACCAGGTGCGTCCACAAAACTAACTGCCCGAACAAACTCACTTGGAGAACCGCAATGGGGACATGTCGGCTCCGTAGAGTAGGATTGTGGTGATTCGCATTTGGAGCATTTGTATATGGGAGCGTCCGCATAACCGAGCTTTATAGTAATTCCACGTCTCAGCTCCTCGCTGTGCCTGGCCGCCCAAACTCCGGTTATGGCTTCTACTAGAGTGGTTTTTCCATGATCCACGTGACCAATGGTTCCTATGTTCACCTCAGGTTGTTTGGGCAGTTTTTTCAGTCGGCTCACCTTCTCGTTTCTTTTCTTTTGTGACGCTTTCTTTCTTTTTTCTTTTCTGCTCCGTTTTTTCAGGTTTTTTTGGTTTCTCAACGATTTTCATGTTTATTTGAACAATCTCTTCGGTTACGACATTACCTCGAAGCGTTTTTCTTTGTCTCTCTCCCTTCTGGGAGGGATGGAAACCCACGCCTTCGCTCAAGATGGCGCCGATTCGAACCCCTCCATGAATGTTGGGTCTCATGGGAAATCCATCCTTGTCGGATCCCCCCGTTATTTTCAGCTTGTGACCGCGCATCTTGACCGCGGTTCCATCGATCACTTCTCCAAGTTTTCTACCAACCAAGGGAACTGCTTGACTTCCTTCCACTTCGATTGACCGAGATTTGCCCGCTTCCGGATCCGAGATTATTACTTTGAACTTGGCCATGGGCGACGTTTACTCTCCTAGTGAAGTCTTTCTTGTGACGTTAACTGAATGGGAAACATCCATTTATTAAGGGTTTTCAATTTTTATTACCGCTTTTTACTTGCGTTTTCTGAACAGCTTGCAGTTTTCCATTTCACACACATATTCAAACCCTACCTCTATGAGCTGTCTTGCCTCTTCCACTGTTTTTGCTGTTGCTGAATGGTATTCATCGCTTTCAAAGTTGATAAGCTGGGTGTGGATCAAGGTGTTGCGCGCGCGACAGAATGACTATAGGGATGCAATTTCAGTTTTACTTGAAACGATCAAGATTCCGAATTCAGAAATCTTAAATTCCAAAGGAATTATGCGCTAGATCGAGAAAGTCAAGGTGAGTTCAGTGTCTCTAGTAGGCTCACTACGCAAGATGTGGAAACGTTCTTTTCCACCTCGTCTTTTAAAGACTGGTTCCGTTCTCGGCCTTAGGGAAGGAGAGGAGATCTTTATAACGTATACATCAGCAGCGGACAAAATCAAAATCTTCTCTGCATATATACTTGAAGGCATTCAGAGCGGAGACGCTGTTATGTATACTTACCCTGACGAAGAGAGCACAACCGTGAGAACTAGACTTGAGGAATACGGGGTCGAAGTGAAGAGATACGAGAAAGATCGCCAGCTGCGCTTGCTGAGCTTGACGGAGAATTTCATGCCAGATGGCAGGTTGGACTATGAGCAAGCAGTTGCCTTTAGTCTTAACTGGTGGAAAGAAGTGAAGGAAGAAGGATACAAACACGCGAGAGGTATCGAAGACTTTGGCAACTTTTTTGTCAATGAACCTTGGAAGAAATATGTCACAGATTACTGGCGTGATCCCAGATGGGACGACCCAAATCTTTCAGAATGGGTGATGTCAAAGCCTGTAGGGAGAATAGTGTTCAAACCCTTCATCAAAGATGTGTCAGCCATCAACGTGGAACATATGAAAGAGACACAAGTTACGGAATTTCTGAGAGCTTTAGGCAAAGGAACCGGAATCACCGCAAAACTCGCTTTTGTTGACCTTATAGATGTAGCAGACTCGTTTTCACAATCTATAGGTTTGAACCACGAGGTGTTGAGCGGTCGTAAGGTTCTTCTCGAATTCGATCCCCGCACTAGCTACGAGGAAGCAGTAGAAAGCTTGGCAGAGGAAAGCATGGCTAATGCTGAACCCATCTTCGTTTTCACTTCCCATAAGAGCCCTATCCACATGTATTTAGCCAAACAACCTGCAATCAAGTTTTTCCTGCTATCTAATTCAACATCTGTTCCAAAATCGGCTTCTGAAAGGGAAGTACTCTTGCCTGTCAATAATGTGTCCCTAATTCTGGATGCCGTTAGCAAAATTTTGGAAATCAATGAGGATTCAAACGTTTGTTTTGTCTTTGACATCCTCTCAGAACTACTAACCTCGATTGGAACACACAAAGCTTTCATCTTTCTGCGCTATGCTTTGGATATGCTGTTTCCAGATAAGACGACCAGCCTATTTCTACTCAACACTAGTGCTCACAAAGCTGAAGTGGCTTCTCTAATAAGGGGATCGTTCCACAACCTATTGACCTACAAGCAAGCTGGAATAGAAGTCATAAAGATCTCCTAGACATGCATGCATTTGTTGATAGTCAGTTGAGAATCTTTCTTAATCCTTCTATTTAAACATCGAGATATTCAAGGAACTTCGGAAAGGATTTTTTGCCGCGCGCTATGGAACACGAGTGTCGCTTGTTTGTTTCTCGCGCGTGCAACCCCAGAAGTGAAGAAATACACTTTCATTGAGTGTTTACTTTGATGCATTTCACCTTCTTTAGCTTAGACCACTTTAGATGAGTAGATGAGGTGTGCATGATTTTTCTGCTCCTTGCACATCTATGTTGTGAATAATTTATTTCTATGACAATGCATACAATATGACTCATATAGAAGAGTGTTTCTTAAAACTTAATAGCAAGATTGGCGCGTTAATTGCATGCTGACGGAGAGAGTTGAAATGAAACGTAAAATAGTTACAGAAATAATGCTGATACTGGCGTCAATCAGCATGTTGACACTGGCATTTCACATTGAGCCAGTTAGAGCAGACGCCACGAAGCTAACTGTTCCAGATGATTATCCAACCATACAAGAGGCAGTTAACGTTGCAATGTCTGGTGACATCGTTTATGTGAGAGCAGGAGTATACTACGAGGAGGTACTTATTGAACAAAAGTCGATTTCCCTCATCGGAGAGAACCCTTCGAATACAATCATTGATGGAATGACTTCAAGAATCCCTATCGAAGTAAGACGCGGTGAAAGAGTCAACATTACAGGTTTCACCTTAATGTACAGTGGGGCACATTGGCGGTCAAA
>CAYFXU010000095.1:0-7105 GCA_964347145.1 uncultured Candidatus Bathyarchaeia archaeon
CTAGGACTTCCGGATCGTCCACGACGTGACCTGAAACGAGCAACCTGGCTTTCCCTTCCGGATAGTCTTCGCGTTCTGTGATTTCGCTCAAAAGTTTCTCGAGCAATTGATTATGCTGGTTTTTAGGGGTGGTCATGCTCGAGAGTAATACTTCAAGCGATTCTACACCTGAGATCGGCGGAGACTCTTTTCTTCTCAACCAATATAGTCTCTTCAAAAGCCTTCTGTTTTGATTGTAAATGTCTATTGTCTTCCTCAGATCTTTTTCAGAAATGTTTTTCCCAACGAAATCCTCCATGAAGTTCCTAAACCTTTCAATTTCGCTGCCAAAATATTCACGAGCTTCTTTGGAACGGTTGGTTGGATAATGCAATAGGTATGTGTCTGGTTTGCCCGAAATCTGCTTCCATATGTCGTAAAACCCCCTCAAGGAGTCGCATACAGAAGGAAATGCCAGAAGGTCCAGGTACACATATCTTTCTTCAAGTAGCCTTTCCAAGAACCCCCGCATAAAGGAACAGGCGAAGCTAGGTAGATAAGCGTCGGCTCTAGAAAAACTTTCAGCCTTACCGACTACCTGTACCGGCAAGGCTTCAGCAGCATGAATAATCTCCTCTGGAGTATAGGTTGACATGCAACCTATGACCCTCCTTCCAGTCTTCTTCCACTCGGCCGCAACACTATCTCGTGTTTTAAAGAGCTCTCGGAATTTTCCCACTGCAATTCTTTCTTTCATTTTTCAATCTCTTACAATTTGAATGGGAAAGCTAATTGAGACATTTAGCCTAAATAAGCTTTGTCTGATTTAGCTACCGAATAAAATAAAAAAATACATATACCAGAAACATATTAATATATTATCATAAAATAAAGTCCAAAATTAGATGGATTTTGATATGCAAACACTAGATAGACGAGTCCCTAAATCTCAGCTTGGGCAATACGAAAATTGCGATGGTTTAACCGAAGAAATGAAGGCTAGAATGACAGAATACTTGTTTTCTTTACATGGAATCAAAGAGAACACTAAAGACGACTACCTATCAAAAGTCAAAATGTTAGGCAGATGCGCGTGCGCGCAAGTGTATGTGACTGTGGCACAACAGCAACATAAGCTTAAATGCGTGCGCTGCTGGAGTAGTTTATGTGAGGTGAATTGATTATGGGATTGAAGTTAGTCTGTAAAGATTTGGATCCGAAATCCAATTGCACCTATGTAGCCCGCGGCGAAACTATGGCAGAACTCACGGAGGATATTGGAAAACACGCCACAGAAGTCCACGGGTATACGATGGAACAACTACACACTCCAGAAATGATGGAAAAAGTCAAAGCAAAAGCAAAGCGAGAGTAAAACTCTCTCCAGAATCATGCACTAGACGTGCTAAGAATAGAAAAGGAGGCGCGCGCGTGCGTAGTCTGTCGCCTTGCCTTAATTCACTCCTAAATCCCAAATTTATTCGGTAGTTACTAAGGAAAAATAAGCTTTCTTCATGGTACGTGTGGGCATGCAAGTTCTAGAGTTAGCGCCTTAGGAGATTGCTGAAGCCAGTTGAAGGATGAAACGAGTTCCGAGGAGTCTCTGAGAGCAAATAATATAGCTGGAAAATGACAAACGATAAGATGCGAAATATGTGGGGAATTGTATGGATAAATTCAGACCGAAAATATACAAAAACGCTTGTCAAGATTTCGAACCATGTGTTGAATTACGTCCAGAGTTCTTCCAGCTCTTGAACGTCGATGGAGAATCCCTCTCGCGCGCGCAACAGAAGATGTAGACATTGCTCCTCTCCTCCAGAGCATGATGTAACCCATCGCGCAAGATTTATCTAATCCTTGGCGAAGATAAAACCTCAAGGAGGAGTGAGTTTTGAGTTATGAAAAGGAATTTTCACTAACGGAATTGAACAAACCCAAAGACTGGACAAACCTAACCAACATGGCCAAGAAACACGTGCCCATTATTGATGCCCCTGAAAAAGTCAAAGCAAAAGAACCCTTCACGGTGAAAGTTAGAGTCGGGGGAATCGACGGCGTCGAGCATCCGAACACCTTGGGCCATTGGATAAATTGGGTTGAGCTATATGCTGGAGAACGCCTCGTGTCCAAACTGGAATTCGCCCCAGAGATGTGCGACGGCTACGTTGTGACCTTAAGCGTAACTTTGAACGAGAATGCCACATTAAGAGCGAGAGAATTCTGCAACCTACATGGGGTATGGGAAGGAAAAGAGAGAAAGGTTGCAGTCAAGTAAACGTTGACACCCAGCGACCCTCTTTCAAAGTCAAAGCCTAGATGATTGGAAATACGGAAAACCTACTCAGGTGATCCCCCAAGACAGAAGTAGTCGCCTTCGAGACCGTTGTTCATATAGACTTGACAAGAGGGACACAAGCATCCGTTCCTTGAAATCTCCTTGACGCTCTTACCTCTCGCACAGAAAAGCCACTCGCCGCTTCCCGGATAACTTGGGCAGCTCCCGCAGAAGTCTTTGCAAAACTCCTCATTTTTCTCATCGTCTTCTACTTTCATCTTTTATCCCATCACAGTTATTTTCGCTCATCCAAATAACAATTTTTCCATCTGCTCTGGCCCTTCTGCCACAGGCCCGTTATCTTGCTTCGTCTCAATCATAATCTCCTTCGGCGCGCGTCATGTATGTTTTAGTTAGAAAGTTTTTTATTCTTACCAACAAAAGTTAGTTAGAGGTGTCTGTAATGGGTAAGAAAGGAAGAGAAATAGTGAAAGTTGACATCAATGAACTGTTGAAAGATCTGAACAGTGCCTACGCTGATGAATGGATAGCGTTTTTCTACTACACGTGGGCAGCAGACTTCGTTGAAGGACCGGATTACCCGACAGTTGCCAGTGAACTCGATAGAATCGCAAAAGAAGAGTTCGAGCACATGTCTGAACTAGCTGACAGAATCCTTGAATTGGGCGGCGAACCGGAAAGAGATCTCGAAGATTTGCAAGAAATAGCAAACTGTAAGAAAGTTCTTTTTCCCAAGAATGAAAGAGACCTTGAAGGCGTGCTCAACGCGGTTGCCGAGGCGGAGGGATGCGCAATCGACGTGTACAATAGGCTTATCAAGAAGGTGTCTGCTTGTTATGACAAAGATGTAAGAACCTTTCACCTAATAGAGCACATACTATCCGAAGAGATACAACACGAAGAAGCTTTTGAAAATCTACTGGAAAAAAAGAGAAAATAACCGTTGATGATACGCTCAAGTTCCATTCAACATTTCCACCATCAATTTGGACGACATCCGAAACTGGACATCAATACGTAGCGGATCGCTTGCTTCTCAATTTTGCGAGCGCGCTTTTTCTAATAGCAATTGAAAAATTAGTGGTTGTTCAAAGCCGATTTTGAGGGGACGAAATTCAGCCTCGAAATAGAAAAGTTCGCCGACGAGTGGGGCCCAGAGAAGATACTGCATGTCCATGATGCCGAAGTAGGGATGAAAGGTGTTCTGATCATTGACAACACAACTCTTGGCCCAGGCAAGGGCGGAATCAGAATGTTGCCCACCGTCACAACAGAAGAGATCTTTCGTTTAGCCCGAACAATGACATGGAAATGCGCATTAGCAGAACTACCTTTCGGAGGAGCAAAATCTGGGGTAATCTCTGATCCAAAGCAGATATCTAAAGAAAAGAAGATGGAAATAATAAGGGCTTTCTCCAGAGCTCTTAAACCCGTATGTCCAAAACTCTACGTGGCCGCACCAGATGTAAACACAGGAGAGCAAGAAATGGCCGTTTTTGCCAAAGAAAACGGCTCCATGAAGGCTTGCACCGGAAAACCCGCTCACATGTGCGTCAAGCCCGGTGTAAAGTGCGGTATTCCCCACGAATATGGGTCGACCGCCCTAGGAGTAGTCCAAGCCACATTTACGGCAGCAAATTACGTAGGCTTGGACATTGACGACGCAACAGCCGCTGTGGAGGGCTTCGGAAACGTCGGTTCCTATGCAACCGAATATTTGACACAGATTCACGTAAAAGTTGTGGCAGTTTCCGACTCCAAGGGTTGCATATACAACCCAGAGGGGTTAGACTACGAAAAACTATACGAGGTCAAGAGGGAAACCCGATCAGTCATAAACTACAAGCCTGGGAAAGTGTTGGACAACAAGGAAATCTTCGAGCTTCCAGTAGACATACTTATTCCCGCTGCTCTTTCGGATGTTATCACAAGAAACAACGTGGACCGTGTGAAAGCGAAAATGGTGGTTGAGGCAGCCAACATTCCCGTAAGACCAGAAATGGAGGAAGCCCTACGGAAAAAAGGAGTCTTAGTCGTACCTGACATCCTTGCGAACGCTGGCGGGGTCATATCTTCCTATGCTGAATATAGAGGTTACAACCCAAGGCAGATGTTGAAACTTGTTCAAAGAAAGATTCGGCGAAACACAACAAACGTTTTGGAATACGCCGAGAAGAAAGAAATGGGACTGAGGGATGCATCAGTTAACATTGCCAAAGAAAGGATACTCCAAGCCCGCGATCGTCAAAAGGAAGCCTAAGTCTCAAATATTTCAACGGCAATTCTTAGACTGTTTCTAACGCGAGATACTCATCCGGTGTATGCTACTCCTATCCTGCCGCGGTCAACAAAACCTTTTGCCCTTGCTTCCTAAAGAGGCTCCAAGGTTCTCAACTCTCACTTTCGCGCGCGCCCGATTTTAATTCTGTGCTTCTTTCTATGCATTCTCGATGCTTGTCAATCACATCATCTATCAGTTGTTTGAGGCGCTCTTTCGGCTGAAAGCCCGCAGCCGTCTCAACAGGCCTTCTATCGCAAAAGAAAACGAGGGTAGGGGTTCCCATAATTCCATACTCAACAGCGATTTGCCGATTCTCGTCGCTCTCCAAGACATTAAATCGGGCAAATTTCAATCTGTTCCCGTACTCTTCAGAAACCTCGCTGTATATGGGATCCAGCCTCTTGCACCAAGGACACTGCTCATGCCAAAAATCAACTACCACCAAAGTGTCGGACTGCAAAACCTCGTTTTCCCAATTGCCAGCATTCACGTCCAAGACACTTTGCATGCACATCCAACCTTGGCTAAGACATCTATCTTGCCGCGCTATCTAAAATAAATTGCTGTTTTGACACCTTGTGTTTCGGACCTGAACGCTTCTTCAAAACCCGTCACACAAAGCTTCTTGGTCATCAGCTTATCTAACACATTCTTGCATCATCGCTTGATCTCATCCATGTCCTTTATGCCCATCTCAAATAGCTTTCGTTCAAACTTCCTCAGCCGAAAATGAGACAGCTTCCTCCCATCCACTAATTCAAGTACATATGCACGCTGCGCGCGCTGCTCTAATTCAAAATATAACCTTCAAGACTTGGTCTATGGCTTCGAGTCTTGCCGTGGCCTCATTTGAGTCTTTAACGCTCAACTTACGCTTGTTCTTTAACGCAACCAACTTGGAAGTCATTGTAAATAACGTGTCGATGGCGTCTTTGACTTGAAGATCGTTATTCATGTTTTCCTCGAAGGTCAGTGCTAGCTTGGCCACCAATTTCTTTGCTTTTACTCCAGATTTTTGTGTGGTGTTCCCTTGACCACTGAGGTTTTTCACCAGGTGCCGGAATCGGTCTAATCGTTCACAGGTTTGAGCGTATTTCGTGAACGTGAAGTTTAATTTTCGCCTGTAATGACCATAGATCAGAAAAAAACGAATGTGGTTCCAGTGACGTCCTTGCATTAGCAGGTCTCTTGGGTATATGATGTTGCCTCTGCTCTTCGACATTTTTTTTCCATCAACATATAAATGGGCGGCATGAAGCCAATAGTGAGCAAATGGTTCATCTGTAACGCCTTCAATTATGGCTATAAGGTAGTCATGATGACGGATAGTGTTGTCGATTCCACCGCAGCAGATGTCCGCCCTAAAGCCTAAATTTTGCGTCAACATTGCTGGGTCTTGAACATTCCATGCTGGTCTTCCCTTGCCTATGTTGGTGTCCCAGTATACCTCGTCACCTCTTTCATAACCATGCCACAAAATGAAGTCCCCTCGGTTCCACCTGTTGCCCGGGTAGGTGTCCTTGTGGAAGCGTATCTTTTTCTTCGGCCACTTGCTCATGTCCAAGCCGTAGAGTTTACCGAATCCTTTGAACTTTGAAGGGTCGTAGTAGACGTTGCCTCTATGCCAATAGGCGTAGCCCTTCCTCAATAGAGTTTCTATAAGCTGGACTGCTTGGTCAACGCTGGTTGAAGACCGAGGAACACTGTTGGGAATCCTTGCCCTCAGATTCTTCATTTCCTCAAGGAATATCCTGATGTTTCTATCGGTCAACTCCTTCAATGTTGTGTGTTCTTTCTCAGCTTCAGCTATGGCCTTGTCTTCCACGTCGGTGATGTTGAGCACCCTTTCCACATTGTAGCCCAGATACTCGAGGTAACGATGCAGGATGTCTTCAAAAAGAAAAGTGCGATAATTCCCGATGTGTGGTAAGCGGTAGATGGACGGTCCGCAGGTATACATCTTGACCCTTCTGTTTCCTAAGGGTTTGAAAGACTCGAGTTTCTTGGTCAACGAGTTGTAAAGAGTAAGCACTTTCTCACCCACTTCTTCATGCGTGTTTATTTTCCCCGACCAGAAATCGAACCAGGCCTCCATACATTTCTCTGTCTTCAACAATCATGAATCTCTTGAAAAAAGGCTCATCGAAGTCGATTTCAAAGTCAACCTTGGCCATGGCACCAATCACTTTTGTGAGAACAATTCCAGGAAGGCGTAGTGCCCCGGATGGCTTGTTATTGGCCAGAACCCCTATTCTCCCCGCCGGCCTCAAGACCCTTGCTACCTCCTTGAGGGACTCCTCGTATGCCGGAACTAATTTCAGACAAAACGACACGAGAATGGCATCAAGAGTTTGATCGCGGAAGGGCAGATGGGCGGCATCTGACATTACCATATTTATGCATTTGCTTCCGAACTTCCTTTTGGCTTGCTGAAGCATCTCAGAAGACAAATCTACTCCCAACAGCTTCCCCGGATCTTCTAGTTTCTGAAGCAAATAGGGAAAGTCTAAACCTGTTCCGCAACAGAGATTAAGTACAACATTGTC
>CAYFXU010000096.1:0-7006 GCA_964347145.1 uncultured Candidatus Bathyarchaeia archaeon
TAAATTGACATCAGAATCCCCTCTTCGATTGCGCGCGCTGGGATTGAGGATTGCTATGATTTTTTGTAACATTTGTTTGTGCAAAATTATAAAAAGGAATTGCTGAATACAATATCGGATAAGAGTTGACTAAGGAAAAGGTGATTAAAGGACTTTTGAGCTTCGGCCTAACCCGGGATGAGGCGGAAGCCTACTTCTTCCTCCTAAGGGCAGGGGCTTGTAGGGCCGGTAGTCTTGCTCGTAAACTTAGGATCAACAGGATGAAAGCTTATAGAATACTAAAGGCCTTGGGGGAAAGAGGTGTGGTGGAGGCCATTGTTGGACGCCCCGTAAGGTTCGTAGCCATCCCCATGGAGAAAGTGATTAACCAGCTTATAGAAGGAGAGAAATTGAAGATTCTAGGAATGGAAAAAAACAGAAAGGAGATTATGCAATATTGGAGGGACATCCAAAGTAAGGTTGAGGCCATGGAGGAGCCAAGGTTTCGCATCCTCCAGGGTCGGAAGCAGATATACGAATTTCTACTTCAGATGTTTAAAAGAGCCAAAGCAAAGATCGATATAATGACCACAAGAAATGATCTTCAACGTTTGTCGTACTATGGCATAGACGACAAGTTAAAGAGCTTGGACCAATTGGATAAAAGGATACTTACCCAAATAAACCACCACAAGCCAGAAGCATTGGAGAATTACTTTGACTTTGCTGAGGCCCGCCATGTTACCCTGCCAGCGAGTATAAGGTTTGTTATCGTTGACGACACCGAAGTTCTAAGCACCTTCGCTATGGATGACTCTATGAGCATGAGTACTCAAAAAGACACAGGCCTGTGGACTAATGCCCGCAACTACGTAGAGGCCATGAAAACATTTTTTGACTCTCTGTGGAGGGTGGCAATAGACGCCAGAGAAGTCTTAAATGCTGTAAAGGCGGGTAAAGCTCCTGAAGAGATCAGGGTAATAGGAACCCGAGAGGAATATAACGAAACCTTTAGGACTATGGTAGAATCGAGTGATGAAGAAGTCATCATCATGACGCTCAAACAACTAGAGGGAATTCCGTTAGCTATCACAGACTTGCAGGCAGCATCAAACCGAGGCGTCAGGATAAAGCTTCTAACACGGGTTCAGTTAGACAGCTTTTCAAACATAAACCAACTCTCAAAATGTGCCCAAGTAAGGCACAACGCAAGAGCGCCAGACCTTCAACTATTGATTGTGGATAGAAGGGAAGTGCTGGTAAACATTACGCACCCGAAGACCCTTGGATATTCCACTTGGTCCAACTTAAAGCCTCAGATTCAAACTATGATACAAGTATTCGAAAACAACTGGATTGATGGTGTTCCCGCCCAAAAAGTCCTTCAAAAGCTTGCCACCAAACACAAGCTTACAGAAGGCCTAAAACTCGCCAAGAAATATCTACAGGAATCAGGCTGGATTGTAGATGTTCCCGGACAAATAACCAGCGAAATGGGGACAAAAAGTCTGTTCAGCCTGGTCGCAAAACACCGAGAACAACCTATTGGGCCTCTTGTCCTAGACCTGTTAGTTGAGGAAGACGCATTAGGCACGCTAGCAAAGCTTAACGCTAAAGCCATGGATGTAAAGCCTGCCTTGCAGATTCTAGCTTCAACTAAACCCTTTTACAAAGAAGAATCTATGTTGACCGACCTATACGGCATCAAAGTGATATACGCAATGAACCCCAAGAAGTTAGCCACAAAGATAGCGAACGAAGCAAACCGAATCTTGGAAGAAATAAACCTGCGCTAGTTGCATCATAAATCTTACGTTTTTCTATTGCCCAATGCGTGCTCATCGAAAATCGCGTTAACGTCCGTATTGGTCAATTTTGTTAGGACCTCGACGACGTTATTCTAGATATCCGTTTTCGAGAATTATTGAGCAAGAGACCTACAAGTTCAAGAAAGCCATGTTCGTATAGGACGTCCCTGGATTCTTTCCTTCGCGGCCGCGGCGCAGATTACGCCTAAGCCGCTCCAATTTCTTTCTTTCTGTGATGTCTCTGAAGATGCCCTCGACTCCAATCACCTCTTCATCCCTGATTATGGGGGAGGCGTTGACCTCAACGTTGACCAAGGAGCCGTCTCCCCTAAGCAGTTTTATCTCTAGGGCATCAATGGTTTCGCCCTTCAGTACTTTAGATAAGGCCTGGATCGTCTTGGGCATATCCGATTCATGTACAAAGGAATGGAAAGGTTTCCCCGTAATATCCTTGAGCCTGCGACGTCCGATCCTCTCAGCTGCGGGAGAAGCGTAGGTGATACGACGCGAGAGATCCAATGTGAACAATGCGTCGAAGCTCCTCTCAGCAATACGCCTAAACCTCTCCTGGGACTCCCGAAGCCGTTCTCTGATTTCCACGTTTCTAAGGAAATTTATGCTGTAGGCCATCACCATTTCCAGTAATAGGTTTCCGCAGCTAGCAAGGTCAAGGGCTTCTTCTTTTCGGGCTTCACGTTTGAGTCTTCTGACGGCTTCGATGTACAGCCCTATGATCCAGTCGAGAGGTACCTTCTCTTCTAGGAGTTTCTTACCGAGTTGAGATGCTTGGTACCTGACCTCCTCGAAAGTGTCCAATGATTTTCCGCTTTTCATGTATGCCCTGAAGAGTTCAACGAGTTTCTCTATGTATTTTTCCCTGATCGCCATCACTATTTCTCCACTGCGATTAATATGGTGGCGTCGTCTGTCTCCTTGCCACACTGATTAATTATCTGCTCGGCTACTCGTTGCGGTTCTCGTCGAAGGTAAGGATACTTGGAGGGATCGAATCTACTGGATACGCCGTCGGAGTGGATTATTACGACGCTCGCAGCGTTGTAAGGGTAATCGAATTTACGGATCTTTCTCACATTATATCCCACGATGCCAGCGGTTGACATGGGATGTCTGGGTCGTTTATTCAGGATCCGCGTCTCTACGTTTCCGACGCCGCAGCAGAAGAACCGGCTAGTATTCCTGTCGATTCGAACGAGTCCAATAGACACCCCCCTCGTCTTTCTAATATGCCTGTCGCAGCCCCTGATGATCTCCTCGACGTCTTCGGCGGCGTGGTCTTCCACGTATTCCCGAGCCCTTTGTGAGGCCATGTATGCTTCACTACCGTGGCCAAGCCCATCAATGACCGCCATCAGGGTCTGCCCGTTCCATTCCACGAAGAGGTAAGAGTCGCCATTGGTTACAAGATTCTTCACTGGTCTGGAGGCAACCCCCAATCTCACTCATATTACCTCCGAAACTCGCCTAGTAGCCATTTCCTCATAGTGACCTTGGTCCCTACCTTACTCGACTCGATGCGAAGCTCATCCATCAGCCTCTTGGCGCCTCCTAAGCCTAGGCCGAGGCCACCAGTTGTAGAATAGCCATCTTTCACGGCTTGGTTTATGTTTGGGATGCCTGGTCCTTTGTCAACGATCACTATTTCTAAGCCCTTTTTCCGGTTGATGGTGCGAAGGGTCATTTTTCCACCGCCGCCGTGAACCAAGGCGTTTCTGGCTATCTCGGAAACCGCTGTTGCGATGCGCGTTTGATCGACTAATTCGAAGCCGA
The DNA here is from genome assembly GCA_964347145.1 of uncultured Candidatus Bathyarchaeia archaeon. Classification (GTDB taxonomy): domain Archaea; phylum Thermoproteota; class Bathyarchaeia; order Bathyarchaeales; family Bathyarchaeaceae; genus CAYFXU01. Next base: position 3,576 of record CAYFXU010000096.1, read on the forward strand.
GCGTCCCAGCCACGGCCCTAGCCCTCGCCCGCGCTTTGACGATGTCGAAGTCTTCTTTTATTTCGACATCTAGCAACTCTTCTTCGGACAATTCGATTAGCGGCTCCTTTGGTCACGGAGGAACTCCAAGGCTAAATCAAGGTTAAGGATTGGGTGAACTTGTCCGATTGAGACCCCCATTTCTACCATTGTCATTGCCACCTCTGGCCTTAAGCCGATTACCACGACTTCTATGCCTAGAAGGACTGCTGAATTGGTGATTTCGCCGATGGTCCGTCCCATGAAGCTGTCCACGACGTCGATCCCGCTTAGGTCTAAGATAAGACCGTTGACTCTGCTCTCCTTAACTCTTCGGAGAACATCGTCTTTAAACCGGACGGCTGCCAGGTCGCGCATTGCTTCCTGAGGAGTTGCCAAGAGGAACTCCTCAATCTTTAAGAAGGATGCTCTACCGGCCTCTTCCAAGAGTCATCACTCCCGTGCGTGCCTTGGGATTATTCTTCTGTCACCTTCAACTTCAAGATTCTGAAGGCGTGTTTAATGCCCTCCCTGAGTTCTCGAAGTGTGTAGGCTTTGAATTCAATCCCCAGCTTTACGATGATAGACGCGACTTCTGGGCTTATCCCTGTGATGATGGCCTCTGAGCCCATCAGCCGGGCTGCCTCAATCGCTTGTATGAGACGATTAGCCGTAGCTGTGTCCATGGCAGGTATGGCCGTCAAGTCTATGAGGACGACCCTTGCATCGTGTCTCCGTATGGCGTTCAGCATTTCTGTAGTGAACTTTGTCATGCGAAACGTGTCGAGAACTCCTTGTAGAGGGAAGGCGATTAGGTTTTCCCAGACCATAATCATGGGATTCGTGAACTCGAGGGCCGCTGCCTGTTCTTTTATTATTTTTTCTCGAGTTGCTACGAAGCTTTCGAAGGTGTACATGGCCAGTTTGTCGATGAGGTCCCCAACAATCACAACTTGAGCAGCAAGCTTCTTGGGCTCCTTAAAGTGTTGCCCTAAGTATTCGTTTAACGTTTTCTTGAAACTTAAGACGAAGGAAGCGGTCTCCGTGGGAGAGAATCCTAGCTCAGCCCTGTTGGCGCTGATTTCCCGAAGCATCATCAGCAGCTTTTCATACTCCGGCCGGGTGACGTCCTCGTAGTTCTCTGAGCTGATGGCCGTCACGAATTCGGTCACGATAGACTGGGCCTGTTCATCGAATTGAGCGACGGTCATGAAGTCGAAGGTGCGATCACCCATCTCGATGATGTTCTTCTTCCAACTGTCCAGAATATGCTTAGTTTTCCCCTTGAGAATCTGAGCCATGGTCAATCTCGATTTCACAAAATCACATCCTTCTTTAACGTGGATGCAAATGATATTTATAATTATCTCAAATGTTCACGTTCATCCAAGTACTGCTCATGATTATGTAAATGCGTGGGCTATTGTTGAAACCGCATAAGACTTGTTTGTAACATTTGTTCGTACAATAATTTATTATGAACGCGACACATCCTTGGACTGCAATATACTTTCTGAGAAGAGGGGGAAGTTATGGCCGAAAAAACAGATGTTGATGAGATAATATGGATTCTCGCTGATTTCCCCGAAGACCTGCGGAAAAAGATGATTCTAGATCGTTTTAAAGTGATTGCTGCCCAACCTGAAAAGCAGAGAGTTGAATCTGTAAAGGCTATGATACTCGCAGTTCACAAGCTAGACCCAGAGAAAAAGAAAGAATTTATAAGAACACGAACCAACGCATTGGTAGAGGCTCCTCCACAAGTGAGGCAAAATATTCAGATTGCAAGTGTGAAGGCAGGAACACAGGTTCCAGAAGAAGTTAACCGATCTGACATGAAGGAAGTCTTGCAAGCATACTCAGAATGGCCCAAGGAGAAACATCAGAAATTCGTCGATAATCTAGCGGGGGTCTTCCTAATCCTATTCCCCCAGCTCCTCAAAGACCATTCCGTGGAATGCTCGTTGGAATGGTTTTAGTTCTTATTGGAACTTTTCCTTTTGCGTTGACAAGGCGCGCGCGCGCATAGCAAGCGCTACGATCTTCTCAACTGAGATGTTAGTAGGAAAAACGGATTCTGTTGCCTCTCAGCTTGAGTGGGAAGAGTTAGGAGATACTGTGCAGTGAAGAGTGAGGGCGCGATCTTCGGGGCAAGCGACGGCTGGTCTAAACCCCAACCTTTGTGGCCGGAGTAATCGGAGCTATCGCAGATTCCTACATTCATTCTTCAACAATGATAACGTTCTCCACAACCATCCGTGGTATCCTCGCGAGGCCTTCCTCAAGCGCGTTTCGTATTTCAGCTTCAACTTCCTCACTACTTTTATTTTCTGCCTCTTGCGCTAGGCCGATAAAGGCTACTATCGCGGCTTTCTTAACCTTGGTTTGCTCGTGCATATCTTCAAGTACAGCTTTTCACCTCGATACGGGCGATTTCCGCTTTGCTTGTAGCTCTGACTGATGATCCCCAAGAAAGCCCTACTAAAATTTGGGCCACGATCACGATTCCTTGTCTCTTCAACTTAGACACGGGCCTTATACTCCACGCGCAGTCTTACGATTTGGAAGTAAAAAGTTTTAAGTCTTGCGAATGTGATTTTAAACAGTTAGTCCAGATTGAGGGAACTTTTTGGACGCGCGCCCATCTTCTGAAAAGAATGTTGAGATATTAACAGACTTCGGTCTCACGGGTAACCAGGCAAAGGTGTACTTGGCCGCCGCTAGACTGAGGTTAGCTTCAATCGGCCAGATTTCAAAAGTTTCGAAAGTGCGGCGCGAAGACGTCTATAGAATATTGCCGAAACTCGAAAAAATGGGATTGGTCGAGAGACTGCTGGGAAAACCAACCAAAATCAGAGCCACCCCCGTGGAAGAAGCGCTTTCCATCCTGATCAAACATGAAGAAGAAGCAGCCCGCAAAAGAGTTTCCGCACTGAAGACCAAAACAAAAACGTTCTTGAAACATTTCGCGCCCGCGTCGAGACTGGAAACGGAAGAAACAACCAGTTTTACTCTACTGACAAAACAAGAAAACATGATGAGCAAAACCATGGCTATGATGAAAAAAGCTGAGAAAAACATTGCCCTCGTATGTTCCAGAAACAAGCTCATGCAACTCATTTACGAATTGTCTGAACAAATCAACGAAGCTGCAAAGAAAGATGTGAAAATTCGCATAGTATCGGAAATGCCCGAGCCTGGCGACTCCATACCGAGAATAATAGAAGAGCAAACATCGCCCGGAGTCTCTCTCGACCTAAGGTATACAGATCTGCACTCAGGTCATTATATTGTTGTCGACTTCAAAGAAGCTTTGATCGCAACCACCACATCCGGAAACCTGGCGGAAAATCCTAAGCTGTGGACAAACAGCGACAGCCTTGTCGGAGTCTTCCAAAAAGATTTCGAAAACC
>CAYFXU010000097.1:0-7004 GCA_964347145.1 uncultured Candidatus Bathyarchaeia archaeon
TTATAAAGGGTTTTGCGCGCCCTAGTGAAAAGTATATTCACACTCAAAATAGAGGTTGAAGAGTCGTGACAAACCCGAGAAGCTATGAACCTTCGTTTGGAGGCCCTCATCTGCGATATGAACGAACGGTCAAAAGGGCAGTTCAACTATTAAAGAAGAAAGGCCTTTTGTTAATTGGGTCTGATACGCATCGGTTGAGGCTTTGTCCATGATCTTGCGACTGCGACCTCGACATATTAGCTTGTTGAAGGAAGAAACTGAAAAGGTGCGTCCAATTGAAGCTTGTGCCATACTTTTCGGAAAATCAACACAAAAGGAAGCCATTGTGGAAAGAGTTGTAGTGACATCAAATAAGTTGCAGTCCACCGCAAGATTTGAAATCGGGCCTGAAACGTTTGCTAACGCCTTTACCGAAGCAGAAAGAGAGGGATTAGATTTCATCGGTTTGTTTCATTCTCATCCAGCACCAGCCAGGCCTTCTTTGATTGACCTCAAGTACATGAAACTCTGGGGAGACGCCATTTGGTTAATCTTTTCTTTAACTGACTGCAACATAACCGCATATCAGATGATAAATGGCAAAGTCAGGGAGATGACCATAAAAATTGAATAACCGATTTTTTCTGCCTAGTCGGGGTCTCCTTCGATTCTAGCTGATGGAACAGGCCCGCTATGCATGCATGAGTTTGAATTTTTTTTCTCAGATCTGTCTACTCAATTGCGGAATGGTACCAATTTAGGATGTATTCTGGTAGTTTAAGTCCCTTTAGACTTAATCTTTCAGTCAACAAGATGGGAAGACAGCTTAGCGCATAAGCTACCCTCATGTAAAACCTCCTTGGTCGCCCGGGTTCAAGCCTCTCCTCTAGAAGGATCTTAAGATCCGAATTTCTCTCAAGGGATGAACCTGAACTTCCAATCAGAGAGAGAACAGTGCCCCCCAAATCTCTGAACGTGTTGCCCCAATGGACCACAGGCTTGGTTTCGCCGGAGTATGATATTAGAATTTCAAAATCTCCGGCCCTTGGGCGAGGAGTGTTGACGCCTCGTGCGACGTAGACGTTGTCCCCCAGAAACTTTTTGATGTGAAACAATCTTATAGCTGTCATCTTGGCAACTTCTTCGGCCGTTCCTCTTCCGCCTAAGAACACATCACTACGCCTTTCTAGGAAATCAGTGGAAACTTTGTAGGCTTCAGAGTCAACGATGCTATCAATGATCTCTCCCAGAACCGGAGCTTCTTCGTTGATCAGCTCAAAAACCCTCTCTACTGAACGATCTTCATAGATAGCTTCAGCCATCATTTGAAGCAGAAAGAGGCTTCCAAGTTCGAAAATGTCCCCCATTATACCAGTCTCGCTGTAAGCATCTGAGGGAAATTGCTTTCCCCTTCCTTCCACCTCGACTACATTGCCGTATCTTTGCACGACATTGGCAATCGAAGAATTGAAATTGGACGTTATCAATCCCATCACGATTTTCTCGCTAGCTGTCTCTTCCAGATATTTTTCCAAATCTTCGGAGAGGCTTTTTGGATCTTCTGACTCGCCGCTTCCGGAATTGATTAAAAGAATGATCTTTCCGTGCCTCTTCTCCAGTTTCATTGCGGCATCGTACATCCCTCTTCCGGGGAATCCAACATCCTCCCGCGTAACCACAACCTTGGAGTCCTTCATGGTGGCTATTTGGCTCATTGCAATATTTAGGGAATGTAGGGATCTGCCAGAACCGCCGCACACTATGCAATCAGCAGATCTCAAATCTTCATACAATGGAAGCAAGCTTTGTTTCTTCACCCTTAGGAGATTGTCGCTGATTCGGTTGACATATTCTACCCCAGAGATTTTCCGCCTAGTTCTTGTCACCGTTCATCACATGAAATAAGAATGGTTAGGTGAACAAATATAATATATCCTAGTCACATCTAACACCGATGTTTGCTGTTTTCTTTCATTGGAAAACGCCTTTGGACCAAGAAATCTACAGTTCAATCATCCTATAACCTTTAAGGTCTGTTCATAGTAGCGAGGGCCGTACGTCAAGGCAATTTGATGAAAAGTTCCGGCCTCGGTTACTACTTCCTCAAGGTTTCCTTCTACGCGAACCTGTTCGTCCCTTTTTGCCTGCATTCTAAATTCTTCAACGTAGGAAAGAATTCGTTGGATGTTTTCAACTTTCGCTCTGTCTAATACTTCGAGGAGTTCGATTTGGTAAATTGACGGAATAAAAGGCGCATCTTGGTCTTCGGTTATGCGGACGACAGCCTGGATCCAACCTCTATTTACGATTCGTACATTTGGATCATATTCGTTGCGGATTTCTTTCCAGTCTTTCACCGGCTCGAACTCTGCCTTAACGACCCTTCCCTCGTCTTTGCTCTTGAAAAGCGCGTAAATCAGTTTCCTTCGCTGATGCCAAAGATACTCCTTCAGCGTGTAGTTCACAAATTTCCAGGGCTTTCTCCTAAGAACCTCCGTGCTCTCAAACTCGTTTTGCAGAGAATTTTCTTCAAGGTAGAGATCATGCAACGTTTCGCAGAGTTTCCCCAGTTTTTCTCTGCTGTACACTATAAGATCAAGGTCTGAAAACTTGGGGTGATAGAAGCCGTGGAGAAGAGAGCCGAAAACTCCAAAATTCCTTTCTGACAATCCTGACCTGGACTTGATCAACGTAGATAGATCGTGTAATGCTTTGAGAAGATCATCTTTCTGTTGCTTATCAATCAAATCCTGAAATGTTTTGTTTGGTTCACGTGTTTTCGCGATGTACACTCGTGGGACGCCTACCATGCGTTCTTGTAGAGGTTCATAGAAAATCGTGTATCGCGGATATTTTTTCTGAATGAAGTGTAGTCCTTCGTCTGCGTAGAATTTGTAGTAAATAGGCTTTCTTTTCCCTCGAGAGGCTCTAGGATTCATGGACTTATAGATTGTGGCCGATGCGTATTCTGGATCGCAAACGTATGCGTCAGAGGGATGGAAATTGCCGTAAACCCTGAAAATAATGTTATCTGCTGTTACTATGGCATCGCGATCCCTTAGTCGTGGAGCTGACATATCATCTCCCTTGCAATCTTGACCCCACGTGATTTAGTATATCCGCCAAGAAAAATGCGCGACGTTAGTGTTTAGCCAGAAAGTGAGCAGAAGAACTCCATTGAAGCAGATGATTCTTGTATTTTTGATTTCAAAGTGGTCGAATGTATTCATCTTCGCGCCTTCCTGTGCCTATAACGACCTGATGACTAGTTTGGCCAGTTTCAACGTTTTCGACTCTTTCCAGCATCCCCGAGACATTAGCTCCTTGTCCACATTTAGCCACGTTTCTGTAATATCCTATCATAGACACAACTCTTTCAGGAACCTCGTTTTCCGTAAGTTTTGAAGCTGGATTGAGGGGTTGATAATTCTTAATCTGATAGATGGCTGGTCTAAACATGGCTTCGTCATCATCAATGACTTCGCAACTGAAAGTTACGTCTCTTTTAGGAATGTACTTGTGATTTCCATACCTAATATTCATTTCACCGACCTTTCGCACAGCATTGTAAACGAAAAGCTCATTTTTGTACCGGGCCCTGTGTTTCCTTGCTCTGTCAACCCTTCTGGTGAAAACATATTTCATCCTCTCTTCCTCAACGAGTTTGTTAATTGCTTTTTCAAGACTTCTAAAGTTTCTTGACCCGTAAACAACGACGTCGATGTCAGATCTTGCGGTGTGCATATTCAGTGCGATGGACCCGTGGATTCCAAAGTCATCAAGGGGAACTTTTGATTCGATGGAGAGAAAGGAGATCAGTTCCAAAGCTAGTTTCTGTAGACTATCCTTCCTTTTCAATTCAAAGAGTTTCTGTAGACATTCTTTTGGCACGTAGATTTGTTGTATGAGGCTCAATGGAACACTCATGACTTCTTTTCCGAGGTGGGGACAGAAATAGACGTATTGGGAAAATCTGCTTCGAAAGGTCTCCAGGAGCTTCTGATAATTTGGCGCTGTGTAGAGTTTTTCTGGTCGGGCAAGCTCAACCTCTCCGAGCTTCCATTTCTGTCTGAGGAAACGAATTGGGAAGTGTGGTTCCAACTTGGACGGAATGTATTTCAGAAAGGACAAAACCCGACTTTTCGGATGGTCATAGCCAAAGACATAGAAGACGAACCCGTCTCTCGTGACAAAAGTGTCGCCGTCCCTAGGAACCCACGCTCTCATCGACCTCAGCAGTGACATTCTCCGCAATTCCTTCTTTTTGAAAGAAAGAATCACTGGAGCATTTAAATACGCTGCGGCTTCGATTTTACCCCACGCGACAGGGTTGAATTCCCATGAGATTCTGCTTGTTTCTTGATTTGTTTAATCCCAATAGCCGAAGAATGGTAAAATCAGTATTTTTTCCAAAAACTATTTTTCGCCAAAGTCTCATCAAATTTCTGTGTGATTGTTACGCGAAGATTATTGAGATTGTGTGGTTCCCGTTCCCTATTCGGAGAGAAGGACGGTGAAGGGTATGCGAAGGTTTAGGGACCGCGATTTCCTACTAACCAAAGAAGGACTTTTCTTCTGTGTGGTTGGTCCAATACATCCTCGTAATCGAGTCATCTCATACGTAAAGTATGCTCCATCGAAGTTCGGCGTTTGGGGACAAGGCAAAAAGAGATTTAGAAGGGTCATGCAAAGCTACACGATTCCCAACCTACTAGAAACCTTTGGTTTCTTAGAAAGTAATTATCCTCACTATCTGTTTCATTCCTCCTTCTACAACATTACCTTAACCGCGGTTCCACATAAACACATAAGAGAACATTTCAAGCCAGAAGAGAGACTGTCTCAACTGCGGCAAGCTTCACACTTGGATTCCCTACAGAAGAGAATGACAAGGCTCACATCATTTTTGGCAAAAACTAGCAACGTTCCATGCGACTTTTTTGGAGTGACCGGGTCTGTTCTCTTGGACATTCATCAACCAAGGTTTTCAGACATGGACATAACAGTATATGGCTGGAAAAATAGTTTAGCAGTGAAAAACGTGTTACTTAAAGAATACGCGCGCGCGAATTCCATTGTCAAGCGTCTTGAAGGAAAAACTCTCAAAGCTTGGTGTGTTAGGAAAGCCAAACAGTATCCGCTGGAAGTTGATGATGCCTTGAGGATCTATGAGCGGAAGTGGAACCTAGGTGTGTTTGAGGACACTTTGTTTTCCATTCACCCAGTAAAGTTGGAGCAAGAAGTCGCTGAAAAATATGGCGAGAAAACCTATCATCCCCTGGGTCACGCAACTATCCGCGCTGTCGTTTACGATAACACCGATTACCTGTTCCTTCCCTCTATCTATCGTGTTGGAGAAACAAAGATTGTGGAAGGCCCTCACGTAAATGATATTGTAGAAGTGGTTTCTTATGAAAGCCTATACGACAGTTTGGCTGAAGTGGGGGAGTCAATTGCAGTTAGGGGCAAACTTGAGCGTGTTGAAGACCGAAAAAGCAGTCGAGAATACCATCGTGTTCTCGTTGGTTCCCCGGAAGGAAAAGGCATGGAATACCTCAAGTTAATGAGTTGATTATACGACACGCGCCATGCAACGGTTCTTTAGAAAAAGACTTTACAAAAAGATTGAGAGAACCTTTAATCAACATGTTCTGCTTCTACTTCTTCCCTTTGCCTTTTTTCTTTCCTTTTTTCTTAGCCATTATTTATCACTCCTTTTCCTACCAATCCTCTTCATCTTCTTCCCACTCCTCTTCCGTCCATTCCTCTTCCTCGGACGTGCTTTTCACCTCCTATTTTCTGTAAATGGGACCACCGCCGGCATAGTATTTATTCTTTTTCTTCCAAAAATACGGATGGAAAATCCTCACTTAAGGCAAAGAAGGTTTATGACTTCTCCTTTCTTGTCTTATAAACATTTTTTGGTTAACCGAAATGCGAACTGGAACCACAGGAAATGCGCGCGCCCAATTTTTTCAGCAGACTCGAAGGATTCTTTCACCGGAAGACCTTTCTCTGACAACTCCTTGTGCTCTATCTCACACCGCATTAAGAATTGTTTTTTCAAACTTCCCTAGTCGGCAAATCGAAAGAGCAAGAGGGCAGAAAGGAGCCTAAAAATAGGTTTAAATATCTTTGAGCCGTTTCTGGACTGCTGGGGCTTACGATGACAAAGTTCACGTCCACTGATGTGAAGATTGGCAAAGTCATGACAAAGGATCTGATTACTGTCTCCATTGACAGCACGGTTGAGGAAGTTGTGAAGAAGATGGTGGATTATGATGTTGAATGTGTTCCAGTAGTTGATGCGGAAGGAGTTTTGCATGGTTTGGTTACCTTCAGGGATATTGTGATGAAAGTTGTTTATCCCCCCACAAGGACGAGGGAATCACGGGTTGAAAAGATTATGTCTAAAAGCTTGGTGACTTGTAACCCCAACTCTACCGTGCTCGATGTAGTAAAAATCATGAAAAATAGGCACCTAAGGCGGATTCCAATTGTAGACGCCAAAAACAAGCTATTGGGACTGGTCACCGACTTTGACTTGGCGTTGCTTGGGTGGGACTTTCAGTAGGTTTCCATCGATTAACTCCAACCACCCTACTTTTCTGATCATGTGGTCAATGCGCGCGCGGTCATCCCGGGAGAGGAGAAATCATCCCATAGAAAACGCAAAGAAATCGAAACGCTGACGAACTAGTCCGAAGCCTATATAACCACAAACGCGATCAGAAAATGTCCAAAACGAGTGGGGCCCCCATCGACAAAAAACATCAGGAAATGGTCTATTCTCTTTCTTTTCCTTAAAGCAACGGGATTTTAAATAGTCGAGAGTGCAGGCTCTCGGAAGTTTGTTCAAAAATGTTGAATGACTTCCATTTTGAAAGAGACGAAATCGACCGAACTTGAGAAATATTTAATCCAAAGACGCAAAATCACACGCTCAGAAATGTTGCTAAAGTTTTTCTATATGCTAGCTTCCTTCGGAAACCATCGTAGAGAGAGCGAACAACGATCGTAGATCC
>CAYFXU010000098.1:0-6976 GCA_964347145.1 uncultured Candidatus Bathyarchaeia archaeon
TCAATGTTTTTGGCGACCTTGCAGATGAACTTTTCTTCTTGTGGCATTTCAACGAGTTGAACGTATTGCTTGCGCGCGCACCAATCGAAACCAAAAGCTATTTGTCATGCTTCGGCATCATATCTTGACTGAGGAACAAGCGGAAATAGGCGAATACCATGCGCTATTGCCCTGAATGCGGCGGTGAACTACAGTATATGGCGGCTACGAAACGCTATGTGTGCAAGAGTTGCGGGCTTTCTCTGACGCATCAAGAACTCATTGAGTTGCGTCAACAATTGAGACCACGATTCGAAACCGAAGAAGATCAGCAACAGAAAGAGAGAAAGGAATATTTGAAGTGGTGGCTCGGAAAGAAAAAGTAGCGTTGACAAGGCACATAGTGTTTTGACAACCATGTAGGTAACAAGCTTTTTGATCAATCTTTACCCATGAACAGAGCAGTTATTATCGTACAAACTTCACTATTAACTAGGTTCAAGTTGGGTTAAGGGTGTTCATATGGCTCAGCCCATAGAGATCATCTGCATCGGAAACGAGCTTCTAATAGGTAAAACCTTGAACACAAACGCACAGTGGCTAGCCAAACGAGTCACGACTCTTGGGTTAAGTGTACGTCGCGTAACGATTGTGGGTGATGATGTCAATGAAATTTCCAGTGCTGTACGAGAGTCGATTCAGCGCAATTCGGTCTTTCTCTTGATCACAGGGGGGTTAGGGCCCACGTTTGATGATAGGACATTGGAGGGCCTCGCCGACGCGTTAGAACGCAAACTCGAAATCAACGAAGAAGCCTTAACGATGATTAAAGAAAAATATCGCAAGTATGTGGAAGAGGGTAAGATGAAGAAGGCTGAGTTGACTCCTCCTCGAGTCAAGATGGCGAAGCTTCCAGAAGGCTGTAGGCCTTTGTTCAACCCAGTTGGAACAGCGCCAAGCGTAGTCACCGAACATGAAGGCACAACCATAATTGCCCTTCCTGGAGTACCTTCTGAAATGAAAGCCATATTTGACCAGTCAGTTGCATCTCTCCTAAGGCAACTTGCGGGTGACGTGACTTTTTTTGAAACGAGCATAGAAACTACAGGGATAATAGAATCGGAAATGGCCCCTTTGATCGAGAGGGTGATGCAAGACAATCCTTACGTTTACATAAAATCCCATCCCAAGGGAGCTGAAAGGATTCCTCGCATAGAGTTCCACCTCTCCACCACAGCTAAAAACTCCGGCGTCGCTAGAAAACGTGTCGGCAAGGGGTTAATTCAACTTTCCGAACTTATTGGGGAAAAGGGTGGAAAAATAAAGCCCATTAAGACCGAAATTTGACAAGGTTGAAGAGCCCTTCCCTAACAGGACAGAAAAGCAAAAAATAGGAGAGTGTGAAGGATATCAAGATGGAAGGATATGAAGAAATCTGATGAGAGACGCTTCTTGAGAATGGAGAAGAATCGCTCTAGACTGGAAAATGCACAGGGATACGGTGAAGTTTGGGAGATAGTGAAAGATGCAGTGAAAGTCTCTTTGGATGAGCGTAGGGTTGGAATGATGCTGTTTCTTGATGATCTCCCCCTTCGATTAGGAGCGTACCATCCCTTAGGAACCAACAACATAGTGCTTAATCGCACCCTTGTAAATATAGTTGAAGTAGCTACTGAGTCTAAGCCTCTGGCAAACGCTTTTGTCTATGTTCTGCTGCTCCATGAATATCTCCACGCGTTGGGGCGTCAAAGCGAAGCATTGGTTAGGCCCTTAGTATACAAGATTTCTAGGGAGTCCTTTGGCGAGGATCACATGGCCACAAAGTTGGCAGAGATGGGACCATGGTCTCTCTTGAAGGATATTCCCATAAATGTTATAGATGTACCAAAACGCGTCATGGAGATCGTAAAGGATTTCGAAAAAGCGGCTCAAAAATACATTGTATGAAAGAATTCACGCCTTGAATTTGGCTAGACTATGATTTTGAGTAGATCTGCGACCACATGGGAAATGACAGCTCCTATAACAGCCAAAACAGCATATTTAAACCCGGTCCAGTATGCATTTTCTCTGCTGAGTTTACCCACATAAGTACCCAAAACAAAGGACAGGACCGCGCCCAACAAAAACGTGAGAGTCACAGCAGTGACTATGTCAAACAAGACAAACGGGCTCACCAAGATAGCTAGGGTTACAATTGTGGCTAAGAATGAACACGCAGTATTCACGAAGATTTCTTTCTTTGAATGTATCCTCGTTGTCACTCCGTGTTCTGTTGATTCATGGATTTGCAACCCTCTTTCTGTCGATTGCGACATAAAGAACCCTATAGCATTTCCGAATCCGTTTGCCAGTCCCCCAATTATTCCGGTGATTATGACCAAAGTTGCATCAGAAGTAGCTTCGGCTACACCTATGGTTAAGCCTAGACAAAGGATCATGCCGTCCACCATTCCAAAGGCAATTCCTTCCATTCGATAACTGGTTTCTTCTTCAGCCACCTTGGCCACCAATTCTCGAGTTTCTTTAACAGCGTCTCTTATAGGAGTTTCCTCTTCGTTTCCAGACCTTGACAAATCTCCTAGACTCCAACGGGTTCGTAAAAACTCCCAGACCTCATCATACTGTCGGACAAAAAACCAGCAACGCCATCGAAAAACCTATTTGGTCAACTCTTCCTAACCTCATAAGTCGCGATGAGACCCAGGCTAGACGCTGAAACATGATGATAGTAAATCCGGGTGTTCGAGCAAATTTGCTTGTATCAGAGGTGTTTGAATGTACAGCGTCTTCATAATCGGCACCGCCGGCTCAGGAAAATCCCTCCTCACAGCCTCCTTCAACGAATGGCTCAAAATTGGAAAACAGAAGACGGCAACCGTAAACTTGGATCCAGGTGTCATAACTTTGCCATACGTGCCTGACATCGACATCCGGGACCACATAAACATCAGCGAACTCATGAAGCAATATGGGCTTGGACCCAACGGAGCCTTGGTCATGGCAGCTGATCTTATTGCAGAGGAGGCAGAAAGACTTGGAAGAGAAATGGAAGATCTTAACTCTGATGTGGTTATTGTTGACACTCCTGGGCAAATGGAACTCTTTGCTTTCAGAGCCAGCGGACCCTACATAGCAAGTGAGCTAACAAAGGAACCCAAGGCCATTATTTACCTTTTTGACGCTGTTTTCTCCTTTAATCCCCTCAACTATGTGTCGAACATGTTTCTTTCAGCTGCGGTTTATAACCGCTTCTTCATCCCACAGTTGCATGTGCTTTCAAAATCCGATCTCCTTCCACCAGAAGAAGCCAGTCGCATAGTGAACTGGTCTGCCAACCCCAAAGCCTTGGAAGCGGTGATAGAAGAGAAACTGGATGGGACGAGACGCCTTCTCAGTCGAGATATGATGCACGCAATTTATCAGGTAGGGTTGCAGTTCCTTCTGATACCTGTTTCCGCGAAAACAAACCAGGGGCTGATTAACCTTAACTCAGCGTTGGAGCGCATTTTCGCAGGAGGCGAAAAGTTCACTCTTTAACTTTTTCCAAATCAATATACCGTAATCAAGAACTAGCCACAATCTGAAAATGGGGGACTTTCCGATTTATCAAACAGAAATCCTTTTTAAACGCATCACGTCCGAGTTCATGCGAAAAATCCAGAGACTACAAGTCTAGGAAGGCTGGATTAATTATGGTTAATCAAATGAAAACCGCGAAAACAGGGCAAATAACCAAAGAGATGCGAATCGTCGCTAAGGATGAGGATGAGTCGCCGAAGAAGATATGCCAGCGGGTCGCCGCTGGAAGAGTGGTTATTACCCGTAACATGAAACGCGAAAACGTCTTTCCACTAGGAATCGGTGAAGGATTGAGCACAAAGATCAACGCAAATGTTGGCACCTCTGCTGACATGTGCGACTTAAACTTGGAAGTACAGAAGGCAAAAATCGCGGTAGACTATGGTGCGGACACGGTTATGGACCTTAGTACAAGTGGTGATCTAGACGGGATACGTAAGACGTTATTGAAGACTGTTAATGTACCTGTTGGAACAGTGCCTATATACCAAACAGCCATCGAAATCATCAAAGATAGAGGAGCAATCATCCACATGAACGAAGACGACATTTTCAACACCATCGAAAAACATGCCAAAGATGGCGTCGACTTCATGACTTTGCACTGTGGAGTGACGCAACAAATCGTTAAGAGAATCGCCAAATACCCTCGGTTGATGGGAATCGTAAGCCGAGGAGGCACCTTCCTCGCCGCATGGATTCTCCACCACGAAAAGGAAAATCCCCTATACGCCAACTACGACTACCTCCTTGAAATCGCCAAGAAATACGACTTTGCACTAAGCCTTGGAGATGGGCTTCGCCCAGGATGTATATTTGACGCCACAGACTGGCCGCAGATTCAAGAACTCCTCACAATCGGAGAACTCGTGGAGAGGGCTAGGGAAGCAAACGTGCAAGCTATAGTTGAAGGACCAGGACACCTGCCACTAAGCCAGATAGAAGCAAACATTCGGCTTGAAAAATCCATATGCAAAGGCGCACCCTTCTACGTCTTGGGGCCGGTTGTTACAGAGATTGCCCCAGGATACGACCACATCGTCGGAGCCATCGGAGGAACACTCGCTGGCCTTGCAGGAGCCGATTTCCTTTGCTATCTCACCCCTGCCGAACATCTAGGTCTTCCCACAGTTGAAGACGTGAAGGAAGGAGTAATAGTCACCAAAATAGCCGCTCACGCCGTCGACATCGTAAAACTTGGGGCCAAAGCATCTGCCCGGGACCTCATTGTGGCAAAGGCTAGGTCCAACCTCGATTGGAAAAAACAGATTGAAAACGCTTTGGATCCGGAAAAAGCTAGGGAGATTCGAAGCCGAATTAAGTTGAAGAGTCCGAAAACTTGTTCAATGTGCTCTGAATATTGTGCGATAAAGATTTTGAAAGAGGCATTGAAAGCAGAGGGTCAATGCCTATGACCCGTTAAATCATTATGTTTCAATGAGAATGCAACTGCTTCTATGTTAGTTTTAAGTCACATGTTTCAACTGTTTGCTATGCGTAATTCTTATATTTGAATGCATTATTAATTCGTAACTATGATGAAGAAGAGGATGCTCAAACTTCTGTTTGAGCTGATGAAGAATTCAAAGAGAAGCGATAGGGAAATCGCCAAAATCATAGGGGTCTCTCAGCCAACCATAACAAGGATGAGGCAACGGCTGGAAAAGAAGGCTATAGTGGAGTATACCGTAATACCAGAATGGAAAGAACTCGGATTCGAGATCATGGCGTTTACGTTCGTCAAGTGCATAAAAAGACCAGAATTAGATGAGAAGTCGAGAGAATGGGCCATGAAAAGTTCCAACATTGTTTTTGCGGCAGGAGGCGAAGGCTTGGGAATGGACTGTGCAATGATATCTTTTCATAGGAACTTCTCGGATTTCTCAAACTTCATTACGAGTTTGAGAGTAGACTGGGCTGAAAACCTGCAAGACCTACAGAGTTTTCTCATGGCTGCGGATGGGGGAAGAATGATAAAACCTTTTTCCCTGAAATATCTGGAGAAAGCTTGGGGTGAAGAGACCTAGATAGTTCCAGACAGGTCAAAGCTTGTACAGATTCTCAAAGATTCTCTCCGCACTGCAATTGGTCTTCTTACAGTTTGTTGAAAGGCAACCTTAGTTTATTCATGCGAGAGTGTAACAGAAACCCTTAACTTAACCTCTGATTTTCACAACTAAGAGGGCCCGTAGCTTAGCAAGGAAGAGTTTAACCACGCCTAAAGCACCGGGCTTTTAACCCGGGGGTCGGGGGTTCAATTCCCCCCGGGCCCGCCACAGTCGCGGAAGAGACACGCTTGCGCGTGTCGATATACCCTCCATTAGTGTCCGTTTGCGGAACTGGGGTTTGCAATCGTTTAATTGCTTCTTTTAAAGCGTTTTCGGAAACCTTAGATACTGATAAGCCCAATTCTTTGGCTGTTCGTAGAATGTCTTGGTCAATTCTTATGCTTGTTACAACTTTCTTTCCCATTTTCAATCACTAAAGTATTAAATGTAATACAATTGCTACATACAAGTCTTCTCTAAGATGTGAAAGTGTAGGCTTGGCTGCGCCGAGTTCAAATCCGGCCTAACCTTCCCTCCTTCTTTTGGCCTACGCATTACGCGCGCGCATGACGCTGGGTGAAAATCAATTCCTCGCTATTATTATCGTTGTTTTCACTATTGGTTTTCTGGCGGGTGCGGCCGTCGGCGCGCTTACTTCCAAGCGGCAGAAATAGGCGTGATTATTTCACCTTCCCTTTTTTTGGTTTTTCTGTCTATGAAGTGCCAAATAGATCCGAAGAGTTAAATTTCGGTAGCACCGAACATACGACCGTGAGAATAATGGTAAAATGTTCTGATTGCAAATATTTGGAAGAAAAAATAGAGACTCTGCCCGTTCCAATTAACCGCGATGAAATTGGACCTGGACCTATCCCCTTACCTCGTCCCCTGCCTGAACCCAGACCTGGACCTGGACCTATTTTTCCATACTCTACTATGGCGGTTCCTGTTTCTTGGTTTACATGTCATAAGATCAACGAAATGATATCAGGGAGATATGGTTTTCGAGAGGGATACCGAATTGTTAAACCCCATGAGAACAGAGTTTGCCCAGACTTTAAGAAGATATAACTTGAGTGCGAGCGCGCATCAATTCACTTGCATGCATGACCATACGCTTTTGTAAGTCATGCGCCCACACGACCATGCAAACGTATAGTCATGCTATTAACATATTTTTGTCTATCACTGCGAAAAAAGGTATAGGCATGCGCCCTTATTGGGGAACGTGTAAAAGGTCTAGAGCAGAGCCGAAAAACCAAGGGATGGACGGAGATCTGTCCATTCAAAACGAGGACTGCTCCAGACCTTTTATGTTCCCCAGCCAACAAACCGCCATTTTGGTCTTATAAACACCGTCGGACAAA
>CAYFXU010000099.1:0-6956 GCA_964347145.1 uncultured Candidatus Bathyarchaeia archaeon
AGCGTCGATGGTGAATGTTCCTGTGATTATTGTCTTGGGAGAATTCTTCAGAACAACAAATAGGCGGTATCGATCGGCGATGGCCTCAGGGACATCCGAGACTACCAGCGCTGTGCTTTGAGCCTGTATATGTTCCAAAGCGTCGGTCAACCTGACGAGGTTAGCCAAGTCTCTTGACAATGGGCGTCTAGTCTCATTTGTTTTGGAGTCGAGAATAAACAACGCCGCTGAACCTGGATTGTAAGTGACCCTGTTTCCTTCGAGAAGTCGGTCATGTTTTCCGTCACGGCTGTAAAGCCTGATGGTTGATGGCGCCTTGACTAGAGACTCTTTTACGAGATGTTGTGGAATACGGGCGAGTTTGCTATCGAAGTCAACCTCAACTCCCGCTTCGTCAAGCAACCTCAAAGCCGCGTCATTGTAGACCTTGACACCAACCTCTTCCAAAAGCTTCATAGAGGCTAAGTGGATGGATTCGATTTGGTCTCTTGATAGCAGTTGAAGTCTTGGCGCATTAGAGAAAGAGAATTTCGACATTGAACTTCCTCTCTTTTTAACTCATGTTGGAGTTTTCTAATAAGCTTTTTAGCGCTCAATTAAATCGCTATTTGCACGCGCGATGATGTCTTGGATTTCACTGTGAACATCTTTTTCAAGCGGTTCAGGTTGATGTTTCTCCAGTATCGTTTTGACTCTTTCTTTTGCTCTCTCTACGATGTCTTTGGAACCATCTTTAAGCCACGCTTGATGGGATCTCCTGTCGGTCAATTCGGGGATGAAGTGTTCCTTCCTTAGGTAATCTAGCGTATGCTTCTCAGCTAGGAAGTTGCCGCCTGGACCGACCTTGCGAATTATGTTGAGAGCTAGCGTGTCACCGTTCACCTCTATTCCTTGAGCAAGTCGGAAAACTATTTTTACAATCTCCGCGTCAATTATGATTTCCTCGAATGCAAGAGTTGTACAGTCGTTGACCAGTCCAATTCCAGCAATCATGTCACATCCCGAGAATGCTGCTGGAAATCCACTTGTGATTTTTTCGTAACCTGCCTGTCCTCCAGGTCTTTTTGCACTTGAGACGAATCCTCCAACGATACAGGGCATACCATAGTATCTAGCCAACTCACCTGACGCGGCGCCAGCCAATGCATGTTCCGGACCTCCTCCGGCCCGCATCAAAGCCTTCATGTCGAATGCCGCGATGCCTGCACCGTAGATCACTGAAGAACCGGGAGACGCCAGTTGAGTCACCGCGAGACAACTCAACACTTCAGCGTTGTTGACAACCATTGATCCCGCAAGTGTAACTGGCCCAGTCGCTCCAAGTTGAGGCATTCCCATAAACATTATAGGCACCCCAGCTTCGGCGAATTCAAGAGCCGCTTCGAGGGAACCGCCATCCATCTGAAGAGGCGCACTTGTACAATGAAGAGAAGATATCAACGGTCTCCTCCTGAGATTCTTTCTGCCTCCAACTATCGCCGCAGCCATTTCTATTTGAAGTTGGGCTTCCTGAGGATGCATAGTAGTCTCAAAAGTAACATGTTTTTCTGTGTTGGCAAGGGAGGCCGCAAGGTCATGCAGGTGTTGCGTCTGTGGGGGGAAGTCTCTGGAGCTCACCATCGGCCAATATATATGAACTGCGTCAAGCGCGTCTGAAATAATTGCGGATTTGACAATGTCATCCTTTGCTGATGGTCTCCTCTGTCCAGTTTCCAGGTCAAATGTTTCGGTCCCATTGCCATCAGTTGTGACGTAGACATGCCTATCATCGAGGTTTGCATCGTATTTTGAATTCCGAGCACAGAGTCGTATGCTTCCTTTGTTTTTTCTTAGCGCCTCCTCAACAATGCGCGGGGGGATCAATGCTGAATACTGCCTATAGTTAACGGTGCAACCCGCTCTCTCCAAGATCTTAAGGCATTTTTCGCTGTAAATTTTGACACCCGTCGTTTCCAAAATGTCTAGGGTAGCCCAATGAACCGCTTCCAAATCGTCCTTGGATAAGACTGAAAAAATTATCTTTTGGGTATTTCTGGGGAATCCCCACACGAAAACCCTCTCCAACTCAATTCTAATTTCTATGATTGCGAACGCCGTTTTTAGGAGGTTCCGACGAGCTTCTTCGCGACTTCTACACTCTCCATAGCGTCTCCGCCGTGGCCATCAGCCCCTATTTCTTCAGCCCACTCTCTCGATGTTGGTGCTCCACCGATCATTATCTTAACTTTTTTCCTTAGGTCCTCTTCATCAAGGGTTTTTATGACATCCGCCATTTTGAGCATCGTGGTTGTCATCAAGGCGGACATCCCAATTATGTCTGGCTTGTCTTCCCTTGTTTTTTCAACGAATTTTTCCACAGGGATATCAACACCCAAGTCAATTACTTCGAAACCTGCCACCGTAAGCATTGTACCTACAATACTCTTTCCGATATCGTGAATATCCCCTTCCACGGTGCCGATTATTATCTTGCCTAGAGTCTTTTTCGCAGCTTTTGTTCTCTTGGGTATAGCGGGCTCCAAAATCGCCTGAGCTTGTTTCATAGCCTCCGCTGCTATTACAAGCTCGGTTAGGAAGGCTTCCCCAGCTTCGAATCGATCTCCTACGATTCTCACTCCCTTGGCAAGTCCTTCCTGGATAGCCTTGATTGGATCCACTCCAGCCCTAAGGGCTTCTTTAGCGAACTTGATTGCACCGTCCACGTCATAATTGACAACAGCATTCATCAGCCTGTTTACAAGCTCTTCTTCCACTGGATCAACTCCTAGGCACCTTTGTCTGTTTTTCATTATTATAAATATATGCGCGCGCAAGACAGATATTCATCAAGGTTCTTAAGATTGAGTTCAAAGAGAATGGACCGAGGAGCCTGGCAGTTGTGAAGGAACCACAGAGCAAGATCGAGGAGGAAATCTTCGAGCTTTGGAAGGAACTAACTCCGTCAAGCGCGTTTACGGCTGGTTTGGATAACTACGCAGGTAAATTGTTTGTGCCGACTGAAGAAAACGTGAAGCGTATGCTAGAAAAGATCTCAATGTTGAAGATGCGTGCAAAGGACGCGGTGCAACAGAAATTTTTGCAGTGTTCAGAAACCGAACTACGCTTTGAAGAACCACACATGGCCTTGGAAAACATACTTTGGACGTTCTATAGGCATTTGGTGAAGGAGGGAATCAGAGTTGAACATTTGCGTTCCTTGACATCTCATGCGAAAAAGCTGCTGGAAGCTTCGAAAGAGAGACTGACTAAAAGGAAGTGGCCGGTTGAAATACGAGCTATCACTTGTTATGAAGGAAGCAGTCTACTCGGCATCCTACAAACAATACGCAACGAGACAGAAAACGAGCGGTTGCGAGAAGAACTTCATCGGCTCAAAGGGGTAGTCAACGAGTACGTGAAGGCGTTCCACGTGGAGGGCGTAAAGGAGGGAAATTACGAAGAGGTTTTTCCAATCCTAGAAAGAGAAGGAGGGGATATTGGACGAAAAAAGATATACCCCAAACTCTTGAAGGACCTTTACGATTATCCTGAGACCCCAAATGAGATTGAGAACAAGGCGCTGCAATGGCTAAGAGAGGAGTTGCCGAGGCTCATGGAAATCACGGAGAAACTGGCCGGAATGTATCGGGTAGAACCAGAAGTTGAATTGGTGGCCGACGAGATGACGAAGAGGCGGAACGTGGAGAAATCCAGAGTCATGAAGTTTGTCTACAACATGCGAGGAAAGTTGCAGAAGGTTGTTGAGAACCACTTGGTCGGGATAACGCCCGCCTACAATACTCGAATTGTAGAGACGCCTCCCTATCTTGTAAGTCTCATCACATCCGCAGCTGCAGACTGGTTTGACACCTTGACCGAGAAACCCTTCAACGTGTTTTTTATCACAACGGATCCTAAAAGATCAGCCTCAACAAGCGCCCCAGACCTAATTACTTCAATCATTCATGAAGAACATGGACATTGCGTAAACCACTCCAATTCGGCCACCAGCTTCGCCGCCGAGCCAAGGTTGATAGAACTGCTGGACACCAGCTTGGCATCACAGATCTCAGAGGCCATTTCATTCTTCAGAGAGATAGAGTTCGTTTCATTTCTGAAAAAATTGTCAAGAAAAAGGCAGGAGCTCACACGCGATGAGAAGGAGCTCCTAGACGCTCTAAGAACCATTGGAGACCTAGACACAGTCATACTTGAAACCGAATTCTTAGTTATGGAGTGGCGCATACTGCGGTTCCTTCGAGCAATAGGAGATGCACGCATCAACATAGGTAAACAAAGTGCCGCAGAATTCATTAATTGGGCTCACGAGCAGACAGGACTATCGAAAAAGCTGCTCTACAACGAGGTTTTTACTTTCCAAGCCTCTCCTGGATATGCGCCGTGCTACTGTATGGCTGGCGATGAGCTGAGCAAGATTCAATCGGTTGCTGTAGAAAAGGGCAAGAGCGTGGTTGATTTCAACACCTACGTGAGTTCCATGGGCTATCCGCCTAGAACCGTGTATGAGAAAAGACTTAGAGAATACGCAGCGCCCACTACTCAACCCTAATGCACACATGAGCTTCCATTTCGAAAACGCGAAGACAAAAGGATGTTGCAGAGTCCTTATGCTTACGCGTTCAAGAGAGGCGTTCTGAGGTTATTATTTTATGGAACAGTCTGTCTTCGATGTTTCCACCACTTATTACAGCAACGACTGTTTTTCCGGCGAAGAGATTTTTGTTTTCCAAGATTGGGGAAATGGCGACTGCTCCTGCTCCCTCAGTAACCTGTTTTTCTTTTTCCCAGAGCAGATATATCGCTTTCCTTATAGTCTCCTCTCTAACCAAAATAGCATCGTCAACATACTTTTGAATTAATCCGAACGTTATGGATCCCTCTTCAATGCCCCCAAACAAACCATCAGCAATGGATTCCCTCATTTCCACATCAACTATTTTTCCGGCTTCCAAAGATTCATACATGGCCGGCGACGCTTCAGACTGAACTGCTACGAGACGTACGCTTGGTTTAATGTTCTTTACGGCAAGGCCGATTCCTGAGATTAGTCCCCCACCGCCAACAGGCACTATTATTGTGTCGACGCCAGGAAGATCTTCTAGAATCTCTAGGCCTATTGTCCCGTGTCCTGCAATGATCTGCTTGTCATTGTAGCTGGAGATAAATGTCCACCCGGTCTTCTTGGATAGCTCTTTCGCTTTTCGCTCAGCTTCATCGTAGATATCTCCGTACAAAATGAGTTCTACGTTGTGTTCCTTGATCCTGTCGATCTTCACCTTCGACGTATTCCTAGGAACTATTATCTTTGCAGAGACGTTCAGTCTGTCCGCGCAGATAGCGACCGCTTGAGCGTGGTTTCCCGAAGAGGCAGTAATAACTCCTTTCTGCATTTCTTCGGCACTCAAATGCAACATCTTGTTAAGGGCTCCCCTTATCTTGAAAGAGTTCGTAATCTGTTGGTTTTCAAGCTTAAGGTGCACGTCTCCACCACAAAAATCACTTAGAAACTGTGAATGCTGCAGAGGCGTTCTTTTAGCCAAGTTTCCTATTGTTTCCCTCGCGTCCTTTACGTCTTGTAGGGTTAACATGATGTAACTACTGCCGACGTTGTTAGTCCGCACCGTACATGAAAGTTAGGTGTACGCTACGTTTAAAAAGTCATGTGCTGTTTGCGCACGCTAACTACATATGAAGCTACTCATTCACGCGTCAACGTATCAATGAGTCTTCCATCGCTTCGATGGTCATGTTGATATCCTCAATTGTGTGTGCAGTGGATATGTGGCAACGTTTGTTCGCTTTAGGGATAATAAATACGTGTCTTTTCATCAGCCCGCGCTGAAATTTCTCATATTTTTCTCTGTTTGAAGTGAGCACATCTCGGTAGTTTTCAATTTCTTTGTGGGTGAACAATATCTGAAAGACTGATCCGAAACCGACCACTTGAGCTCTGATGTTTAGTTTTTCAATTACTTCTCTGAGCCTCTTCCTCATAAGAGAACCAAGTTTAAACAATTGTTCATAAGCTCCTTGAGTTTCCAGTTCTCGAATAGTAGCTAACGCAGCGGCCATACTTATCGGATTTCCGTTGTACGTGCCGCCAAAGTCTACTTCTCCAGAAGGTGAAAACATTCTCATAATTTCCTTTTTTCCACAAACAGCAGCAACCGGAAAACCGTTCGCCATGGCCTTAGCGAATGTGGTGATGTCCGGTGTAACTCCAAGAATTTTTTGTGCTCCACCTAACCCATGCCTGAAGCCAGTTACTACTTCATCAAAAATATATAAGACATTGTACCGATCACAGATTTCACGAAGAGTCTCCAAATATCCTTCCTTTGGCACGATGCAACATGAGTTGCCATGCATAATGGGCTCTGTAATTAGCGCGGCTATCTCCTTCTCATGTTTTCTTATGGTTTTTTCAACAGTAGAAAGATTGTTAAATGGTAAGATGATTGTGTTTCCTACTACACTTTTTGGTATTCCACTGGAATCTGGAACCGAATTAGGTGATTCTTTGGGTCCCGCTTCTCTCATGGATGGTCCGACACTAATGTTTACATAATCATGCCAACCATGATATGCCCCTTCAAACTTGATGACCTTTTCTTTGCCCGTGAATGCTCGAGCGACTCTTATGGCATGATATGTTGCCTCGGTTCCAGTGTTGCAGAACTTCACCATCTGAGCTGACGGAACGTGTTGCACAATTTTTTTCGCCACTTTTATTTCTAATTCATTTGATAGACCATAAATAATCCCTTTCTCTAGTTGATCCTTGACAGCCCTTACGACCTGCGGATGGGAATGGCCTAATATTACCGGTCCAAAGGCTAAGTGATAGTCAACGTATTCATTACCATCTACGTCGTAGATTCTGGACCCACGCGCCCTCTCTATGAGTATGGGATAGGGCTCAAAAAATCTGATGCCGCTGTGAACCCCTCCTGGAG
>CAYFXU010000100.1:0-6755 GCA_964347145.1 uncultured Candidatus Bathyarchaeia archaeon
AGTGTTGCTTCGAATGTAACTTAGTTTCAGAAAGGTTTAAGAGAGATTAATTTATTTGGCCAATGGGGCGCGCTTGCAACTAAAGTCGAAAAGACGTTTAGATGCTGAGAGAGAAAGGAGATATCTTCCGCGCCCCATCACCAAATAGAATTTGTTTCGAAGCATCGACATTTAAATTTTGCTGTCTATGAATACAAAAAATCTTCAGACAGTCTTTCCGTTTGTTGATTGTAGGCACTTCCTTGATCAACAAAGGTTTTATTTTTTATGAGGCTACTCCTAGATGAGGTCTTGACTTTGTTGGGGCTGGAAACTGATGTGCGCAAGGGGGGAAGCAGAAAATCGAAAAGGCGAAGAGTCAGGCACGACATAATAATTGAAATTCTGAACGTGGCACGAGACGGAAAACTAAAGACTCATATAATGAAAGAGGTCGAGTTAAATTTCAGGCAAATACAATATTATTTGAAACACTTGTTATCTAAGAATTTTATCGAGAAAGAAGGAAACCTTTATAGAACAACGGAAAAAGGCCTAGACATTATCGAGGCGTGCAAAATTTGCCTGAGACTCACAGAACAGTAGTCTCCCGTCACGAGAACACGCTTCGACAAAGACGTCACTGAAACTATAGAAGAACATGCCGCAAAGTCTGAACTCCTCTCTTTTCTTTTTTCCACATGCGCGCGCATATGTCGATAATTCCAAAAGATCTGCACGTGTGTGCGTGCTGGGCAACAAGACAATTACGTCACTGATCTCAAAATTCTAACCCAGCATTTTTCGCAAAAACTGAGTTTTTTCGAATCTGTCATTTCAATGTTATTGGAAAAGAGCATTATGCACGTTGAGCTGCGGCAATGCTCCAGTCCAAGCGTGTGTCCGATCTCATGAACCGCCTCTTTTGCAGAACGCTCCACAAAGAGACTCCAATTCGGTGGCTCTCCATAGAATTCCGGTTTAAGTCTGAACAACGATAGTATGGCGGCTCTTCCGGGGCACTCAGCTTGCCCAAAAACAAAATTGAGCCGTGGTACGTAGAGATCCACCTCTGTTACACCTAGAACCCCGTCTACCCCCGACTGTTCTATGTAATCCCGAATCTTCGACAGAATATTACTTGAATTAAATTGATGCCTTGACGAGTTATACGCGTCTTCAGGTATCGGCATCGTACGTTCCAGAATCTCGCAGCTGACTTCGGGGAAAACGACAGATAAACTTCTTCGTATGCTTTCCAAAACTTTCATGTCGACAGATCCTATGCGCAGGATCGCCAGCTGCATTCATTTCCCTCAAACTGCGAAGACGTCTCCCGCCTTGGGCGCCACGGCCTGGAGTCCAACTTCTTTCTTTACCCATTCGGCGAACCTTTCACAGTTTCCCTCAGCTCCATGCACAACGTAGACGGTTGGGTTTCCCTCGATCTCTTTCACAGTTTCCTTAAGTTCTCTGGCCCCGCTGTGCGACGAGAAATCGAAGCGTTTAACCTCAGCCTTTATCTTACGCATCTTTCCGTCAATGACGCATTTTCCCTCGTCAAGCAACTCCCGTCCAGGTGTTCCCGGAATCTGATAACCTACAAGAAAAACGGCGTTACGCCGCTTTTTCCCCACCTTCTGTATGTAGAAGGCGGCCGGTCCTCCCTTTAGCATGCCTGCTGGAGACACGATTGCACCTGGCTTTTTCGCTGCTGTTCTACGGTCTCTCCATCCCTCCACCCAAGTCGCGGCGTGCATCGCGTTCATGAAGAGCTGCGGGTCCCGCATGTATGATGTGTGGTTCATCATTATTCGATTAGCCTCACGTGCCATCCCATCTATCGTGACGGAATACTCGAAATGATAGGCAGCCAGAACGCAGGCTATCTCTTGTGAGCGCCCCACGCTGAAGGCGGGTATTAGGGCGGTCCCTCCGCTCTCCACCACTTCGGTGACCCTTTCCACAAACTCTTTTTCCAGCGTGGTTCTGTCGGGATGATCCTCATCAGCATATGTGCTTTCAATGATCAACGCGTCAAGATCACCGTAGTTCCTATCCGCTCCACGGAGAAGACGCGTGTCTGTACTATTGTAGTCGCTAGTATAGACAAGTTTCTTCCCGTCCGCCTCCGCGAAAACTTGGGCTCCTCCGGGCAGGTGTCCAGAGTCTAAAAGCTGAAATTGGGTGTCGCCAACAGCTATTTTTTTTCTAAAGTCAAGGTGCACACAGCTTCTCATCATGGATTGTAACTCAAGGTACTCGAAGGGAAGATAATAACTCGACAAATGTATGAAATCAGAAATCAACGTTTTGACTAAATCAAAAGTTAGTTGCGTTCCGTACACGGGTTTCTTCTCTTGAATATGGAAAATGGGGATTGCACCTGAATGGTCCAGGTGGCAGTGAGTCAAAATGATCGCATCCACCTCTTTGGGTGGAACGTGCATGGGAAAACCAGGTTCATGGTTTATCATAACGCCATAGTCAATCAGCAGCTGAGTCTTCTCAGTTTTGACCGCGATCGCTGCCCTTCCAACCTCCCTTGCACCTCCGAGAAACTTCATTTTCATCGGGATAGTTTTCACCCTCGTTGCTTTTTCAGATCTGTTGAGTAATCTTGAACTGGTTTAGGCTATTCTACCATTTAAATAGTAGCCTTTCAGGACTTCTCAGACGTTACCCTCCGAAGTTTTTTGCTCAGTGATTTCGGGACGTCGTCAACATACGTTACTTTTCTCTTTCGACGATTGTCGCTATGCCGACTCCGCCGCCTCCGCATAGGGTTTCAAGTCCGTAATGAAGTCTCTTTCGCTGCATCTCGTAGATCATTTCCGCGAAGTATAGTACTCCAGTTGCTCCTATTGGATGGCCAAGAGCAATTGCGCCACCAGTTGGATTGACTCTCGGGTCGTCTAAGGCGTATCTGAATTCTTTTGCAAAAGCGAGTGGGGGACTTGCGAAGGCTTCGTTGGGTTCAATTACGTCCATGTCTGCTATTGTTAGGTCGCCAGCTCTCTTTAACGCCTTTCTCATCGCAGGAATCGGGCCGAGAAGCATTATGGTGGGGTCGTCTCCGGCCACGGCCATAGATTTAACGGTAGCCATGGGCTTCAACCCTAACTCGTCAGCCTTTTCTTCTGACATCAGCATTGTCGCGGCTGCTCCATCCACGATTTGAGAAGAATTGCCTGGGGTGTGCACTCCGTCTGGGGTGAATCGTGGTTCAAGGCCAGTGAGTTTTGAGTATGCAGCTTCTGGTTCATCCAAGGATTGGGTTCTCACAGTTTCATCTGTGTCAATTGTTTTTGTCGTTCCATCGGGCTGCGGAACAGTTACTGGCGCAAGTCTTCTTCTGTACCACTGCTTTTCCCTCAGCGCCTTTGTTGCTTTTTGGTGACTCCAGAGGGCGAATTTGTCGCAGTCTTCGCGTGTTATGTTGTATTTTTTGGCCACCATGTCAGCTGCAATACCCATGGGGGTGAAAACGTTTCTTTCGTATATCTTGTCACTAATCATTACTGGGAATCCTGCGGCTTCCGCTGCACTGATGGATGACATCATAGGGTAATGGGACATATGTTCAACGCCGGCAGCTATCATTATGTCCCCGCACCCTGACATTATTGCCTGTGCCATTGAATTTATTGCCTGAAGCCCAGCGTTGCAATACCTGTCGATTGTCATTCCTGCGATTTCGTCCGGAAGGTCCGCTAGGAAAACCACGAGTCTTCCGATGTTTCCTCCCTGTTCTCCGATTTGACTTAGACATCCAACCGCTACATCTTCAATCTCCTTAGGGTCAAAGGCACTGGATTTATTTTTGACTCGCCTCACCAGTTCCGCAACTGCTGACCCTATAAGAACTTGAGCAGAAACATGAGCGAACTGTCCTCCCTTCTTCATACCGTTCCAACCTGATTTTCCTATTGGGGTTCTGACGGCGTCTATAACAACGCATTTCTTCAACCTGTTTTTCACCTCTAGGGTTCGAATAACCAATGTTTTCTAGGTAGGGTTTAAACATATCTACACGATTTTTAATTAATCTTCACAATTTTCGCTTTCGAAAGATGCGCACGCGTGTATGAAAAAGAATGTTCCATTCCGTTTCCAAACTCCTTGGCCTATAAGACCAAGCATTCTCACTTAAGGGTTTTTTGAGAGCACACCTCTTGCGCGATGGTCTTTTATGCAGACACGACGCATAATCATAAAGACGATGATCTCGTGCATGCATGAAAGCAAGAAGGAGAAAAAATGAAACCAGCTTTACTCGTAATAGACATACAGAACAAGTTCTTCAGCCTAAATCAGGCTTGCTCGGATTCCCTGACTTCAGCCATTGAGTGCATAAATGCAGCAATAGACTTTTTCAGAGAAAGGAATCTTCCCATCGTTATAATTCAGCATAAGAGTGAAGAGGAAGGTCTTGAACCAGGTAAATCGGGTTTTGATGTGCCTGAAAGTGTCAAGCTTGGGCCAAAAGACGTACGCATCGTGAAGACCTATAGCAACTCTTTCACGAAGACTGGGCTTGCAGAGAAACTGAGAGAGCTTGAGGTTGACACCGTTATTGTGACAGGGTTTTGTGCAGAGTATTGTGTCTTATCTACGTACAGAGGCGCGCAAGATTTTGACTTGACACCTATACTATTGAAGGGTTCCCTTGCGTCTGACAACGCAGAGCACATCAGATTTGTGGAAGAGATTTCTGAGATTATATCTTTCGGCGCTTTGAAGACACTGCTCTGATTCTATTCTTCTATCTCTGTGATTTTGCCGCCGGAGCTGCTCGCCCACGTTGAGGACTTCATAGGCGAAAAGAAGCATCTGGGCTACGTGACGAGGGAGGAGTTCTTCAGAGACGCGCCCCGGTGGAGACTCAAGCCTCTGAGCGAAGAATACGAGTATGTGGAAGTGCGAAAAGACGTTTATGAAAGGCTGGAACATACGATAAAGGAAATGGACTTGCCCTTCTTGGGCTTGAGCGACTTCATCGACGACCAGATAAAAGGTTCGTTGGAAAAATACGGTGAATGGAAGGAACAAACAGAAGAAAACGAAAAGAGAAGCTAATGCGTGCCCATTTAATGCGTTGTAGTATCGGAAAAAATTTACAAATGGCTCGTGTCAGTAAAGGTTAGTGGTGTGAAACCTTGTTTTCTCTTAGAACTCTCGCTCCTTCCTTGACCAGAATCACTATTGCCGGAGCTGTTGGGGCTGCCTTGCACGTAGGTCAAGGAGATCCGAACCTGATAGATGCTAAGGCAATCATGTTTTCAAGGGCTGTGTTAGATCAAACCGAAGTTGACGGTGAAGTCATTTCATGTGAAGGCCCTAAAGACAATGCGCCGGCATTCATGCGCAGAGAAAAAGTTGGAACTAGAAAGGGTCCAAAGGTCGAGTTTGTGATAGACCCTGTTGACGGCAGCACTGCTGCCTCTAAAGGCAGGAAAGACGCTATTTCCGCCATTGCTTGCGCACCCACTGGTTGTTTTCAAGTGTTTCCAGACGATGGATACTACTTCAAAGTAGCAACAGGTCAGCATTCCGTTGGCAAAATCTCTTTGGATATGTCCGTCGAAGAAATTGTGCGTACAGTAGCCAAAGAAAAAGGGTTGCCTCTTGAAAATTTCACGGTTATAATGTTGGAGCGCGAAAGACATCAGGAGATTCTGAAAAAAATAAGAAAACTGGGCGTAAGAATAATCTTGATTCCCGACGGCGATATTGCAGCGGCCGTCGCTGCGACTATTCCCGGTTCAGGAGTTGACCTTCTCATAGGCGCTGGCGCTGGACCTGAAGCAACCATTGCAGCCACCGCCGTGAAATGCCTGAACGGCACCATGCTTGTAAGGGTTTGGAGAGATGAAAAGGATGATCCTGGTCGACTGGATAGGCTGATCGCAGAAGGGATCGATGTGAACAAAACTTATAACGAAGATGAGTTGGCTGAGGGCAAAGAACTGGTTTTTGCGGCCTCAGGGATTACAAAGGGCGAGCTCTTGGACGGTGTACGCTTTGTTCCAAACGGAGCAAATGTCAGCTCCATCTGCATAAGACTGCCAAGCGGAACCATGGAAAAATCGGATACAACTCTGCGATTCAAGGGACACCCTGTCTATCAACGATTCTTGCGCAGCCTACCATAGTGCGCGCGCAGTGAAAAGACATGGAAAAGGTAAGTGATTGGGAATCTAAGCGGGTGAAGCTCGTTACATCTATTTACGCTTTGCAGGGTATCGGCTTTCTTATAGTTCTACTTTTAATGCTAATGCCCACATTGATTGAAGATGAGCACATGCCTCCTGCTGCCGGGACTATGATTGCTTTAGCAAAAGGAGGATTCTTCTTGGTCTCGTCTCTCTTTCTTGTGACAGCTTTCGGGCTTTATAGAGACAAAAGGTGGGCGAAGTACTCAGCTTTCTTACTATCTTCTCTATCTGTCCTTCTCTGGAGTATCTGGATACTAAATCGGATAGATTTGTGGCTTCGGTACGCAGAATTGGACCAATGGTTAGTCGTCTATCTCACTCTTACAGGCATAAACTTGGCAGGTGTTTACTTCTTGAAAATTAACAAAACGATAAAGATTGCCTTACTAGGCATATGGATCCTGCTATTACTGTTACCCTTGCTGTTACGGTTGCTGTCACCCTAGATAATGACATCCAGGCGCATGCGCGCATGACTCTAGAGGTCTCAGAGCAGAGAAAAACAGAGAAAAAACTAGCTAGGGAAAAAGATCTGAGCGCTGGTAGGAAAAATCGCTC
>CAYFXU010000101.1:0-6591 GCA_964347145.1 uncultured Candidatus Bathyarchaeia archaeon
GGCTTAAATATTCGTTTGGGCATTATTACCGAACTCTAGAGGTAAATTATGCTCTGATTGGGTGACTAATTTTGGTTCGTAGGCCCTTGGTTTCAATTGTGTCAGCAGGGTTGTCTAAGTTTGGACGACTAGAGGGAATGTACGGTAGAGAAATCTTCGCGGAGGCTGTGAAAGAAGCCTTTGAAAGATGTCCCAACCTAAACCCTGCAAGAGAAATAGAAGCCATATTTGTTGGCCATATGGGTGAATCCTACGAACATCAGGGTCACACTGGACCGACTTTGGCTGACTGGGCTGGCTTGCTGCCCAAACCCGCAATGAGACTCGAGTCTGCTTGCGCTTCATCTGGAGCCGCGCTGAGAGCAGGAATCTTCGCCATACTCTCAGGCATGCACGACATCGTGATGGTTGGCGGAGTGGAAAAAATGACCCATCGAACCACGCCTGAAGTAACCGAGTTTCTAGCCATGGCCTCAGACTTCCCGTTTGAACAATGGCATGGAATAACCTTTCCAGGATTATACGCCCTCATGGCCACGGCTCACATGCACAAATTCGGCACGACAGAAGAACACATGGCCTTGGTGGCGGTGAAGAATCATCATAATGGAGCTTTGAACCCGAAGGCTCACATGCAGAAAGAAGTAACGCTGGAAAGAGTAATGTCTTCAAGGGTGATCGCGTGGCCTCTGAAACTTTACGACTGCTCTCTAGTAACCGATGGGGCCAGCTGCCTAATTTTGACCCGCCCAGAACTTGCCAAGAAATTCACAGACACCCCTGTTCACATAATAGGCTCTGGACAATGCAGCGACGCTATAGGTCTCTATGAAAGGGAGGAACTTACAACTCTGAAATCAGGCAGACTTGCGGCACATGAAGCCTACAAGATGGCTGGGATAAGGCCCAAAGATTTAGATGTCGCGGAGGTTCACGATTGTTTCACCATTGCCGAAATCATAGCTTACGAAGACCTTGGCCTTTGTGAGCCTGGAAAAGGTGGAAGCCTATTGGAAGGAGGCGCGACTAAGCTTGATGGGGAGATTCCCGTCAACACAAGTGGAGGATTGAAGTCGAAGGGGCATCCCGTTGGGGCAACTGGAACTGCTCAAGCTTACGAAATGTATTTGCAACTAACTGGGCAGGCTGGGAAAAGACAGGTGAGCGAAGCCAAGACAGGCTTGACTCACAATGTTGGGGGGTCTGGAGCGACCGCCACTGTGCATGTTTACAAGAGGGGATAAAGCTTGCCTGCGACTCTTCCCTTTACTATAGAAAGCTTCTACAAATTTGCAAACGAAGAAAAGCTTATGGCCGCCGAATGCAGTGAATGTGGAAACTTGCTTCTGCCGCCTAGACCACTTTGCACCAAATGCCTTTCCACTGATTTCAAATGGGTTCAACTCATAGGAAAGGGGAAACTACTTAGCTACACGGTGATTCACGTTTCACCAATGCAGTTTCAGCCCATGGTGCCCTACACGGTAGGCATCGTGAAATTGGAAGAGGGACCTCATCTCCCGGGAATGATTCGTGGCGTGGAGCCAGAAAAAATCAGGGTTGGCATGGACTTGAAAGTTCACTTTGATACCTCCATTGCTTCTGAGTGGCCCTTGTGGCCCAGATACTTCTTTCGGCCCCTATAAAGCCGCGCGCGCCTTCGTTATCCGTTAACGACCCTTTTTTCTAACAATGCTTTATGCAGTTTTTCTACCCGTTTCCTGTCAATGTAGCCCTTGTGAGGGCGAAAGCCTCCTGAAAATCCCTTAGGAATATGCAACAGTTCATGAATCAACGTTTTCTCTTTTTCTTCGTCACTCAAGGGGTCAAACCTCTCAGAGATGACCTCAACAACGTATGTTGGTGGTCTTGCTAGCGCTTCTTGCCATATCCTGCTTAACCCATGAATACGAGCTACAGTACGTCTAGACTTTGAACCCCTACTCCGATAACAATGCACCCATTGAGGTACAACATGAAATAAGTCCAGACTATCCACAATCTCATTCACTAGCCTCTTAACATCTGGAGCTTCCACATATTTCAATTGCAAGCTTGCTACCACTCCTAGCTTTAGCATATAATTGAATAAATCACCTATCAAAGTTAAGATTAAAAACTAATCGAATTTGGAAGACATGTAACGGATCATCTTGTTTCAAAATAGACAGAACAACCTGGAAAGAAAATTTGTGCGCGCGCGCACGCCTATCCAATGGTTTATTGTTGTATTGGTTGCAGTCTTTGTTCTCTTTTCTTAATCTCATTGTGAGCCTATTAAAACCAATCAGCCGCAGCATGGCCAGCAAGTTCTTTATTCACGTATGTCCTTTGGAGAAAAAAGCTCTTTAGCCTTTTTGAGAACCTCCAACAGATTTCTGCCGAGTTCAGTAGTTTTGTACACCGGTCGTCCATCTGAACCGTTCTTTTCTTCTATGAAACCCTTCCTCACCAAAACATAGAAATACCTGTTGAAACGCACAAAATTCAGGTTTGACTTGTACAGTATCCTCATTTTGTTTGAAGGAGCCAAAGTGGCCTCTAGAATCTCGACAGTGATCTCTGGCCAACTACGCTTATGTACTATTGCAACCACCGTTCCCAGAGCTTGATTGTACAGATGCGCACGCAGGGAAATAACGTGGAGGGGAAAGTAGCTCCCTGCGTGCGCGTGCTTTCTTTTCTTAACTCATCCAAGAACTACAGTTGTTATTTAATAGCGTTGTGAAGGATTTTACTATAGTAAAATTCTATTTTGCGCATGCGCTGGCAATTCATTGTCTATTTTACTCTTAGGCTTCTTCTTCGTGCTGGTGACGCGTGGTTGAACAGTTTCATGTGTGGAACTAATGCGGCCACAAGCTTGTTTTCAGCTTTCTTGAGGTGTTCTTGAAACGTTGTTCGTGACACTTTCTTCTTGGCAGCAATTGTTTGAACGTCAGCGTCCCTTGGCAGGTTATAGTAGCCATGTTGATGTGCAGTAAGAATGGCATCTAGCTGTCTCTCAGTAAGGCCGGAAAACAGGGTGTCAGCTGAAAGAGTGAGGGAACTCGCAATAAAGCCATCAAAAGGAACCTTGCGCAAGATCTTGTAGACCCATCCCCAATTATCAAAGCGTCGTAGAAGCTCTTTCAGATCTTCATGCCTGAATACTACAATACGATGATATATCCAACCGTTTTCTATCATGTTTGGGAAAATGTTGAGAATATCCAATTCCCCAATATGTCTGACGATTGTGTCTTGTTTCATGCAATGACATTCGTGAACGTTCAGATAGAGCCTGTGATCATCAGATACCTCTTCAATTACACCTAAGATAGAGCACGCTCGAATCTCTTCCATAACCAAGGGATATTCCTCTGGGTTCCTCACAACAACTTCGATAACATCATTCTCTCTGTTACACCAGATGAAAATACTCATCGATGGAAACCTGCGGGTTATGTCCGCGAAAAATGAGTCAGGCACGGCTACTTTCAAGTCGACTTCAAACAGTGTCATTTCAAGAGCGCCAAGATAGAATTGTTAGCATCAAATATATCATTTCACCCGTCATATGACGTATCCACTGTTACTGTCATGTGACGGCACAAAGCCTATGTCTCCCCTTGTCTGTAGATCTATGTGTCGTGTCTAAGGGTGCGTGCGCGTGCTTCACGCGTTGGGAATGCGTGCGCCCCTGTTTTTCCTGGTACATGAGTAACCAGGAACAGAATGAGGTGATGGATATGAAATGGAAAATGTTGGGGCTGAGAGGAAGATTTGGTTCAACTAAAGAGGGCGTGTCGAAAGTGTTCAGTCTAATCCGCGCCATAGGAATGAGAGATCTTAACGCTTCTTCTGAAGCAAATGAAGACCTAAGACAGCCCAACGATTTCAACTTGCGGGCCTACATCGCGGCAAAACAACGCATGCAAGAAATCGAAGGACAGAAGGCGATGTTGATTGCACTGTCGCGCCACGAAAGATGGAAGGCAGGAGGCCCTGTCTAGGTTTCACACCTCATTTCCCTATTTTCTTTTTCGAGCTTGCTGTTGAATGTGCAAGTGCACTCTTTGTCTAAGAAGGTGTCACACAGCATTTTTCATTGGACTTCTGTCTTTTGACCTGACGTTTTTGGCATGAAAGTCATTTCTTTTCAGTCAAGCGCGCGCATGCTGGCGCCCGCAGCGAGTAATGGTGTGATTGCTGGATATTTTAGATGCTGAGGATGCCTCAAAGGAAGCTTGGGTGATGAATAGGACCTCCAAGAGTTGTCCTGCGGAGAAACGCGTTATTTCGCTAGGTCTTGCGGGCACACATAGATTCTTAAGGTTTGTAAGTAGATTATGATGCGATGACTGTGAAATCATCAGCAATTGCATATTCTAACATTGCACTTGTCAAATATTGGGGTCGTTCTCCGGATCATGATCCTAATCTGAATATCCCTTCAAGTGAGAGTGTAAGTATGACAAAATATGGATTAACACATGACGTGCATCTGCAAACTCATACGACTATTGATTTTTCTGATGCTTATGAAGAAGACATGGCCATTCTTGGAGAGGAGATCTTGACTGGAAGGAAAATGGAAAGGGTCCTTGGAGTTGTTGATCCACTAAGAGAATATGCAAGTATCGATTATAGATTCAAAATGATGAGTAAAAATGATTTTCCTACTCAAGTGGGACTGGCTTCCTCGGCCTCAGGATTCGCAGCACTAGCAATTGCTGCTGTAGATGCCTTAGGTATTGATTTTTCAAAAGAAGAAATTTCAACATATGCAAGGCTAGGTTCTGGTTCCGCAGCGAGATCGATTCACGGGGGATTTGTGTATTGGAATAAAGGAAATTCCCATGAAACTTCTTTTGCTGAGCAAATTTGCGGTCCAGATGAATTTGATATGAACGCTGTTGTCGCAATTATTCATGAAGGAAAAAAAGATGTTACTTCAGATGTTGGTCATGAATCAGCATATACAAGCCCTTTTAATGAAGCTAGAATTAAGAAGTCTCAAGAACAAGCGATAGAGATCAAAAAAGCAATTTTGGATGACGACTTTACCAAGGTTGGTAAGATAGCAGAAGAGAATTGCAAATATATGCATGCTGTCATGATGACTTCTAATCCACCTTTGTTTTATTGGCACCCTGAAACATTGAAACTGATTAAATCGATTCAAAGAATAAGAAAGGAGGGTCTAGAATGCTATTTTACGATTGATGCGGGCCCAAATGTTCATTGTCTCTGTGCTTCTGATGATATTTGTGAATTCCAAAGAATGTTAGAAGAAATAGAATGCGTTAACAAAACTATTCTGTTGAAACCTGCAGATGATTCCTATGTAACAAAAGAACATTTGTTTTGAGCCTATTTTTCCTTTCAATTCTCCCTTCTGTTGCGCGCGCGACTTTCCCCCATCCCTACAAGAAAATCAGAAATAAGGTAAAACTTGAAATCCTCCATGGCTTATCTTTTAACAGTCAGCTGTTGCTCTTAAAGATAACAGGATAACATATTTCGGTGGGGAGGGGCGAACGTGCCATTTGTGTTTGTGGACGGATTAAGAACGTTTTATGAATCAATTGGGAGGGGACACGCCATACTCTTTATCCACGGATCCGCTGGTAATCATTCAGTGTGGAGACATCAGTTTGACTATTTTGGGGAAAGGTATCGCGCGATTGCCATTGATCTGATGGGACATGGAAAATCAGAAATCTCCATGCCTACCTCCCAGATCTCTATTGATCGCTACGCGGATTTTGTCAACAGCTTTCTGGAAGTGCTGAATATTGAAAAGGTTACCCTAGTTGGGCAGTCATTGGGTGGTGCAGTTTGTATCCAATTCTGTCTGAATTTTTCGCAAAAAGTTGAGTGCCTTGGATTAATCAATACTGGTGCAAAACTCGGGGTGGATCCCCAGTTGCTCTCCATGCTGAGAAAAAACTTTCGTGAAGCTTTAAAAACAGGCTTTGAAAACATCCTAGGACAAAAACATGAAGAGACCGATACTAGAGACGCGAGCTGGGTGATGAAGGAGATGCTAACGACTAATCCCACAATTGGGCTTGCCGATTTTGAAGCATGCAATAAGTTTGATTCTCGGGAACAACTTTCTCAAATCAGTAAACCTACCCTAATTATTGGAGGAAGTGAAGACATGCTGACGCCACCTTGGTTTCAACAATATTTGCACGAGAAGATTGAAAACTCAACCCTAGAAATAATAGACGGTGTCGGACACCTATCCATGACCGAGAAACCCGAGAAATTCAACACAATTCTCTTCGAATTCTTGGGAAGACACCTTTGACTAAGCGAATCATGCATGCATTTTGATGCGCGCGCTTTCTTCTACTCAGAGCCAGGCGTCAGCTTGAAGCCTGATTTTTTTT
Organism: uncultured Candidatus Bathyarchaeia archaeon; assembly: GCA_964347145.1. Lineage (GTDB taxonomy): Archaea > Thermoproteota > Bathyarchaeia > Bathyarchaeales > Bathyarchaeaceae > CAYFXU01. The sequence continues at coordinate 6,384 of CAYFXU010000101.1, forward strand.
GTGTGTGCTTAAATCTTTAGTACAATTTGAAATGATGTATTATATAGCAGTCCTTCATTAAGTGTTTACTTTGATACCTCTTGTCACCTTTGGCATACGTCCACTCAAATGAGATGTATATGATTCTAATGTGCGAATTAGTTGTTGATGGATGCATGCGTGCAGAATCTCACTGAAAATGAACAATCCTTATCAATAAAGTTCTAGA
>CAYFXU010000102.1:0-6512 GCA_964347145.1 uncultured Candidatus Bathyarchaeia archaeon
GGCTCAACGAAGGTGAAAACAAGGAGTTTCTAGTGTGCACGAGCTTACTTGGAGGAAGACATAAACGTCGTCTTTATGGGGTGTACTTCGCGTCGATGTCAATTCCGCCAGTAGTAGTCTTGAGACTTACATTGAAATTGCCACTAGCAAGATAGTTGCTTGACTGTAGAAGAGCCTCCGTGCCAGAAAATCCAACTTTCCTGTTAATTTCTATTCCACCCGTGGTGACACTGGACGCGATCTTGGCTCCAACATCACCCTGAACATCTATAGCAAAGTCGACTCCACCGGTCGTGGCTTCGGCCTTCAAAATGATGTTCCCCGCAAGTTGCTCATGCTGCTTGACACTCACGTCAACTCCGCCCGTGGTCGTTGTCCCATTAACCTGAACATCGCTTGTAACAACCACGTTGTCCCAAGACAATTTGACTCCTCCTGTTGTAGTCTTCACAGAAACGTCGCCGGCGACAACGACATCTTCAACTAAGTTGGCTTCAACTCCACCTATGGTGGCTTCGATGTTTAAAGAGTCGAGGACCACCCCAGGTTGAGTTTCCAAGACAATTCCCCCGGTGCTTGCCTTTACATTGAGGCTTGTGTTCATTGAGCGGTCGATACGGATATCAAATGTGACATTTAACGAAGAGTACCGTGGCCAATAGAAGGTGTCAACCACCTGCCTCACTGTCACCGTCAAAACGTTGCCTACGGTTGTGTCTTGCCAAACTGGCATGAAGCGTTCCAAAAAGTCAGGTGAGACCAAGACTCCAACTCTTGCGGTTGCCGACGCGTTGAGGATGATCGAAGGCGATTGCAATTCGCCTGTGAGGTCTTCGAAAGCGATGTTGAGGGCGGCAACATCTACGGTGATGTCAAGGTCTAGTGTGTTTACGTCTGACTTAGAGCGAGCCGTCATCTGACGTGTGACAGGCCCAACTGTGTGAACGGGCAAGAGGGCGATGGCAGCGAGGGCGGCGATGACCACTGCGGCCACAATGAGGGCGATCAAAGCGATGGCTAGAAGGCTTATCGGCCTTCTCTTTTTTCTTCTTTTTTCAGATTCAGCCACTAGTGGGCCAACAGCAGTTCCACAAGTAGGACAAAATCTAGTGTACTCATCTAATTCGGCTCCACATTTCCGGCAATAGGGCATAATCGCACCTCTGAGAGCTTGCTTTCAGTCGTTGGTGTATAGAAAGATTCCCTTAATATCTAGTCTTTCGTCAGCGGTCATTCATTTACTTTTTTGTTATGAAGGAACATTTGCATGGTGTTTGCCCGCATTTGGGACATCTGTCGCTGTATTTTGCGATTGCTGCTTTCTCCAAATCTATGTTAACTACGTTTGACAAAGACGCCAACCAGGCGAGAACGTCGGCGAACTCATCTTCCATGACCTTCGTGTTCTTTTCCCCTAAAGCTTCTCCCAGTTCCTCCACTTCCTCCACAAGCCAATCGAACGTTTCGATTGCCCCTCGCTTAGAATCTCGGTCAAAATAGATTCGGCGCATCATGTTCTGAAACTCACGGATGTTCACATCTTTCATCTCCTCTTAACGTCAGTTCATAAACCAAACGCTGTTCACTATATTATGTCTTTGAACTTCACAAGGCCAGCCTGCCCTTTCTCAAGGATGTGTATCACTTCCACATCCTTTCTTTCCAGGTAGGCGGTGAGGAAACGGCGGTGGCAATAATTCGGATTCTTCTCCATGCACATGATGCACACTCGCATTTGTAGGGCAAGCTCAAGAAGTCTTTGTACACTCTCCCCAAACGCCTCAGTTTTAGTGTGGGCTTCATATCCTCCTCGACGATATCCACCCAGGTTCTCGCCAAACCAGACGTATTCAATTCCATGCTCTGGCAACCACCTTTCCATTTCCTCCCTCCGGAAATGCTCAATTCTAGACGTAGGAAAACTACGTATGTCAACTAGTGCGTGGATTTTATGCTCCTCGAGCAACGCCAGAAACTGGTCCATTGACCTACTACCATGCCCTATGGTCCATACTACTCTCCGCAGCTTTTCCAAAGCAGCAACACCCCTGCGTGCACTTTATGAATTTCCCAATTCCCTTTTTGATCTTTTCTACCTCCAACATCACTGTAAAACGTGAGGAAGAATTAGCCGTTGGTGACTGCAACTGCGCGCGCAGAAGGATATTGGCAGTATCTGAAGAAGAAATAGACGGTCTAAATGCACATAGACGAGACAGATTAACATAAATTTTAATTAATAGCTCGCGGTGATATTGCAGAGCAAGCAGCGGGGGAACCGCATCATGAGTAGGAAGAAAGGGAAAAAAGGAGAAAGAAAGTCACCTATGCCCGCTCAAAGCGCGGGGCTACTAAGATTCTTCGAAGAAGAAACTAGGGGCATAAAGGTAAAACCCGAAGTAGCAGTAATCTTGGCGGTAGCACTAATAGTAGGCTGCGTCTTGGCACAAGTCTTCTTTTCGTAAGCGTCAGCTTTCATGTAAGACTTCGATGCGTTGAACCGAACTTAGGTTGATGAAGACTTCACTTCTATGTTCCCTACTCACCACCTGCGGCACCGGTTGAGCTATCGTTGACCGCAACGTCACAACCTCAGCGTCAGAAAGCCAGATGCCCGGAGGTTCTAGTGTAACCGCGGCAAGAGTTCCTTCGAACCCATACGAGGGATCCAATATTGCGACCATTCTTCGACCTATGTTCCGCTCGAGAATATGAAATACCGATGGAGGCGGACCAGCCCTAGACATAATCCTCTACAAAATGTTACTCGAATTAGAGCATAAAAGCTTTTGTTCCTCCTTTTTAGGCTGAGTCATCAACGTTTTTGAACTTTTTCTGATTGTGTTTACTTCCTTTTTCGCCACTTTTCTCATAAAGGCAACTGGGCAATCTTCTCGTATCTTCCAGATTATGTAAATTTTGTCCTTCGACTCTCTTCACCAGCAGTATCCGCGCACGCACCCACTTGGGATCGCCAACTCACTGTTTGTGACCTCAAGATTTTTGAACTCTGTTCCAGAAGGATATAGGGCGAGGAATATTTGGTTGACCCTTGGTTCTTCGGATCAGTACATTAGTAAAACCGTGAAGCGTTACTCGTCCCTCTTCACGCTTCCTTCCCACATTGCAATCGTTGTCCTCCTAGGCGCCTCATGTCTGCTCGGCGGGGTTCTCGCAATTCTGCCGCTACAACCTTCTTACGACGGGATCACATTAAGCGTAACATTCGGTGGCATCTTCCTTTCCTTAACCTTGGCTTCCGATTTTGTAATTAGCCACAGTTCTATGAAAAGAGACCCTGTTTTCAATTTGAGACGTTGCTCTGCCCTTTCCCTTTTCTCCTGCGTCATATGGTTTGGGGTTATTTTTGTTGGGAGCTTAGTGACCCTCTTCTTTAAAAACACAAACCTATGGGTCAAATTTTTCTTCTTAGGTTTTTGTGGAGCACTGATGCTTCGTTTGTTAGTGTTTTCTACAACGTCCCTAGCTGACTTCGGAAGAATGTTTTTCTCCTCCGTCTTGCAACCCGCCTTATGCATCATCCCCCTCTTTTTTGTGGGTTCCGTAATCCGATATGGCGTAGGAACAAGCCTTCCCATATTCTTCTCAGTTTCCGTTTTGGTAGCCGTGTTGACAGTATTTCTATTCAACTACTTCCTAGATCGCGTTGGTAAAAGAGCGCTTGGAATAGCTTCTTCCTCCTTATTTAAGGCCTTTTTCGCCAATTGGGCAGAGGGATTGAACACACCCCTTGAAACTTTCTTTGAGAAACTTGGCAGTGAACAAAATGTGAGGGTTTCTATATTGACCTTCAGAACCGACAAAAGAATAAAGGCAGCTATGGTTGTTCCAACTCTGCATCCTGGTCCCTTCAAAAACCTTGGAAGCAGCCTCCTTCCCTCTTTGATTCAGACCACATTGGAAAACAAACTTAAATGTGTAGTATCTGTTCCTCATGGATTGGTTGGTCATGAACTCGACCTTTCTTCTGAGTTTCAAAGTCAAAGAGTTGTGGAAAGTATCCTTGGCTTTATGGACTCTTCATCCAACTATTCTATGGCGACCCCGTTCGTGCGAACCAGAAGAAAAGAGGCAACAGCCAGCTGCCAAATATTTGGAGACTGTGCCCTTCTCACATTGACTGTCGCGCCAAAAACCATGGAAGACCTTCCTCAAGAGTTGGATTCCTTCATTGTCAAAGAAGCTGAAAAGCGAGGGATTTCCGCACTTGTCGTCGACGCTCACAACAGTATCGAGGGCCGCTTCAACATCAGCGAAGCTTCTCTCTCCTTGAGAGAGGCATCTTTAGCTAGCCTCAAAAAGGCGCTGAGTTATGAATGTTCTTCCTTCGGAGTAGGAGCAGCAACGGTTGTCCCTGAAGAGTTCACAGTGGAAGAGGGCATGGGACGTGGAGGAATAAGCGTGATCGTAACGAGGGTTGGCGACCAGAAGGCAGCTTATGTAACCATCGACGGAAACAACATGATATCCGGGCTGAGAGAACGGATTCTTTCAGAGCTTGAAGAACTCGGGATTGTTGACGGGGAGGTCCTGACCACCGATACCCATGCGGTTTGTGGGGTTGTGCGAACGGCGCGCGGCTACCATCCCATAGGCGAGGTTATGGACCGACCAAAGCTTATTGGTTACATTAGGCAGGCTGCGACAAGCGCATTAGGTAATCTGGAGCCTGCAGAAGCATCATGGCGAAGGGAAGTGATACCTAACGTCAACGTCATTGGGGAGAAACGGATAGAGGACTTGTGTCTGGTAGCCGATAGAACTGCGAAACAAGCCAAGAGACTTGCCTTATCTCTGTTCTCAGGGGCCTGTGTCTTTTTGGTTCTCTTTTTCATGTTTCTCTAGCAAGAAGTGGCAGATATAACTAACATCGCAGGCGCGCGCAATCAGGTCATTTCTTCCTTAAAGAAATCCAGAGATACAGATAGGTCTAGTCGTGAACGTTTTTTCCGTAGCTTTCTTGGAGTCATTCTGTAAATTTGGAGGCCTTCTTTAGGTTTGAAGGATGTACTTCGCTGCGCATGCGAAGGAGGGGATCCTTGGGCTCGCCTCCGTTTTCTACGTCATTCCGCATTTCTTGAGTAGGCGTTGCCATCGTTCATCTGTATTGCGTTGAATTTCATCGATCACGTTTTCGAATTTCGGAGTGAACAAGTGTCTAAAGCGTCCTTGTAGCTGCAAATATTCTCTAACCGACTTCTTTCTTTCCGGTCTCAAAGCTATCACTTTGCTTGGTGCGGATAGTTGATATTCGCCGTTCATTGCCTCCCACAACGGAAAGATAGAGGTTTCTACAGCTAGACGCGAAATCTCGATTGACTTACTTATGTCACTTCGCCAGCCTCTTGGGCAAGGCGCAAATACGTGGAGAAACGCTGGACCGTTTACTTCAATTCCTTTTCTGGCTTTTGCTATCAGGTCTTTCCAGTAGTATGGCGAAGCCGTTGCAGCGTAGGGTATATCATGGGCGACCATGATATTCGCTATGGGCTTCTTGTATTCTATTTTCCCAGGTATGACCAAGCCCGCTGGCGAAGTGGTTGTCGAAGCGCCATGAGGCGTCCCACCGCTTCTTTGTATGCCTGTATTCATGTAGGCTTCATTGTCGTATAGTACGTAAAGAAAGTCGTGTCCTCTTTCAACTGCCCCCGAGAGAGCTTGGATGCCGATGTCGTATGTGCCACCGTCACCGGCAAAAGCGATAACATCTACATGTTCCTGTGGTATTCGTCTCTTCTTCTTTAGTATTTTGAGCGCAGTTTCGATTCCTGAGGCGTTTGCAGCTACGTTCTCAAAGGCGGTGTGTATCCAAGGAACCTTCCACGACGTGTAGGGATAAATGGTTGAAACCACTTCCATGCATCCAGTCGCAAAGGTTGCTATCGTCGGCCCCCTTAGGGCTTTCATAATTAATCTGAGAACCGTTGCAGGGGCGCAGCCTGCGCATGCTCTATGCCCGGACATGAACAAATCTGGCTTTTCAGCCATGTCTTTTGCAGTGAACTTCCACTCAGAAAACATTTCCATTCTTTCTTCTACTCCCTTAATCCGACAAATTGCACTGGTTCCTCAATCCGTTGAGTTTCCAGTATTCGCCGCAGATCTTGGTAGATTTTTTCTATGAGTTTAGGATGGGTGTCTCTTCCGCCGAGTCCGTAGATGTAGTTCACTGCGTAGGGGTGCGTAGAAGCCTCGTATAGGATGTGGCGTATTTCGTGGAATACTGGGCCGCCATGTCCTCCAAAGCTTAGGCTTCTATCCATAACAGCAACTGCCCTCACATGTTCTAATGCTTTGGTTATTTCCGTTGCTGGTAATGGTCTGAAAGTGCGAAGCCTGAGCAAACCTGCTTTCATTCCCTTGGATCTAAGCTCGTTTACGACGGTTTTTACCGTTCCAGAGGTTGAACCCACACACACTATTGCCGTTTCAGCGTCTTCAAGATAGTATGGTTCAACTAATCCATCTCCGTAGCGTCTTCCGCATATCCC
>CAYFXU010000103.1:0-1179 GCA_964347145.1 uncultured Candidatus Bathyarchaeia archaeon
ACCGTTAGAACCGCAAAAACAGTGGAAGAAGCGAAACAGCTACTTGAAGTAGGCTTCGAGTGTGTCACGGAAATGGAAGGGGCAAGCTCTTCCGAAAACGTAAATAGCCCGTAGAAACAGTGAAAAAGACTGTAGATATCTTTAAATCCTCACGTAGTGGCGATGTCCCCCGCAAACTCCCCTTTTTTATCTATTTGTTCGAGCGCGTGTTTTTGATTCGCTTCATGACGCTACGACCTCATCTGCTACAGTGAAGTGCTCATGACTCTATTTTTTGGTTACCCCTTCAAATATTGAATAATCGCGCGCGCGCAAAAGAGTTTTGTAGGATTTGATGTTCTCCGTGATGTCGAAAAAGATCTGCCTTCAAGAATCGCGAGTGCGAAAAAAACCGTGGCACCGTCAGGGCAACCGTAATTCTACCGCGCGCTTGATGATGTGGCTCACCTTAATCTGGCATCCCACAGATCGTGGATTTTGGCATTTCCGTAAGCTCATATTTCTGTAGTGCGTTCACGCTTTGTGACGGATTAGACCCCATGCTATGATAATACTCAGCGCTCCAACTTCTAGACCCAGCTGCCAAATTGGTACTGGCCTTTCGACTTCCGTCTCAACGGTCCAATTGAAATTGCTTCCCTCTGGGACCACGTAGTCGGCTTCTAAATCACTATCTCGGACACCAGATGTTTGGATAGTCCATCTAATCTGATTTGTGAATACTCCTTCAACGTCCACCCACGCTGGTTGCCCGTAACCTTGATATGGCATCTTCGACCCTGATGTGGGTTGCCACATGTCACAAACTCCTTGTTCTGAGTGGACTGACACATGAACCACGTTAATCGATTCTTCACTGTGAATGCGGATACTTAATGAATAGAAATCCTCGTCCGGATCAAGGTCAGATTGTTTGTTCGCTGTAACGACGACCCGCAGAGGACCATTACTTCCAGTTTGGTGACCTATGCCATCATTCACAATCGAAGCAAAGCTTTGCATGGCAAGAGGTCTCAACACGAAAAAAATGGATACCCAAATCACAATTGCGGAAAGGAAGAATTTGTTTGCTCTCAGCCAAGTCTTGATTTTGGCGTTTGCCTTACCAAGGAAAACATCCCGTCTAAGAAACAAATACGGAAGCAGGACTATATCAAGCGGTATCTGCATTAAATAGAA
>CAYFXU010000103.1:1279-6451 GCA_964347145.1 uncultured Candidatus Bathyarchaeia archaeon
GGCCGACTGCTAAATACCAAGCCCACTGTTTCAGTAAATAAATACCTAGGCTAGTACACATAGAGGCAACCCCCCACACGATTAGTAAAGAGCCGAATGTGAGGTCAAAATCGAAAATCAGTCGTATTATTCCAATCCATAGTCCTAAGATCCCGATGAATAGAAAAACTAATGATACTGCAATGAATCCTAAGGGCACTTTTCTGACCTGTTCGGCAGACATAAACAAACTTCGCTTTTCGCCCAGCTGATTTTATTGTTATATGGTTAGCAAGTTAAGGTTTTTTGAACTTCCATCTTCTTAAGCCTATTCGAGCGCTAGGAAATTCACAGATCATGAATCTTCTTTCCAGAAAGAAGCAAAGCATCCCACGATTTTTTGCTCCAACATAAGATTTTCGGATCCGTGCCCCCTGCGCGCGCGCAGGAAATAAGTCTAAAGCTTGAAAAACAAACAATCAAAGAACCAGTTCAAGTAACATTACTTGAAGTAACAAGATGTAAATATTTTCTTCCACATTGAAAGACTAGTATCACCTATTAAAAGGTTACACAATATACACAGAATTATCAAAATTCAACTTTTGTAATCTTCTTTTATAAAAAAACTTGTTCTTTTTCGTGAAGTTGGGAAAGTACTGAGTGACCATGGGCGTACCCATCCATGTATACACATAATTTATCTTCTACTTACATACAGTATACTATTTCGATTAACGATGGAAATGAAGGTGAAAAGATCTCCTACTGGAAACTTGTTAGTCATTACTAAACATGAGGAAAATTCCTATTTCTGGAAGTCGGATTTAACTGAGTGTATTACATTTCCTGATGAAAAACTGAGGCTTGAAGTCTTGCTAATGGTTGATTGGTGGAATAAACTATTTCACAATGAGTTTGAAATTTGGTGGAAGTTACTCAAAAATATCCACTACAGAAAAAAGAGGGAAAGTTAAGCGCAAAGGATACGCTATACTTTTTGTTTCGAAATCCGGCCGCTACCCCAACTTGGGGAAAAGCAGAAGTAGGCTTCTTTGTTTTGAGTCTTCATCGTATTTCCTATAAGGGAATGAAAGGAAATACGACATAACTTCAACCGAGAGAAACTCAGATTAGGCTCAGTTTACTCTATTGCGCGCGCGGAAGCATGCAAGTGCAGAGCTAAGTAACTGGCAATGGCAAGCATGGAGATGATGCCGCACGCATACCAGACCCAATCGGGGTTGTAATTGTCCATAATCAACCCAGCAGCCCAGGGACCGATTGCGGAAGGAATTGTCCAGCTAAAACCATACATAGCCAAATAGCGACCACGCATGTCCTCGGGAGCAAAATCGGCGACCAACGCCTGACCAACCGGAACAACGAACATTTCCCCTATAGTGATGATGACCATCGCCAGCATAAATAGAGCGTAAGCGGAAACAAAGCCATACATTGAAAAACCGATGGCGTAGAGCAACGTGCCGAGAGCCATCACGATCATGGGGGATAGGTGCTTGATGCGCCGGGTGATCCAGAACTGGAAGAGCACCACCATCCCAGCGTTAAGGCTAATGATGTAGCCGTAACCCTGATTGGGTATGCTATGGACATCACGCAAGTAAACGGGGAGGGTGCTGTTAATCTGCATATAAACCGATATCATCAACATGGAGGCGAGAACGAAGGCCATGAAAAGGCTATCACGGCCAACTTTGAAGTAGCCTCCTAAGGTTTGTAAAATGCTTTCGCTGGGCTTGTCCGATGGTGCTTCAGGTTTGGTCTCCGGGATTGCGAAGAGCACGATGAGCGCGGTAACAGTACTGGCAATAGCATCGATGAGGAAGAGCCAGAGGTAGGAATGTGTCGCCAGGATGCCGCCGACGGCTGGGCCAATCGTTATGGCGAGGTTAGCGAAGATACGAAGAAGCCCGAAGCCCTCGGCACGTTTCTCTTCAGTTAATAAGTCGGCGATGATGGCCTGCTGAGCCGGACCGCCGACGTTGGCAAACAGGCCAATAACCATACCCACAAAGTAGATCACATTCAGATCTTCGGCAAATCCAAATCCCAAGGCGCTAAGGGCACTGACAACCAGACCGAAAATGATCACGGACTTGCGGCCAAACTTGTCGGTGAAGGCGCCACCCACCATGCTGCCAAAGACACTGGCGATTGCGAAGACAGCAAAGAGCTGACCGACCTCTGTTACGCCTACTTCGAATTTTGCCGTAATGAACAAGGCGATGAAGGGGAAGATGAGCGCGCCACCGAGGCGGTCAATGAACAGGGCACCGATCACAACCCAGAAGTTGCGGGGATATTCGCTGTAGATCTTTTGAATCTTGTGAATGACCATTGCGCAATCTCCTTGAGTGTAATGCCTTAATCCGCGTGATAGTTAAAAAGGCGACTCACGGCCTGTAGTTACAAATTGTGATCGTGGATACGAGTGCGCGCGCGAAGTTTCTTCTTGATGCACTAATGTTTCCTTTTTTCAACTGTTTTCTGTAGACCATGACTGCTAGTAGTGTAGCTACCATGAATAGTGGTAGAATAAGGAATGATGGAAACTCTGGAATTATCACTATCTCTAGTGTTGTGTGTTCATATTCGAAGTAGATCCATCTGTGTGTTCCGTTGTCATAGAGTGTGTAGTTCCAGTAGGTTGGATTAGCTCCATCAATAGTCACGTTGAATGGCTCAGACATAACTTCGTATGGTATGCTTATTCGGCAGAACCCATGAGTTTGATTAGCTGTCATGTTGGAGACATGCATTCTGATTGTGCTGTTAGACTCAAAATACTGGAAGCCTTCTATGGTAGAGTTGGAGATGACGTTAACATACTTTCCCAGAGTTGTGTTGAAACTGTGAAACATGCCCATCAAAGGATAGTTATCTGTGTTGTTTGCATCTATGAAATGCTCTGTATCTCCTATTCCATCATGATTTAGGTCAACTCCAGTGTAGTTGCTCCAGTAGTTTCCACCAGAAGGATAACCATAATCCCACGTGTTTACAGTTGTAACACTCACTTGAACAGTGTTGCTAACGAGGTTGTTGTGGAAAAGGACATTATAATCGCTGCCCCAAGCGAGATAGATTCCTCGAGAGTTGTTGGATATGGTATTACCGATAAGGACATTGTGAGTGCTGGAAAAGTAGAGCCAGATACCATTATCGTTGTTGTTTGAGGCGGTGTTACCAGTAACGGTGTTGTTGCTGGAAAAATGAAGGTATATTCCATCGTCGCTATTTCCGGTTATGTTGTTTCCAGAAATACTGTTGTTTGAAGAATCTTCGAGATGGATGCCCCACGCGTTGTTTGACGCAACGTTACCGGTGATGTTGTTGTAGCTGGATTCGGTGAGGCGGATTCCTTCATAGCCGTTTGAGGCGGTGTTACCAGTAACGGTGTTGTTGCTGGAATAGCTGAGCACGATTCCATCTTCGTTGTTTGAGGAGACGGTGTTACCAGTAATGTTGTTGTTGGTGGAAGAGGACAGATAGATTCCAGCGGTGAAGTTTGTGACTTCTACGTTTTTGATTGTTACATTGTTCCTGCCATCTAAGCTTATTCCAATATAGCTTGATCCTGGGCCTTGAACCGCGTAGCCTGCCCCATCGACAACAATGTTGTCCTTCTCCACGACAATGCGGGCGTTGATGTCAGCCGTGAAAATATATGTGACATTGTCTGAACTGGTGATGTTTGCTGTTGCAGGATCAATTGACCCGTCAGCCTTAATGTAAATGATTGGATATTGTGCTTCAACCTTGTGAACGTTAAATGAGGCCCCTAACACTCCCATGAGAATGATAGCCAAAAACATCAAGAAAACAGGCTTCTTGCTCAAGACATCTCACCTATTTTAGCTTAGACTCGAATTACTGTGTAACCTCAGTTTTTATGACTTGTGGAGAAACTTCGATTAATCAATAAGACTGGCCACTCAAACCTTCCAAAACTTGAAAGCCTTTCCACATTACCGACAAGACTGTCTGTTTAAACCACGCCCTGTTTTCTCTATCGGAGACTTAGAAAAGTGGAAGCCTAGTTCACGCTTTAGATGTCTAGTTCTCTGGTGGCATGGTTTTTAAAAGCAATTAGTTCCCATAGAAGTGGTTGGAGAGTATTTCAGTATGCCTACCTTTATGGTGATTCTGAGGCATTCTCCCGAAAACTGTGATTGGTTCAATGAAAAATCAAGAAAGGCATCTTTAGAGTTTATGGGCAAAGTAGATGAACTGATGAAGAAGCATGAAATCAAGATGCTTGGAGCTTGGACAACGGATCCAGGAGGACACCAAAGCTTCTGGGTAGCTGAAGCCCCCAGTTTAGAAGCTTTCCAAAAATTCGGTATGGAACCACAAGTTCTGGCAACAAGTGCTTATCGCACCCAGTGATATTAAATTAGTAATGAGTATGGAAGAAGAAATGAAACTGCGACAACAAGCCACATAACCTTCTGTCTAAACAAAACCTTCAACCTCCCCACTTTTTTCTTTAGTTCTGAATAGCGACAAAGTTTCCCTTAGCATCTGATAAGTGACCCCGCACCATGCACGACCCCTAAAACAGGCCCCCAGATGCGCGCGCATTGAAGAGGTAGTCCCAGCTAGAGTAGACTTTTCTGGTAACCCTTACTTAAGATTGGAGCTCAAAGATGGAAAGGCTCTCTCAATATTCTTCTCCTGTGTAGGTGTGAGATCGATTATGGGGATCTTCTTGCTATCCAAACAAAGAGAACTTACGAGAGAATGGATGGCTGCAATTAACGGTTAACTAAAATTCGTACCAACGAAAAAAGCAGTGATCAAAGAAGAAGTAGATCTTCTAAGGATTTTGCAGATTAGATATGCTAAAGGGGAAATTAACAAAGAACAGTATGAGGAGATGAAACGAACATTAGAATTATGAATACCGAATGCTGTCCTCTTCTGGCGAACAATCAAAAACCAGTTGAATGTATGTAGAGTTAGTTAGAGCCTTCACTCTTCATCCATTTCGTCTGCATAAGCGGCATAGTCTTCATCTAGTAACAGAAGCTTACCACACTCGACACAAAATTCGTCATCTTGTTCAACTTCTGCATTACATTGAGGGCAATGGAGTTTCTCAGGCTTTGATTCGCGCGCGCAAGCTCTTCCGAAAACGTAAATAGCCCGTAGAAACAGTGAAAAAGA
>CAYFXU010000104.1:0-2764 GCA_964347145.1 uncultured Candidatus Bathyarchaeia archaeon
CCACGGTCATAGACAGGTGCAGATCTCCTTTTTGTCCCTCTGACGTGGAGTCTTGCGTTCCCTGGAATAACGACCAAGCTCCGATCACGCTCACACCTAAAATCAAGCAAGCAAGAATGAATCCATAGACGAATACCCGCCTCATTACTTCCACTACCATCTGTCTAAATGATCTAGAAAAACCTCACCCAACACTTAATCCTACAGGTTAGAACAGCATGTTCCACTTTTTAGAACAGCATGCGCGCGCATTGATAGAAAGTCATAAAGTTGGAAAGTTCGTTTATATGTTTGGGTCTGGTGATTTGCATGCCATATGTTGTTGATGTTACCGTGAAGAGTCAGAAGGGAAATTGCGCGTTTGGACATAGAGTGGGTGATAGGATAGTTTTTGACGGTAGATCAGTGAAAGGTGATATATGCTACAGTGCACTTATGACTTTGCTTCCAAAGATCTACGCTATGCGCTATGGAGTGGAGTTTCCATGGAGCGAGGACGATGGAGACATAATATTCAATGCTTGCCCGGATCCTGACAATCCTGTAGTGTTCAAAATTCGACGTGTCAGGGAATAGCTGTCGTTGCGCGGGAGAGATTTTCCTGTTTCAGGTAACCGTGGATTCTGCGTGTGTGAGCAAAGGTCAGAATGAACCTAACGAATCGAAAGGAAGAGAATAACGCCGATGATTGCCGTAAATGTGATGGCAAGCAGCGAAACCGCCAATCTCTTCTATGACTTAAGATTCTCAAAAAGGTTCCGCAAATTACCATTTTTCTGTAGGACGAAGCGTGGCGCGGGGTGCTAGATAGAAGCCTTCGTTTACACTATCACCGATACGTGCAACGAGGATTAAACATAATTTGCGTAGTTGGGGGCGCCGGGGTTTAGCTCTAAACATACATTTAAATTTACCGCGGTTAGACGAGTAGAAACATCGAGTTGATAGGCAAGTAGATGGATAGGTTGATTTACCACTTTTCCCGTTTGGTGTTGAGCTCATATGCGCGAGGAAATCTTGAGATCGAGTTGGTATGGCGTGGACTTACAGATTGGTTAAAGTGCTATTCTTGCTCAGCTTCTTAAAGTAAACAAAGGCTTGCTTGTTTTGCAAGGGCGTTTGCCTTGGAGCTACCTGTGCGCGCGCATAAGAGCGTGGCTAGACTTTTGGCCAGAAAATATGTTGTGTCCATGTGATAGGAGCAGGTTTGGAAAAGGTTTTTTGGTTATGATAACAATGAGGATAATAAGTCTTTACTGGTTAGTTGTTATGTCGCGCAGAGGAGAAGTTGAAGAAATTCTAAGTAAGGCAAAGGAACAGGAGAAGGATTATGAGTGGGCAAAGGCGGCAAAGCTCTATAAACAGGCTTTAAGTGCCGTTGGAAAGGAGGATTTTTTGGAGAAAGGGCAGATTCTGGAGAGAATCGGTTACGCCCTTTACCGGGCGGCTATGCAGGCTGAAAGCGTAGATGAGTTCAAGGACGGAATGCGTCAAGTGGTTGCGAGTTATGAGAATGCTAAGGAATTCTATGGAAAGCTGAGTGGGCAGGGAGAGAAGCCGAGGACGATTCGCTGCGACGCTATGATTGCCCATGTGGGTTATTGGCTTGCGTCGGAGGTGTCTGAAAAGAAGAGGCTGCTTGGAGAGTGTTGGAGGCTTACAAAGGAGAGTTTGAAGGCGTTTACGGAGGCAGGCGACTCTTGGGAGTATGGGATAACTTACAACCAGGTTTCAAGTAGCGTTGTTTTTGGATTCTGTTTTGAGTGGGATTTTGAAGCCCGAAAGAAGTTGATGAGAGAGGCAGTGGAACATGGAGAACAAGCGATCAAGTTTCTTTCCGCTTTTGAAGACCCTTCCGAACTCGCAAGGGCATATGCAAAAACGGTCTTTTGTTTGGGCGTGTTTGATTATTATTTTCTTGAAATAGATGAGAGGTTAGGGGATAGTCAAAGGGTTCAAGACTATTGGCGAAAGGCAAAGGAGCTTTCTGAAGAAATAACGTTGCTTGAGTTGTTATATCCTGTTTTTGGAGCCCAGGGTGTTTTGTGGGGAGATGCTACTGATGAGGCTTTGGCGAATCTTAAGAGAGCCTTGGAGTATGGTAGAAAAACAAGGGATAAGTTCATCATCGGATGTGCACTTGATTGGCTAACTTATCATTCCGGGTGGAACGCGCGCGTGATTGAAGATACGGAAGAACGATCAAGGCTCTACAAAAAAACCTTGCAGTGGGCTGAAGATGCTAAGCAGCAATACTCTCGAATCTCGTTCATAAGTCCACGTGCGGACGCTTATTGGGTGGAGTGGATGCACATCGAGTATTACAGGTTCTTGGCTGGGGATGAGATAGATTCGGGAAAGAAGCGCGGTTTACTTGAAAGAGCAAGGGAAGCCGCAACAGACGGACTGGAACGAGCTGAGTCTTCTGGATACCCAGATGTTATAGTGTATGTTAATCATGTATTCGACGAGATACTTAGAAGTCTCGCCATAAGGGAAGCGAATCCCTTGGAGAAGAGGAAGCTTCTAGAAGAAGCTTTGGAACGCAGGAAAAAGGCTAGTAGAATCCAAGGCAAATTAGGACCTTTAGGCTATTGGAACCGCGGCATGCAATTGGCCAACCTTGCTGTCACAAAATATCTCCTCGCCGACATGAACAAGGACCTTGAGACCAAGAAGAGCATGATCCAAGAATCCCTAGCTGATAGTGAAAATGGCTTGAAATTTGCCATCAAAGGAATATCTTCTATAAAGACCGGATTGA
>CAYFXU010000104.1:2864-6301 GCA_964347145.1 uncultured Candidatus Bathyarchaeia archaeon
ATACAATACCACATTGGAGTTCGGTTAAATCGCCTCTATGAACTCACCGACAACAAGAAGCATCTGAGAAAGGCTACAAAAGCTCTTGCAGAGGCAGCCGAAATATATCAAAGGGTTGATTTGAAAAGCCGAGTTGCGGAGTGCCACTGGAAAGCAGCTCAAACATACGACGCTTTGAGCGAGCATCTGAAGGCTGCGGAAAACTTTGAATCAGCATCTGAAAATTACAGACTTGCCGCTGAAAGGGTTCCTCAGCTTACAGGGTTCTACTCAGATTATGCGTCATATATGAGAGCTTGGGCTGAAATTGAAAGGTCAAGGCACGCACGTGAAAACGAAAATTACGCAAAGTCTAGAGAGCATTATCGTGTGTGTTCACGCCTTCTAGAAATGACCGAAAAATGGTCTTATCTATCCTCGTATTACTTTGCTTGGTCTCTTCTTGAACATGGAGAAACCCTCAGCAGACTGGACAAACCTCAAGATGCAATGAAGGCTTTTAATGAAGCTGGGCGAACCTTTGGAGACTCCGAGAATAGTTTGCGCGAGAAAGTGGGAGAGCTCGAGAACTCTGAGGAGAGAGATGAAGCTTTCAAGCTTTCACGTATTTCTGGGTTACGAAGACAATATTGCATAGGAAGAGTGTTGATGGAGGAGGCTAAGCTTTCCAACAGAAAGGGCGACAGAATTGCTGGTGCCAAGAAATACGCCTCTGCTGCAAGAATTTTCAAGGAAACTGCGCCGAATTTGGATAGGGAGGAAGCTCGTGAGGAGCTACAGTACGCTGCTGCTATTTGCGAAGCTTGGGAGAAGATGGAGCTTGCTGAAGAAAGAGGAGACATTGCCCTCTATAGGAAGGCAGCGGAGCTTTTTGCTGAAGCTGGAGAAATCAGCCGTAGAAAGACAGCTGAATTGATTGCCATGGGAAACAGTTGTTTTTGCGGGGCGCTGGAGCTGGGAATGAAGTTCATGGCCACCTCGAACACGGATTTTTATTCGGAGGCCAAATTGCGGATGGAAAACGCAGCACGTTATTATCGGAGGGCTGGATCTGAGAAGCCTGCATTGTGGGTTGAGGCGACCAAAAGGCTTTTTGATGCTTATGTTTACGTTGGCAAAGCTGAGGCTGAGGCTGAACCTGACAAAAGGGTTAGGTTCTACCTAATGGCTGAGAAATGTTTGGAGTTGTCTGCGAAGTCTTATGGGAAGACAGGATATCGTGACAAGAAGAATGAGGCGCTTCAAAGTCTTGAAAGGGTGAGGAAAGAACGTAGGTTGGCTTTTTCTCTGAGTGAGGTTCTGACAGCTCCTGCCGTTTTGTCCAGTGCAACTGGGGTTTCGATGCCGGATTCGACAGAGAAGGCGGCGGGCTTGAACGAATTTGAGTCTGTGAATATTAGGGCTCGTCTTTCTGTTCCGGATGAGTTTATTCCGGGTGAGGAGTTTCAAGTCAAGCTTGACTTAGTCAACGTTGGCAAGAAACCTGGTTTGTTGGTTAGGATAGAGGGTCTTACGCCTCCGAGATGTAAGGTTCTGAGGGTGCCTTCCTATTGCATATTGGAAGGTGCTTCGTTGAACATGAGAGGCCGTAGACTTGATCCTCTTTCTGTGGAGTCGGTTAGCATTTGGGTTCAAGTCGCGGATGTCGTTGGCGTCAACTTGTCTCCTCATGTGGTTTACGTTGATGAACTGGGAAATTTCAGGACGATTAGAGTTGAAGGGGCGAAGATTCTTCCGGTTGTTGAGTTTGAGTATAAGGCGGCTCAGGTTGTTTTCAACTATCTTGTTAATGCTTTTGTGGAGGATTGTGAGAAGCGGAAATTGAGCGTTGAGAAGTCGGGGTGGAGGAGTCTGCCTCAAATCATTAGGGGAGCTGGGGTGTCTAAGAGGAGTTTGTATCGAGCTGGTGGTCGTATGGGTCATGGTTTGTCAGAGTTACAGAGGAAGGGTCTGGTTGACTTGAAGACTTTTCGTGGGGAGAGGGGTAGAGGGGGACACATCTTGAGGGCTAGAATTCACCACAAGAAAGAGTTGGTTAGAAGATATATTAAAGAAAAGGCTCCAGATGTTTCGATGTAGTTAAGGTTCTTTTTTTTCAGCATGACTGCTGAGCGAGGAGAAAATTAAATTCCCTTGTTCTTTCTGTCTTATGGTTGTTTTTCCCTTCTTGGGAAAAATGCCTATGTATTTTTCCCACAGCATAGTTTTCTTGCGCAATCGATGGTTGGATTGTGCTTTCGGAGCCTCTTGGGAATATGGTGCTTCCTGAGAGACGCTGTTGAATGGTTGGAAGGAGAATGAAAAAGTGCGATTGAAGAAAATGAAGAGAGAAAGGAGGTGAAAAAGAAATGAGAAAGATGTTATCTGCACCACTCCTGATGTGTATTGTTACACTTCTCACGCTATCGACTCCAGTGCACGCAACGCCAACTGTAAACGTGGAAGGAAGCTTTGACTACACTTACGAAATCACAGGTACAAGGGTGGCCGACGGCAACCTGTTCATTTATGCAACAGAGGACGAGGTCTGGGTAGGAGATTTCGAAGGAACCTCGGAAGCCGTCTTCAGAGTAGAGGTATTTTCCTCGGGCTTTTGGAACGTATGGCTTCGAAGTACTTTTGATGGTGAAGTGGATGGCAAATCGGGCACCATGGTTATCCAGTTAGTTGGCAAGATAACATGGTGGGACGCGGACCGGTTCTGGTGGTATGGTCAGTGGGTGATCATAAGCGGCACAGGCGGTCTGGCGAATCTCCGTGGGCAAGGAACTTGGTGGGGGCCAGGATTTGAAGGACCAGAGATACCAGGTGAAAGACCCGATATATACTATTCGGGACAGATACGCTTCACTTAGGAAACAATCTTAAGCTAGCCACGCAAGAGCATAGGCCTGGCTTTAATTGATCTCCAGCCGAAACCCCTCTTTTTTCTGTGCGGCAATTCTTTTGCAACCACAGCATGCGCGCGCGCATGGGATCTTCGCACTCATAGCCTTTCTATTCGCTAACCTTCAAGCCATTGGAAGTGCCACCCTGGTTCGTGGTCCACTGAAGATGCTATCCGTAGTCTTTGGTATTATAGGCTTAATTGCCTTGGGGCTGCACTTAGCGGGAGACATAGGAGACATCACAGCAGCGTACGGTCCAATCGGTCATCGTGGAAGTGAGGGAATGATTGTCTAGCCTGCATTACTGTAGTTAATGGCATTTGGTGGATACCTTATGGCTTCGCGGGTAATAGTGACGAAAGAGTAATAGGCCATAGCGTACGGCTCATAGAAACTTCTAGATAGCAACTTCTCTGCCCCTTGTTCTAGCCCGCAAAGCTAGCTGTTCTTTTCGCAGTATCAGCCATAGTGCGCGCGCGCAGGCATCGAATAAAAAAAGAAATTCGTGTAGCCAAAACGGCTTATTTGCTAAGTTTTGGCGCGGGGTGC
>CAYFXU010000105.1:0-6249 GCA_964347145.1 uncultured Candidatus Bathyarchaeia archaeon
GTAGGGTTCCAAATGTAGAATTTTACATACGGTTCAGGGTCTGAATGTGATTTTGCCTGCATGTTTGTGAACGTGAATAGGCAATAGGTTAACAGCAACATTATTGAAATCATGATTTTCTTTTTCGAAGCCAACGCAAATTCTCTCCTTTCCCAAGACATTTAAAGTATTGATGATGCCACAATTTAACGTTTTTGATGCAACTTTCAGGTTCGCTTTCGTGTCAGTTCCTCACTGAAATCCCATTCCAACTTTCGGACAGGTACATGCATGCGTACTGTCACTTCTGTTCAAGAGGATAACTGTGCGCGCGCGATGTTAACTACCATACTTGAGCCTGATAACCCTATTTCTGAGAAATACTATAAAAGTTCTTTTAAAAGAACAACAACCCAAATTACCATTCTCGAATAATTTTGAGAGCTTTGGCTTTCTCGTCTTTTTCTAGCACTCTGTCCTTGAGAGCCTTTGAAAATATCTTAATGCGTGTATAAAATAGTGAACGTGCGAAATTGCCTGTTTCGGTTGAACCTTCGATCACATTGCTCAAAAGGAGTTTTAGATCGGAAACAAAAATGCCCAAAAGGTCATTGATAGGCTGGTTGATTTGGCAAGGTCTCATTTCTTGCAAAACGTCTTTTTCAGATGGTAACATTTCACCTTTGAGTGCGGGCGCGCAGTTACTTTTGAAACATCGTATTTATTTACGTTTTCTGAGCAACATTAACCCGTCTTTTGTGTGCGTGCAACTGGATAGCCGAACGTTTTCCAGGCTTTCATGCCGCCGAGGACATTATATACTTCTTTGAAACCCATCTTCTTCAAGATGCTGGCTCCCAACCCGCCCCTGTAGCCTACCGAGCAGACACAGGCTATCGGCCTGTCTCGTGGTAAGGATTTTGACTTTTCCATTAGATGACCGATGTATATTCGCTTAGCTTCTGCAACGTATCCTTCTTTCCATTCGCTTGGTTCTCGAACATCCACGAGAACAAACTCATTTCGGTCCAACTTTTCTTTCAACATAGTGGCCGACAGATTACCTAGGCGTTCCATAGGCTTTCCACGGTTCCTCCATTCCCTTATGCCCGTGCAGAGATAGCCTACGAGTTTGTCGAAACCGAGCCTCAAAAGGTAGCGCTTAGCAGCGGTCACATCCTCTTTTCGCTCTGTCACCAAGAGAATCTTCTGGTCGTAGGTCAGTACCCAACCCGGGAAAAAACTAAGTCCATCGAGCCAAATGTTGAGCGATCCCGATATGTGTGAACTTGCGAAGGCTTCTGGCTCCCTAGTGTCAACAATGATTATGTTGGATTTTTGCGTTTCTTCTTCGAATTCATCAACGCTCAGAAGTTGGGGCATGGGAGCTTCGTGAAGGAGCGGTGGGCCATCCAAATTATATTGTTCCATTTTCTTGAAGTATGGAGGTCTCATGAGCTTCTGCTCCATCATGTGTTCCACGAAGGATTCTTTGTCGAGCATTAGTAGCGGATTGGTTCTCCTTTCGTATCCTATCGTGCTGAATTCTCGCTCGCTTATCTCATGGCCACATATACTGCCAGCGCCGTGAGCTGGATAAACATTGACGTGGTCGCCTAGAGGCAACACTCTCTCATGAAGGCTATCGTAAAGTTTTTCAGACTGTCTTCGCCAAGCGCCAATTCCTGCTAGGTCAGTTCGCCCCACATCACCAACGAACAGAGTGTCTCCTGTGAACACCATCATAGGAACGTTGCTCGCATTGGACTCGCAAACAACGTAGCACAGACTGTCGACAGTGTGTCCGGGAGTGTAAAGCGTTTGGATCCTCAGACGCCCGACACGAAGAATGTCGCCATCACCAAGGTTGTGTTCTCCATACTTGAAAGGGGTCTCCTTGCTGTGTGCGATCTCAGCGTCGGTCATTCTCTGCAGTTCGAGAGAACCTATCACATAATCCTCGTTTCTATGAGTCTCCAATATGTAAATGATTTTGGCGCATTCTTGTCTTGAAAGCCGCCTGTAAATTGAACAGTCGCGACGGGGATCAACTACAAGCGCTTCTCCCCTATCAGACAGATAATAACTCTTGTGAGCAAGCCCTTCCGATTCAATGATTTCTAAACGCATTTTTCTCGGTCCTAATATGCAGTTTCCTCATATAACCGTATCCAGCTTTCGCCCAAGCAAGTTTTTTAAACGAGGCTTTTCCGATTAAAGAATGGGTGATAGACTTGGTTGCCGTGTTAAAAAAAGAAAGTTCAATGGGATTTGATGAGGCTGTCGAACACGTGGAAACGATTATCACGGAAGAAGGATTCAGTATATTGCTGACAAAATCCATTGATGAAATAATGAAAAAGAAATTGGGGCTTGAAGACTATCCTCGCTATACCATCATACTTGCCTGTGAACCCGAACTCGCCAAGATGGCACTTGACGTGTCGAAAGACGTAGGCAATCTATTCCCATGCAGTTTCGCCGTATACGAAGATGATAACAACGTGGTCATCTCTCACTTATCTATAATGAAGGTTGCAACGGAGATAGGGCTTGCACCGGCGAACCAATTGGAACCCGTTGTTAGGAAGACCGGAGAAAAAGTTCACGCAGCATGGGTCAGATTTTGATGCGCGCGCAAGTGCACCTCAGCTGCTTTCCGCTTTTGAGCTACGTTCTTTTTGACTTAAGGTTTTCTTGCGAGACTTTATTATGAAGATGCCCATAATTTGGTTTTGGCGAGTTTCATGTCTGATGTTTCCTCCGGATCTGACTTGGCGGTGATCGAATCCCAGTTGAAGGGCAAAACTCTTCGAATATACTGGTATTTGTTAAGATCTCCCAGTTCCAGGGTGGGAGTCCGTGAGATTCAACGTTCCATGGACTTTTCCAGTCCAAGCGTGGCCTCCCACCACCTGGAAAAGCTCCTTTCGCTTGGCCTGGTGGAGAAAAGCATGACAGGCGAATATTTTCTGGTTCAGGAAGTCAAGGTCGGTCTCCTAAGGTTCTTCACCAGGCTGGGGCGCTTTCTTGTTCCCCGCTATCTCTTCTATTCCCTCTGGCTCTCCACCATGTTTATCCTCTATCTAGGTCTGTACTGGCCAACTGGTTCCATTCATAACATAGCTGCAATCCTTTTCGGCTCAGTGGCCAACTTCATCTTGTGGTTTGAAACCGTGAGGCTCTGGAGGGAAAAACCATTCTGAGCCGCGTCCAAGTGTTCTAAAACGTGGACTTAAAAGCGTGCTGCAACTCTTCTAATGGTGGAGACGAAAGATGAAAAAAGCTCTGGTGTACGCGGCGACTGCCATCTTACTGGGCACAGTGACTATGGTTGCTCCGTTAATGTTACTTAAACCCACCTATTACCGGGTGATAACTTCTGGTAATGGAGAAAATCTACGCAAGGGTTCTCCTGCGTTCTTGGAAGCGCTAGACGAAGGAGAAGCGCGCGCGCGAATAGAAGCAATAGAAGCTTTAGAAAAAGCCACAAGTCCTTCGATTCTGTCGTCAGCCGGATTTCTTTTAATACCGAGCTTCCTTCTAGCCCTCGGTGTTTTTGCCTACGCTAAGAAAAGGATTTTCTAGTGTTCCATTTTTGGTACAGCCTGTTCGAAAGTATAGTATTAAATGCACACACATTGTGGCTAAATACGATGAAAGTTCAGTTCGACTGGTCGAGGTGTTAGATTGACCCTTACAGAACTCATGAGGATATTGCAAGATTTCGGAGTCTTCGTTGTAGTTGTTCTACTAGCCTACGCGGTCTATAAAGTCGCAGTCCTGATAGATGTAATAAGCAACAAGATCAAAGGAGAAAAAGACTAGATCTGCGCGCGCGTAAGAGGCGCCGAATCTACTGCTCAATCAAAAAATATCTGTCTTTCGTGTTCTGTTTTCAGTACGGTTTGTTCTAAAACATGGTATTAAATTGTGGGGCGCCTTGGGTAGGATAGAAAGCGCGCGGTAGTTGGTGAAAAACGTGAGAAAGATCATATTTTTTCTCTTGTTGCTTACAGCAATAATTGGCGCGATTGCTCCATTCTGCGAGCAGATCCATTATTATTCATTATCGTCCTCGCTGAGGAGGTTCTCCTCTTACGAAGAGCTGAGAAGTTTCGTGGAATCAAGCTCGCAAGTTCGTCCATATTACCTAGGACGCACGGGACAGACTCAAGACGTTTTGTCAGCTGGAGCTTGGGAAAGCGCACCAGCTGTTCCCAGTTACTCGACGACAAACATTCAGGTTGAAGGAGTAGATGAAGCGGATGTGGTAAAGACTGACGGAGAATACATTTACGTTGTCTCAGGAAAAAAGGTCGTCATTGTCAGGGCGTATCCCGCTGACGAAGCTGAAGTTCTCTCACGGATAGACTTAAACGGAACTGTATGGGGAATGTTCATAAACGGAGACAAGCTTGTCCTCTTCGTTGAAACAACGAGAATCTTCATCAAAGTGTATGATGTCTCAGACAGAAAAAGTCCTATCGTGAAGAGAAACTTCTCCATGGACGGTTACTATTTCAACTCGAGGATGATAGGCAACTACGTTTACGCCGTGATTAATCGAGGGGCATACCTCAATGGAGACGACGTGGTTCTACCAAGATTCTATTCCGACAACCGCGTTGAGAAAATAGACGCCACGCAAATCTACTATTCCGACGTCCCAGACTACTCATACACGTTCACGACTATAGTTGCCATAAACGTGCAAGACGATGAACAGAAGCCAACGCACAAGACATTCCTGCTGGGGACAGCACACGGCATGTACGTCTCTTTGAACAACATTTACATAACTTTCCCCGAAGTTGAACGGACACTCATCTACCGGGTTCACATAGAAGGCAGTGAAATAGAGACTGCGACAAGCGGTGAAGTACCAGGCCACGTCTTGAACCAGTTCTCCATGGACGAACATGAGGGCTACTTCAGAATAGCAACCACGACCGGGCAAGTCTGGAGTAGTGAAGCGCCATCTCGGAACAATGTATACGTTCTTGACATGGACTTAGACGTCGTTGGAAAACTTGAAGACCTGGCTCCCGGAGAAACAATTTACTCAGCTAGATTCATGGGCGAAAGATGCTACCTGGTGACATTCAAAAAGGTTGATCCATTATTTGTGATAGATTTGGAGAATCCTTACTCCCCGCAGGTCCTCGGCTACCTGAAGATAACCGGCTACTCAGATTACCTGCATCCATACGACGAAAATCACATCATGGGGATAGGCAAGGAAACCGAGGCAGCAGAAGAAGGCAACTTCGCATGGTACCAAGGAGTGAAAATATCCCTTTTCGACATCAGCGACGTCTCGCATCCGGTGGAGATACACAAGTATGAAATAGGTGACAGAGGAACGGACTCGCCCCTTCTGAGAGATCACAAAGCCCTTCTGTTCGATAGACCAAAGAATCTTCTCGTAATACCTGTTCTGGTTGCGGAGATAGACGAAGCGAAATATCCTAGTGGGGTTCCCCCCAACGCTTACGGAGACCATGTATGGCAAGGCGCCTACGTATTTGATATATCCCTAGATGAACTCGTGCTGAAAGGCAGAATCACCCATCTGGAGAATGACACCGAACTAATGAAAAGCGGTTACTACTTCTCTTCCCCCTACTCCGTGAAAAGGTCCCTTTACATAGAAAAGGTGCTCTACACGATCTCTGACAGGAAGATAAAAATGAACAGCCTAGAAAGCCTAGAAGAGATAAATGAGATAGAGTTGCCTTAGCATTCCTGACGTACCTTGAAAGCTTTGCGAGCGAACGTGATGTAGCCAGTGTGCCCAGTCATCAAGGTTTGTGGGCGAGTTTTGCCTCGCTCGATCTGCATTCCTCGCATGAGACTCTCAAAAGTCTCGATGGCTACAAATCCGTTCTCCTTCAAGGCCTCCACCGTTTTCACAACCTGATCGATGGTGGGACTGAAGGAAACCAGAACTCCGCTTCCCTTTAATGCGGAATGGGCGTGGGGAACAACCAACCAAGGTGTTGCCATGTCCAAGACTAGGGCGTCCACCTCTTCCTCATCGATGCCCTCTGTCACGTCACTGTTCTTGAAATCCACGTATTCCGAAACTCCCGCTCTCTTCAAGTTCTTGAGAGCCATTTCCACAAATTCTGGTCGTACCTCGTAACTGTAAACGTGTCCACTGGGTTTGACGTAAAAGGCTAGGGCGCTGGTGAGGGCTCCGGTTCCTGTTCCCGCCTCAACAACACGGCTTCCCGGGCCAACTCCGCTGAACATGAGGATGAGGGC
>CAYFXU010000106.1:0-6193 GCA_964347145.1 uncultured Candidatus Bathyarchaeia archaeon
GCTTTGGGATTCTATTTGACTATGAGCATGGTCGGGTTTAACATGGGGCCAGTCTTTGGAGGTGCCATCCAGTTTCTGTGCAACGATATACTTGGAATTGGGCTTGAGTGGAGCTACAGAGTCCCCTTCTTTGTGGACTCCCTCCTCGCCTTCATAGCGTTTTTGTTGGTTTGGAGGGGGGTCAAAGAGACGAGGGGAAAAGATTCATCAAAAGCAACGGTCGCGCAAGAAGGAGATTTGCGGCTGAGCGAGAAAGTGATGTTTTCCCTCAGGATTCTCTACATTTCTTCATTGGCAACAGGGTTCGCTGTAGGTTTCATCATCCCCATAACTGTACTGTACTTTGGAGACACCTTTGGTGCGACCTCGCTTCAAATTGGCATTATACTATCCATATCAGGTTTTGTTGGTTTGACCTGTAACCTTTACGCCGGGAAAATCTCTGATAGAGTTGGTAGGAAGCCCATTATAGCTCTAGGCAGTCTTCCTTCCCGGTTATCCACCACAGCTCTTCCCTTCGCCCCAGAGCTCCTCTCTGCGGCTGGAATAACGGTTTTCCGATCCTTCGGTCACAATGTTGCTATGCCAGCATCCAGAGCGTTGAACGCTGACATAATACCGGAGAGGGTGCGTGGGAAACTCTACGGAAGAATGGCGGCCTTCTTTAGTCTTGGAGCAATCTCAGGGCCAGTATTGTCTACCATGATTTACGATGCCTATAGGTTTCAGGTCTTCGAAGTTTCATGGCTCGGCAACTTGGTTGTAAGGGGATCTGGCATTCCATTTTTTGTCAGCAGTGCCATCGGACTGTTTTCACTGTTTCTCCTACTTGCATTCGTTGAAGAACCAAGACGAAAATGACGCGCTCTTGTGGAGCTCTTTAGTAAACGCAATTAAGTTACTCCAAAAAGGGTGGGGTTCGTTGTGGCGGGCCCGGGGGGAATTGAACCCCCACCACAGTGGAGATATCACCCGATCTTCCTTTTTTTTCTGTCGGCTATTTTTTCAGGCGAATTCATCTGCGCGGGTAAGATTCTTGACTCATGCAAGGCAGCCATTGAAGAGTCTGAACTCAACTTTCAACAGCATCCAACAGTCTGTGCATAACCTCATATGACCCCGTGTACCAGGGATTTACCTCCCTCAACTTCATCTTAACGAGTTCCATCTTTCTGGCAAACGCTGACCTATTCTTTCGCCTCACGATGTTAAGCCATTCCTGAGATTTCTCCAAAAACAGACCTTCAACCTTCTCTATTTCTGGTAGATTCATTTGAAGACTTGTGTAGAATTCTGTTTCTTCAGAAGCAACAGCTTCCGCAAAGGTCAATAACAGCTTATAACTAGGCCCCGCAACCTTTGTTGTTTCAAGAAAGTTAGGGTAGTTCAGCAGAGTATCGCAAACAACTAATCCGAGAAAATGAGAGAAACCTAAGACCACGGACATAAGTTTGTCATGTTTTCGCGGAGACATGATAAACACGTTTGTTTGTCTTTCCTCCAACCAACTTTTGAATTCCATAGCGAACCGTTTCTCTTCATCGTTAGTTGGCGTAAGAACGAAATTCTGATTTTCAATGTTTTTTATGCCCGGGCCAAATACTGGGTGGGTTCCCAATGTTATGCCAGTCTTTATGTATCGATGCATTATCTTGACGGGTGTCTCCTTGATTGAACAAATATCCATAATAACATGGCCTGGGCGTACGTGAGGACTAATCTCTTTTATGACCGTTTCAAAGTTCTCTAGGGGCACGCATATCAAAACCTTGTCAGCATCTTTAACAGCGTTTACGTTATCAGTGATTTCCACTCCGAACTCATCTCTTATTTTCAATAATTTTTCTTTTCCTCTACTTGAAACTGTTACGGAATCACCTTCCTCTAAGAAGAATCTTGTGAACCAACGCCCCATCTTTCCCGCGCCTATAATCGCCACTTTCATTTCAAGGCCTCACAAATGTTCTTCAATCCTAATTCAATTTCTTCCTTTGGCACGGTCAAAGCTATTCTAAAATGTTCCCGGTAATCTCCAAAGGCGGTGCGCGCGCGCGCGGCGCTTATTTCGTACAGCATTTTCTTCCATTCCTTCAGAATGACCTAAAACCGCTGAGGTTCAATTCCATCAAGAATTATGTCATGTTGCCCTAAGCTTTCGTATCGAATTCTTGGGCGTGTGCACTCATAGCCACTATTTCTTTGTAGATAGCTTTAACTTTTTGTTGGTCGAGTCCGAATTCAGCCGCTTTTCTCATAGTATAACTGTACACTTCACCTTCTCTTCGATAGTCTCTGACGGAAATTCCATGTTCCCGTTTGACAGCTCCGATGCTTCTGCAGACTTCCACCCTTTCCTTCAGAAAATACAGAATCTTTCCGTCGATCTCATCAACCTTTTTCCTTAATGCAAGGATTCTTTCCAAGCTATTTTCGTCCTCCCAAAATTTTTCGTATGAAACCTGACCGAAGCATGTGGTCGACTAGAATAATGGCCACCGCAGATTCGATGACTGGAACTGCTTTGGGCACGATGCATGGGTCATGTCTACCCTTAACCCGAATCAGCGTTTCCTCCATTTTTGACAGGTCAACCGTTTTTTGTTCTTTTAAAATCGAGGGCGTTGGTTTTATGGCTGCCCTAACCAGAATCGGCCTTCCAGATGAGAGTCCACCCAAGATACCGCCCGCATTGTTTGATAATGTCACAATTTTTCCGTCTCGTATCACGTATGGATCGTTGTTTTCGGAGCCCTTCAGTCGAGCAGTCTTGAATCCGGCGCCAAACTCAACTCCTTTGACGGCTGGTACGTCAAAAAGCATCTTGGCTATGTCAGCGTCCAAGGAGTCGAAGAGTGGTTCGCCGACTCCGACTGGGACGTTGGAGGCAATGCATTCAACGATTCCTCCTACGCTATCGCCTTCCTTTTTTGCCTTCATTATTGCTCTCTCCATTTCCTTTGCACTCTCCAGATCGGGGCATCTAACAGCGGTTTTGTATGTTTTCCTACGGATTTCTTCAACGGTTGGTGTTGTGCGCAGTTTCACTTTACCTATCTCAATCGTATATGCAAGAACTTCAACGTCAAAGAGACCTAGCAGTTTCTTGGCGATGGCACCAGCCATGACAAAAGCCACTGTGATTCTGCCTGAAAATCTTCCTCCGCCACGATAGTCGTTGAAGCTTCCGCATTTGATTCGAGCGGGATAGTCAGCGTGTCCGGGTCTAGGCGTGTTCTTTAGTGGGGCATACTCGCCGGCAATGACTTCTTTATTCCACACTAGAGTGCAGATTGGAGCGCCGGTTGTGAAACCGTTGAAGGTTCCGGACAGAATTTCAACGATGTCTTTTTCCCTTCTTGCAGAAACGATCTCTGGTTTGGGCGGCATTCTTTTGTCCAATTCTCTCTGGATGTCTTGTTCAGACAGCAGAAGGCCGGCTGGACAACCGTCTATCACAACTCCGACGCATCTGCCATGACTCTCTCCGAAGCAAGTTATGACAAATTCTTTCCCTATGGAACTACCTTCCAACGACATTCGCTCCTAACGAACGCAGATCATCGAAGAACCTTGGATAGGATTTATTGACGTATTCAGAATTTTGAATTTTCGTTTCCCCAACTGCTCCTAGGGCGGCAACGGCGCAAGCCATGACAATTCTGTGGTCGTTATGGGGATCAACGGTTGCTCCGTGCATGGTGCATGGACCCCTTACGGTCAAACTGTCTTCGTGTATCATGATCTCTGCCCCCATCTTCTTCAGTTCGGCGTAAAGGGAACTAAGCCTGTCAGATTCTTTGTACCTAAGCCTCTTTGCGTTGTATATCCTCGATGTTCCTTTCGAATAGCATGCAACAACAGCGCAGACTGGAACCAGGTCAGGTATGTCGCTTGCATCGACATCAACGGCGTTAAGTTGTTCTCCCTCAACTTCTACGAACTCGTCTCCAATTCTCACTTTTGAACCCATTTCCTTTAGTATGCCCAATATCGTCCTATCCCCTTGAGTTATGTGGTAATCAAGGTTTTTCACTTTCACCTTTGAAGACGTAACCGCTGCAGCCGCTAGGAGGAAGGCTGCGGACGAAAAGTCCCCTGGAACTTCATGGTTGCACGGATTATAGTTTTGGTTTGAGGGAATCCTTAGTCGTGCGAAGTCATTTGATGCAGATACTGTGATGCCATGTTTGGCGAGAACTTCCAGGGTCATTTGAACGTAGCTTCTAGACTCTAGAGGTGTGGTGACGGCTATTTCGGTGTCCTGCCTCGCCCTTGGACAGGCAAATAGGAGTCCGGAGATGAATTGAGAACTTACGTCTCCCCTTATTGACGTTTTGCCTCCTCTAATTCCTCCCCCACGAATTTTGACAAACGAGCTTCCTTCCCTCAGCTGAAGATTCGATTCTGTTCCCAGTTGTTTGAGGCTTTGGAGAAGAGGTTCTAAAGGCCTCCTTTCAAGGGATGATCCGAAGGTGAAGATTGAAGACTCGGAGGCGAGGGCGGCAACAGGTATCATAAAACGGAGGGTGGCTCCAGACTCTCCGCAGTTTATAGGATTCTCAGGGACCCTAAGCGACCCTACTCCCTTAACCGTCCAGCAATCCTCCCCCAGTTCTGTTTCTCCTCCGAAGGCTTTAACTGCCCGTAAAGTTGCTTTGGAGTCGTCTGAAACTAGAGGATTCGATATTTTTGAGGTTCCGTTTGACAATAATGCGGCTATCAGCATTCTGTGCGTGTAGGCTTTGGATGGAGGAGCCAAAACTTCACCTCCTAAATGCCCGCTTTTCCTAACGGCAACGTTCACCAATTTAATCAGCCCACCACCCTAGCCTTCTGGTGGTTAACCCGAGCTTCCAGAATATCTCCCTCATACCTCTGCCAAGCGTCTTTCACGAGATCTATCTTCTCATCGGGAACGATGGCGGTAACTGCGGGACCGGTACCAGATAATCCTGCGGCTAAGGCTCCTGCCATTAAAGCATCCAACGCGATTGACTGGTTGTATCCTAGTGCTGAAGAGTAGATGAAGCCGTTTAGGGTTAGGGCTACCCAATGGTTTCCTTTCAGAGCTTCTCCGTAAGCTACTTTAACGAGGGAAGCTACGCCTTTCATTCGACCTACATCCGAACTAACCGTGTAAGTCTTCTTTGCCGGAACGTGGAACAGAACAGCTAGTTCTTCAGCTATTTCAAAGCGTTTAACGATTCTTCTTTTCAGATTGTCTGTAACCACGACTCCTCCAAAGTAAGAGGCGCAAGTGTCGTCGAAGGCGCCTGTTATGGTAACCTTTGCATCGATTGCCCCAGCTACACCAAGCTTCACTATTGTTACGTCGTCTAGCTCTTTGTTTAAGGCAGCAACGGTGGCCAAGGCTATGGCGTTTCCCGCCGCACTACTACTCTTCAAACCTCTCGCTATAGGGATGTTTGACCAAGTTTCAACTCTAGCGCCAAACTTTTCTTCAAGATTGAAATGTTTGAGAACCCTTTCCACCGTCTTTTCGATCAAAACCGTGTCTTCTCTGGGATCTGACACAATCGTGCTTTCAATAATTCCAGATTTATCTGTTAGCCTGACTCTCGCTTTTGTCCACAAATCTACTCCTATGGCTGCTCCCTTGCCAGTCGCGATGGCGTTTATCACTGTGGCTGCTCCATGGGATATAGCTTCAGCTTTCCCCTTCAATGCTGGGCACCCAGCTCAGAAAGTTTGTTCAAAACAGCCCGCCTCATCACTTTAGCCGGAGCCAGATGGTTGGTCCAGATTTCAAAGGAGGCGGCGCCCTGATAGGCAAGCATCGCAATCCCAGGTACGACTTTGGCTCCAACAGCCTTCGCGTCTTTCACCAGCCTGGTTTCTAGCGGGTTGTAAACTATGTCCATCACACACAAACTTGGTCTCAACAAGCTTGGGGGGACTAAACTTTGATCAATGTTTGGATGCATGCCGACAGAGGTTGCGTTCACCAGTATATCCGCAGCTCTCAGTTCTTCTTCCATAATTTCGGTTGAAAGCTCGTTACCACTTATTTTCTTGTCAAATTCTCTGCGCAAAACTTCTGCCAACTTTTTTGCTTTCTGGGAAGTTCTGTTAAGGATTACGAGCTCTTCTACCTCTTGTGCCACGTGGAAGGCTATGGCTTTTCCAGCACCGCCGGCTCCGAGTAGAAGTAGTTTCTTTCCGTTTGGAGTTA
>CAYFXU010000107.1:0-6151 GCA_964347145.1 uncultured Candidatus Bathyarchaeia archaeon
ATAGGAAGAAGATCAAAAGTGATTTAATACTATGCAATAGAACAGGACGTACCAAAAATTGGAACATATAATCAAAACGCGCGCGCCGCAGTCTCTTAATACGCGCGCACTATTCGATTCGAAGATATTCTTTAGCGCGTCTTCTAATCTCTGGAAATTCGTCTAGCATAGCTTTAACCACTTGCCAACGGATTTCCTCGGAGTTATCCATAAGTTATATTGTATATTAATAGATTATAAACATTATGTCGATGTGTTGAACACTTACGCGCGCAATACTCATCGCAGTTTATGTTATTCCCATCTTCCAGAGCATTTCCCTTGCAACAGATTGCTTGATAACTACCGCTCCAGAGCCAACCGCGCGCGCGGAATTTGGCATAAATATATGAAGCAAACCACTTTGTTAGTAGAGTTTCAACCCGTGTTGAAAGTCCACTGGAGGAGTAGAGTATGAACAAGGAAAAACCAACTGTTTATCCTTACATCCCGAACTCTGTACCCAAAGTAAAGAATCAAATGCTCAAAGACGCTGGAGCAAAGAGCGTGGAGGACTTCTTCGAAGATATCCCCGAGAGACTCAGACTCAAGAAAAACATGAAACTGCCCAAACCTATCTTGTCCGAATGCTCCTTAAGAAGGCACATAGAAGGGATCCTTTCAAAAAACAAGACCTGTCAGGAATATCTCAACTTTTTGGGAGCCGGATGCTGGCAACATTATGTTCCAGCCGTATGCGACGAGGTTAATCAGCGAGGTGAGTTCTTAACTGCATACGCAGGCGAACCCTATGATGATCACGGAAGGTTTCAGGCACTTTTCGAGTACGCGAGCATGATGGGAGAGCTTCTAAACATGGATGTTGTGAATGTTCCAACATATGACTGGTTACAGGCAGCTGCTACCTCAATTCGTATGGCATTGAGAATCACAGGTCGACGCGAAGCACTAGTGCCTAGAACAATCAGTGCTGATAAACTATCGAAAATCAGAGATTATTGTAAGCCTGAGATAGAGGTCAAACTGCTAGACTATGACTCTGAAACCGGACAACTAGACCTCAATTCCCTCAAGGCTGAGATTTCTTCAAAAATCGCCGCCGTCTATTTTGAGAATCCGTCCTACCTCGGTTTTATTGAAGCTCATGGAGATGAGATTTCTAGGATAGCCCATGACCATGACGCGATATGCATCGTCGGAGTCGATCCGATTTCATTGGGAATCCTGACTCCCCCGATCGAGTATGGTGCGGATATAGTATGCGGCGATTTACAGCCCCTCGGTATGCATATGCAATTTGGTGGTGGACATGCTGGGTTCATTGCCACTCGGGATGAAGAGAAGTACGTGATGGAATATCCTTCCAGGCTGTTTGGAATAACTCCGACTTCAGTTGAGGGAGAATATGGATTCGGTGACGTTGCTTATGAAAGGACCTCTTTCGCGTTAAGGGAGAAGGGCAAAGAGTTCGTGGGCACAGCCGCTGCCTTATGGGGCATAACGGCTGGCGTTTACTTGGCGCTCATGGGGCCTCAAGGTATGCAAGAAATTGGAAAAGGCATCATGCAAAGATCACATTACGCGATGTCGCAGATATCCAAAATAAGAGGCGTCAAGTGTCCTGTCTTCCAGTCAACTAATTTCAAGGAATTCGTCGTGAATTTTGATGATACAGACAAGACGGTTACGGAGATCAATAAGGCTATATTGCGGCATAAGATATTCGGCGGAAAAGACCTGACAAAAGAATTCCCAGAGCTGGGGAACAGCACACTTTACTGTGTTACCGAAGTCCACACCAAGGATGACATTGATAGGCTAGCTAACACACTGAAGGAGGCAGTCGAATAAGATGGAAGATATAACCAAGAAACGATATACGGATGGAAAACCAAAACTGAAGCGGTTTCATCAAGCCATGTGGGACGAACCAATAATTTTTGAATTGAGCAACAAAGGAGAGAGAGGCATCCTCATGCCAGAAGTTGGGGATGAGATGAAAAATGAGGTCGGAGACGTTCTGTCAACTATACCTAGGCATATGCTGAGGAAACAGCCCCCCAAATTACCGGAACTTTCTCAACCACGAGTATTAAGGCACTATGTAAGACTATCACAGGAAACCTTGGGGACAGATCTGAACATTGACGTAGGGCAGGGAACCTGCACGATGAAATACAGCCCAAAGATTAACGAGCAACTGGCCAGAATGCCCCAAATGGCGGAAATTCATCCACTACAAGACGAAGAAACTGTTCAGGGCATTCTGGAGGTATTGTACAATTTCGAACAGATCCTCAAGGAGATCTCTGGAATGGACCAGTTTTCACTTCAACCCGGTGCTGGCTCCGCGGCCATATACGCGAATGCGTCGATAATAAGAGCATACCACGAAGCTCGAGGGGAAACGGATCAGAGAAATGAGATCATTACGACAATTTTCTCTCATCCTTCAAATGCGGCGTGTGCCAAAACAGCTGGTTTCAAGGTCGTGACCCTTTATCCGGATGAGGACGGCTATCCTGATCTTGAGGCATTAGAAGCGGCACTCTCAGAGCGTACGGCCGGTCTGATGACAACAAACCCGGAAGACACAGGGATTTTCAATCCAGATATTGAAGAGTTCGTGAAGGCCGTTCATGAAGCGGGAGGATTATGCTCTTATGACCAGGCAAATGCCAACGGAATATTGGGCATAACCCGGGCGAGGGAAGCTGGCTTTGATCTTTGCCACTTTAATTTACATAAGACGTTTTCAGCACCTCATGGATGTGGTGGACCAGCAGTTGGCGCCATTGGTGTCACCAAAGAACTCGCAAG
The DNA here is from genome assembly GCA_964347145.1 of uncultured Candidatus Bathyarchaeia archaeon. Classification (GTDB taxonomy): domain Archaea; phylum Thermoproteota; class Bathyarchaeia; order Bathyarchaeales; family Bathyarchaeaceae; genus CAYFXU01. Next base: position 2,821 of record CAYFXU010000107.1, read on the forward strand.
ATTCCTGCCAGTTCCTGTTATTGAGTTTGATGGTAGTAGGTATCATTTGAACTATGATAGCCCCGAGAGCATTGGAAAGGTGAGATCGTTTTATGGCGTCGCACCAGTGGTCCTGAAGGCATATGCGTGGGTGATGAGTCTCGGCGCAGAAGGTCTGAAAGAGGTCGCTGAGATCGCTGTCCTAAACAACAATTATTTGCTCAAGAAGTTGTTAGGAATACGAGGAGTGAGTGCCCCTTACGCCAAAGGCAAACGTCGAATTGAACAGGTCAGGTATAGCTGGGAGAAATTGGCGCAAGATACAGGGGTTCACACCGAAGAAATTGGACTTAGGGCTGCAGACTTCGGTGTCCATTACTGGACCAGCCACCACCCATGGATAGTTCCAGAGCCTTGTACCCTTGAACCAACTGAATCGTATTCTAAGGATGAACTCGATGAATACATTGAAATACTTAGACACGTATCCGACGAGGCGTATGCGAACCCTGAGCTGGTTAAGACGGCCCCTCACAACAGCCCTATTCACAAAATTGACCATGCGCCATTGGACGATCCATCACAATGGGCGATGACTTGGAGGGCGTATCGTAGGAAAGTTCGTAAAGAGACAGAATAGAGAGCAATGCACGCGAGAGAGAGTTTATGGGCCAAATTGCTGGTCAAGGTAGGAGAAGAAAATTAGGCTTAGTCGTCAATCCAATTGCGGGGATAGGTGGGAGGGTGGGACTTAAAGGAAGTGACGGGGCGGATATACAAAAGAAAGCCCTAGAATTGGGTGCTGTGCCGCAATCGCATAATCGGGCTGTTCTAGCGTTGGAAAGGGTCGCATCCGGAAGAGACGACCTTGAGATCGTAACATATCCTAGTGAAATGGGAGAAAATGTGGCTAGGGAATGCGGCTTTGACCCCATTGTGATTGGTTCAATTAGAAATGGTAAAACAACTGGCGAGGACACTATAAATGCAGCTAGGGAAATGCTGCGTCTGGGCGTTGATCTTCTACTTTTCACGGGTGGGGACGGCACTGCAAGGGACATATACACTGCGATTGGAGAAGGAATGGTAGTTCTTGGAATACCCGCGGGGGTTAAGGTTCATTCGGCTGTCTTTGGTATAACCCCTAAAAGTGCGGGAGACTTGGCTGTGCTGTATTTTGGGGGACAATGTGGCATACGGGAGGCCGAGGTCATGGATGTAGATGAGGAAGCTCTTCGGCAAGGCATCGTTTCCGCGAAACTTTACGGTTATCTCAGGATTCCGTTTGAGAAAAGGCTAATCCAAGGTGTGAAGACTCCGAGCAGTGGCGGAGATAAGGAGGCTATGGAAGCCATAGCTTGTGAGGTCGTCGATAGGATGAAGGGAGATTATCTTTACGTAATTGGACCTGGGACGACAACCCGAGCTATCACGTCTAAACTGGGGTTGAAAAAGACATTAGTAGGTGTGGATGTGGTGTCAAAAGGAGAACTAGTGGGCATTGATGTTAACGAGGCTCAACTCCTGAAGCTCCTTGAGAAACGCAACGCGAAGATCATAATTACCCCGATAGGAGGCCAAGGCCACATTTTCGGTAGAGGAAATCAGCAGATAAGCCCTGAGGTTATCAAAAAGATAGGAAGAGATAACATAATAGTTGTGGCTACTCCTGAAAAAATCAATTCGCTGAGGGGGCGGCCTTTTTTGGTCGATACTGGTGATCCGACAGTCGATAGAATGTTAAGTGGCTATATACGAGTGATAAAAGGATATGGCGAGGAAATCGTCTATAAGATATCATATTAGGATGGTGATTCTTCATCAATGCCAGATTTTGAACGTAAATCTCGCGGAGCATTGAACGGGAAAGTCGCTTTGATCACTGGAGGTGCATCGGGCATTGGGCGAGCGACTGCGCTGCTCTTCGCCCGAGAAGGTGCGGCGGTGGCTGTTGTTGATGTGAACGAATCAGAGGGGCAGGCCGTGGTCGAAACCATCATCGACGAGGGAAGACAAGCCATCTTTTTGCGCAGCGACGTGACCAGAGCATCAGACTGCCAGTTGGCTGTGCAACAGACTGTTGAACATTTGGGCAAGCTGGATATTCTCTTCAACAACGCTGGCATCATCCGACGCGCGTCGGTGGTGGAGACAAGCGAAGAGGAATGGGATCTGGTGATGGCAACCAACGTTAAGTCGATCTTTTTGCTTTCGAAATACGCTATCCCGATCATGGCTGAAGCGGAGGGCGGCGTGATCATAAACACGGCCTCGGGATGGGGACTGGTCGGTGGGCGGAATGCGGTCTCATACTGCGCGTCAAAGGGAGCGGTAGTGCTCTTGACTAAGGCCATGGCTATAGATCACGGTGCGCAGAATATTCGCGTCAACTGCATCTGCCCTGGTAGTACGGATACGCCCATGCTACGCAACGAAGCCCATCAACTTGGTGAACCTGAAGAGCAGTTCTTAGCCGAAGCAGCGCAGCGTCCGCTACAGAGAGTTGGTCGTCCAGAAGAGATTGCTCAGGCAGCACTGTACCTAGCCAGTGACGCATCGTCGTTCATCACCGGCACAACACTGGTGGTGAACGGCGGGGGACTGGCAGGATCAAGATGAGGGAGTAGATTATGCGAGGTTTGAGAGGTAAACGAGTTCTCATTACTGGCGGAGCCAGAGGTATCGGTGCGGCAACAGCGGAACGTTTTCTGGAGGAAGGTGCTTGCGTTGCCGTGCTGGACTGCGACGAGGAGGCACTTAGGCACATTGAGGATGCGTTGCCCTCGCTGAGAGGCACCATCTGCGCTGATGTGTCGGATGCCGATGCTGTGGCACGTGCCTTCGAGGAACTGGATGAACTGCTGGCCGGACTGGACGTGCTGATCAACAATGCGGGGATCAGCGTTCGACGAGCCTTTATGGATATCACCCCTGAGCAATGGCGCAGGGTGATGGATGTCAACCTCAACGGCATGTTCTTCGTCGCTCAACAAGCTGCTCGACGGTTGCTGGAGGGCGATGGTGGCGTGATCTTGAACATGGGCTCGACCAATGGGTTAACGGGCTATCCTTTCTACGCTGACTATAACGCCTCGAAGGCAGGTGTTATCGAGCTGACGCGCTCGATGGCACTGGAGTTGGCCCCGAAGGTGCGGGTCAATTGTGTCTGCCCCGGCTTTATACTTACACCGATGCAGGAGGCAGAATATACCCCTGAAAAGTTGCGTGCCTTCGAGAGCAAAGTACCGTTGAAGCGGGTGGGGCGCCCTGAAGAGGTTGGGGCGCTCTTCGCATTCCTCGCCTCGGACGATGCTGCCTTCATTACCGGACATTATTTCGTGATTGATGGCGG
>CAYFXU010000108.1:0-6055 GCA_964347145.1 uncultured Candidatus Bathyarchaeia archaeon
TTCGTTTTTTTCGCAAGTATCTATTCTTATTTGCAATCAGGCGATGCTAACCATCTTGAAGGCTTTCTTAAGTATGAAGCCCATAGTTTTATGGTGTTTCCTTTCGTCGTCAACAATGTGTTTGAACAACATTCTCAAAGCTTCGTCATCAGTCTTTTTCAACTGCTCTTCGACATGCTTCAACATTCTAATTTCAACCTTGACATGATTTTCTAACATCCTTTTTGCAACCAAGGCGTCAATGTAGTCCCGTGTTTCCAAATTCCAAAATTTCTTAGAGATTCTTTCAGATCCAACTTGGTTCATTAGATCCAACATTGTCTGCAGAATCTTCGCGTGTTTCTCCGTGTCGAACCTCATCTCAGCCAAGAACAGCTTTGCTGCCAAGTTGACAGTGACCTCTTCTAGCTTCTTTATCTCTTTTGCAGTCTTCTTTTCCAGGTTGATTTGAGATTTGACCATGTCAACTAAACTCTTTTCAGACCGCATTTTCGTAATCCCCTCAATATATGTTACCAAGAAAGTCGGTATAACAATTGAGGAAATATCACTTGCTGTTTGAAAGAAGAGAAGGAGCGCAACTGCCCTGACAAGCTTCAAAAAAATCTACCATAACGTTGACCTCAAAATGTTAGCCAAATCCTTTCCCTCTTCTTCTGAACCAACATCTGAAAAATCTCAAAGCATGTGAATAGTATTTAATAACGCTCAGGTTGATATGAACATTCATGGACATAAAATTCGGAAGTGCGGTATTCAACCCTAACCTCGCCTCAGCTGTTGAAAAAGCTGGCTTCGACTCGATCTGGGTGTCCGATCATTTCGCTCCGTTCTCACACGAGGCGGGCATAAGAGATCCTGCAAATTCAGGAGGCTGGATGTCCCTGCCGAGTTTACCACTGATCCTATGCAAAACGACCAGATGTACAGCTGGCACAAACGTGCTGTGCCCCACCTTTAGATATCATCCAGCGATCATAGCTCAGTACTTCGCACAACTGGACTACCTATTTCCAGGCAGAACCATCATGGGAATCGGTACAGGCGAAGCAGTCAATGAGACACCAATAGTGGGACGCTTTCCGCCTTACCAGGAAAGGATTGAAAGATTGGAGGAAGCCGTCGGGCTTATTAGAAGACTTTGGACCAGTGAAGACTACTTTGACCATAGAGGAAAATATTATAGATTGAAAAACGTTTTTCTCTACGCAAAACCGAAGAAGAAAATACCAATAGTCATATCAGCTTTTGGTGAAAAATCTGCAGAGTTAGCCGGAAATGTTGGAGATGGAATAATCATTTTCTGGGAGAGACCGCAACAAAATAGAAACTTGATCCTAAGAAGGTTTGTTGAAGCGGCAACGAAGGCAGGCAAGAATCCGGAGACCATGACAAAAGCCGCGTTCTTCCAAGGGGGAATAACTTCAGATCCTTTAACAATTGCCAGATTCGCCAAAGCCAGCTGGTCTTGGGCAAGGCTGAGCTCTATTCTCGAACCGGACCCTCGAAAGGTAGATGTGAAGGCCCAGCAATTGACAGACGACGAAATTCTCAAACATTGCACGCTTGTCCCGAAGATTGACGACTTGATTGAAACTTTCGAATCAGCCTTAACGGCGGGAATGAATCACCTGATCATAGGAGACCTCACTCACACCTTTGTGGCTCTCAACCTTGCTCCACCGGAAGCTGCAGATTGGCCGAAAAAAGTCCTTCCGTATCTCAAGGAGAAATACCAATAGCCCCCGCGATCCCGAAAAGTCAAAAATACATCTGTGACAGGGCTAACCTATGCGCCGGCGCATCTATCGAGTAATTTTAGAAGACTGAGAACAACGCCTTCTTTTTCAAGTTTCTTTCAATGAATTTGAGCGTCAGGGCTCCGGCGCCGACGAAGATAATCGCTAGTACGGATAGGATCGATAGATCGTGCAATGCGTCTTCTACGCTGATTCCGAACAGAGAACCGCGAATCAAACGTATTCCATAGGTTAGTGGCAAGGCCTTTGAGATTATCTGTGCCCAGGTCGGCATAAGCTCAATTGGGCAGACTATGCCGCTGAAAACCAAGAACAGCACCATTAGACTGTTGGATGTTGTGGTTCTGTCTCGAAAGCTCAAAGTTATGGCGTTGGCCATCAAGCCGATGCCGAACAAGGCAAAGGTTGTGACGAGAAGTCCAGCAAGGAACAGGGCTATGTTGAAGGAGGCTATCTGGAAGCCAAATAGAAGGCCGATGAGAATTACTGTGGTTAGGTCGATTGAGGAGTTTATGCTTGCAGCAGTCATCACTCCAGCCATGTATGCTAAGCGGCTCATCGGAGTCATGAACGTAGCTTCGATTGTGCCACTTGCCCTTTCCCAAAACATGACCCTGCCGACCACGAAAGCTGCGGCGAAAACGAAGACGTAGAAAGCATTGCCTACGACGATGAAGGAAAGGTAACCTGACTCTCCCGCCGCGACTCCAAACTCAGTTGATGTTACACCCTGGTAAACATGATTGAATAGAACCCATGCTGCCCCAAGCGTCAGTATTGGCCCCCAAAATCTGAGGGCGAAACCAGTCCAACTAAAAAAGCGCCACGTCATGATTAGGTTGACTTTGGCTGTGGCCGCAACAACTCTGAGACTGTGAGGAACCATGCTTCAACCTCCTCAAAATTGCGTGAGTGTGGCCTTTGCCTTGGCGTTTCGCTCAGCGTAGCCTATGAGCCAAGTTGCTATGATCAGGAACACCACCGCCATAGAAGCAAGAAGCATCAAAGGAACTGCAACGTCAAGCAGCGAAGCTCCGCCGAGCAAGGTAAGCCTCATTGACAAGAGCCCAAAAGTTAAGGGAATCAGATAACTGACCGACAACAAGGTTCTAGGCATGGCTTGGAGAGGAAAGACCAGACCGGAAAAGAACATGATGGGTTCCTGCAGCATCGTCGCATACATGATTCCTCTTCTTGAGTGTATGAAAAAGGCCTCCAAACACATTCCAAGGGTCACTATCGACAGATATGAAAGAACAACCGACACAAACAAGGCGAGGAAGTCACTTATGACCACGTTTACACCGAGAAATGCCACCCAAGAAAGCAGAATGCCCAAGAGAAACCACAAGTAGTTGAAGGCACTTGCCAAGGCTGCCCCCATAATGACAGCGAGACGATTAGCAGGTGATAGCAAAAGAGCCTCTAAGGTGCCCTGTTGCCTCTCTCTGTCAAAGATCGTGCCACAAAGCAACATCATGGTAAAAAACGTGTACAGCAGCTGGCCAATCAGAGTAAACCCTACCAGGTCCAGAGCATACCATGAAGAATTGAATTCTAGGCTCACCGACCTAACAGCGAAAGGCAGATACAAGAAATACAGGTAAAGTCCATTTCCAAGCGGCAACGCCAGGGTCCAGAAGAGAGTTCGACTACTGAAAAAGAACTGTTTAATGTTCTTGTTGATCTCGGCTGCTACGACTCTCCAGAACATTCGTTACTCTCCTGTATAGAACATGAAAAGGTCCTCCAAGGTGGGTCCACGAATGTTGGCTGAGATGACTCGGCAGCGCATGATGGACAATTGGCTCAACACTTCAGGCGCAATTCTGTCACTGTCGACGTTTACTATCACTCTGTCGATTTTCTCGCCTTCTATCTCGCCTTCGTAGGCGGTTTTTAACACCTTTTTCACCTGCTTAAGGCGTTTCAGGCCCTCTAAGGCTTCGTTTGTAAAACGGGACACCAACACTTCTATAGAGAATCCGCTTGGCATTTCCCGCTTGAGCTCTTCTGGGCGTCCTACAGCAATCAGTTTACCCTTGTTGAGGAAACCCACACGGTCGCACAGTTCTTCGGCTTCATACATGTAGTGTGTAGTTAAGAGAACCGTCTTACCTTCCTCTTCAACGATTCTGTCACGGATGAACTTGCGGAGGTCTTTAGCTATGTTTACGTCCAGTCCAAGCGTAGGCTCATCGAGGAAAAGTACTTCAGGATCGTTTATGAGCCCTCTGCATACCTGTAGCCGTTGCTTCATCCCCTTGCTGTACTTTTCCACCTCGTCGTCGGCTCTTTCGGACAAGCCCACAAGCTCAAGCAACGTGTTCACTCTGCCCGCAACTTCTTTTTTCGGAACGTCGTAGAGTTCAGCGAAGTACTCCAGATTTTCACGGCCAGTCAGTCTATAGTAGAGCATTCTTTCACCGCCAGCTACCATATTGACTATTCGTCTCACGTGTGCAGCATCCTTCACCACATCATAACCTTTGACGAATGCTTGTCCTCCCGTTGGCTCCAGTAGCGTGCAGAGGATTTTCACGGCTGTTGTCTTGCCTGCGCCATTTGGTCCCAGCAGGCCGAAGAGTTCACCTTCTTGGATTTCAAAGTCGATTCTGTCTAGGGCTCTGATGATCGTTGTTTCTTTCTTTCCCACCAAGCGGCTTCTCTTAGTTGAGACATAGTCACGTGAAAGCTGGCGAGCCTCCACCGCGTAATCAGAGTTGTCAAACATTTATTTCAGCTTCAGTCTACTGTTCAATTGAAATAGTTTCTTGCCCTCGTATGAACGCGCAAAGGGCGACTTCTGGTAACAACCTGTGACGAAACCTATATAAAAACAGCGCCAGAAAGCTTTAGAAATGCCTCCGCATGATCTCAAAGGATTTCCTGCAAAGAAATGCCTCGGTTCTCAGCTCTTTCTAATGCCCACTCTTTGATATTGTGGGGAGGCGGTGAGATTTGATCTTCTGGCTTTCTTACCAGAGTCATTGCCTCGGAGGGACAGGCCATCACGCACTGACCGCATCCGACGCAGCGTTTTTGATCCACATGAGATATGTTATCCGTAATTGATGGTGCACCGAATTGGCACCGTTCCACGCATGTTTCACAACCTGCGCACACTTCTGGATTTACTGTGGCGTAGAAGTCGGATTTGGCTACGGAGTTTTCTATGCCCAGTTGGGAGATGCCGCGCATGATTCCGCAGCAGCATGTGCAGCAGTTGCAGATGAAGAAGTGGCCTTCACGAATGTTGCTTGAGGAATGGATCAAACCGGCCTCTTCAGTCTCCCGCAGAATTTTGAGAGCCTCCTCCTTTGTGATGACTCTAACATCCGGATTGTCTTCAAAAGCCCTTTCTATTGGCGCAAAAACCATGCAGACCTCCACTGGATATTTGCAAGGCTCGCCCACCAACGCCTTCTGAATTCTGCAGATACACTTCTGTACTCCAAAGGATTTGGCTTTGTTCAGCAACTCTGAGGCCTGTTCATAGGGAAAAACTTGCACCTCAACGGGAATACTCTTCTCTACCGGAATAACTTTGTGAATTGAAGGCAAATGACTGAGCACTCCTCCAGCGAAGGTCTGATAGTATTCTTCAAACAACCTAGCTAATTCTGCGTCCATCCGACCCAGCTGCTCCTCGTAAAAACCTACTACAAACGGCAAAAGGCCAAACTTGCGTTGTTCTCCCTCCCCCTTGGAACGAATTAGTCCCTTACGAACCATTTCCTCCAAGATTGCAGTAGCTTTGGTCGGATCCCGATCGGCTCTCCGAGCAATTTGTTCCGCACTCTCGCTGGTCAATCGCATCTCAGAGGCGAGCGCAGCCTCCTCAGGCGTAAACAATTTCGCGAGAAGCCTCAACTCAATGCCGCTTTTAGTTTCGGGAAAACCGTTGGGGATCGCATCGAGCCGCAGGGCCAGTTTTTTATAAACATTCTGACTCATTTTGACCAGTCTCCCATTCAATGTCTACTTGATGTCTCAACTATGCCCTATCAAATCGTGGTCGTTACATAAAAACGCAACGTATCCAACACTGCGATCACTTTCGTACCAGAGAAAATGCATGTACGTTATCTTTTACTTTGGATAAATTGTCTCTCTCGTTTCTATTGTTTTTCCCATTTTTTGCGTTCCGAACGGAGTTTGAAGAGGTCCACATCCTTGTAGATTAGGTTCTCTTCCCTTGCGGCATCGTTCTTTCGACGCGCGCGCGAAGGTTGTGTTGATCTTGTTTGGTCGCGGAAGTCTTCTCTACTGTTAGGAATTCATGCAACCTGCAT
>CAYFXU010000109.1:0-6027 GCA_964347145.1 uncultured Candidatus Bathyarchaeia archaeon
AAGCGATTTCGATTGTTCGAGTCCTGTATAGCAGATTTTAGGTTTTGGTAAGTTCAACCCACAGGAGAAAAGAACAAATAGGTATAGCCGTTCCATCTAACCTGCGCAAAATTTGACTTCTGAGGAGCAGGACTCATGAACAAGAATTCGATAAGAACAGAAGAAGATGTAAAGCGGTTTTTGTCCAATAGGACTGAATTTGAAAGAAAAACACTTGTCGCCACATTCAAGATTCCGAAGGGAAAAATTAGCACATATAAAAGAATAGCGGAGAAAATAGGGAGACCACGTGCCTATCGGGCGGTTGGTAACGCGTTAAAGAAGAACCCGCTTCACCCTGTTGTTCCTTGTCATCGTGTTGTAAGATCTGACGGTAGATTTGGGGGAGAGGAAAAAGGGGCCGAAACTAGAAGGGAACTTATAGAGAAAGAAGGAATACCTATCGAAGATGGCCGAATCAAGATTAATGAAGACTTACTGTTCTAGCAAGGCCGTGCATTCAAGTAACTTTGGTGTGACATCAATGCCAAAAGAATCTAGATATGAACATTTCTGTCTGTGCATCTTTCTAGGGCTGATTTGATCTCTTTCCATGATCCCATTCTTTTTATGACTGGTTCACCATTAATGGATACTCCTCTTGACATTCCGAATTTTTCTATGGTGTCTCTACTGTCTGTGTCAATCATATTGACCGTCACACCAGGAAACCTTCTCACATTCTTCCTAACTTGGTCTGTCATCCGTCCACACCACGGACATTGACGATTGCAGAATATATCAAGTACCGTTTTGCCTTTCTTGACGATTTCTCGTCGTTTAGGAGTGATGAGCATTGGAGATTGGTGTGCTCCCAGGTCTAAATGAAGAAGCATACGGGTTCCATCTCTGGAGACTTCTTTGAACCCAAATTTCTTGAAGAAACTGGAAGGCATATATCTGATAGAGGTTCCAAACCATTTGTCGCCTTCATAGGCTAGCACAGTGGCTCCACCAAGCTCTCTGGCTTCCTCGATAAATTGCTGCATAAGCCCTTTCGCTACGCCTGTTTTCCAAAAGGGCGGCAAGACCCAAATGCAATCAATAAATAGGGAGCTTTCTCCTTTCACAGACTCAAGAGCGGCTTCGATTGGGAGATATTCAATTAAGCCTTTCGGAACCTTTCCTTTCACCGCCAAATCCTCATGTCGCACATTCCCAGACCAAGGATAATGCAGCATTTCTGGTTTAGGATTCTCTAAAGCTATTATCATTTCAAGTCCTTGCGACATCATTTCTCGGAGCCATTCTAACCGATTTTCCATATGCTGTCTCATAGCTTCTCTTGCCTTCCTTCCTACACTAGGGTCGAGGCAGACAGCTGGCACAAGGTCAAGATCGTCTACGATTATTTTGTGAAATTCCAATCTTCAATCACTTCTACCACGTCTTCTCGTTAGTTTTATGACTTGTGGCGCGCGTGGCAGAGCTCAGTTCAAAAAATAGCATGTTCTCCTTGTGCATTACTTCTCAGGCTTGTTCTTCATTGACTGCGCTCGCACTGCATCTATCTCGAAATGGACAATTCTAGACATTCAAGTTACTAGGTAAGTATCCCAGAGGGTTTCATTCACTTGAATGAGTTGTCTTCAAGCAACTGAAAGAGAGAGCACCCGCAATCTACAGATGTATGAAATGAAGAATCGGTCAATAACACTTGCATTCCATACCAATATCTTTCTTGTAACATTTGGGATCTGTTGAACATTTAGGTTCTTGAAAAGAACAAGGACCGTTCCTATTCTTAGCAAGCCCCAGAGACTTGTATTTTGAGTAGCCGTCGGGAAATACTGTAACCGTTGTACCGTATTTTTTAGCAATTCTTTTTGCGACACAAAAATTGGCACCCGAAGATATGCCCACACAGATGCCTACATCCCCAAGGTACTGTGCGGTCTCTTTCGCGTCTGAGGTAGAGACACACAGGATTTCATCTATTAGTTCATTCAGCCCGCCGGCTCCATCAGAAACCAGAGGTGGAAGGAATCCGTCCCCTATTCCTTGAATACCGTGGGTTCCTGGTTCACCACCACTCATTACTGGTGACTCCGATGGCTCCACTGCTACAATTCTCATATCGGGAAAGACCTCCTTGAGTCTTTTTCCAACTCCAATCAATGTTCCTCCTGTGCCTACTCCAGCCACAAACGCTCCTATTCTGTCCGAGTGGGGTTTGATTTGAACCAATATCTCCCGGGCCGTGGTCTTGTAGTGACACTCTACGTTCAATGGGTTGGAGAATTGATCTGGATTGAAGTAATTGGGTTTTTTCGCCATCTCATCCCGGATCTTTGTCGCCTCTTTGAAGTTGCCTTCCGAGCAAAGGATCAGGTTCGCACCAAGTTTTCTAAGGATTCTTTTCCTTTCATCACTCATGTTTTTTGGCATTATTATGATTATGGAGTAGCCTCTTTCTCTGGCAAATAGGCTCAATGCAATCCCTGTGTTCCCGCTGGTGGCCTCAACTATTGTCATTCCCGGCTTCAGTATCCCCTGTTTCTCACTCTGCTCAATAATGTATCGCACCATCCGATCCTTTATGCTTCCTGTAGGATTCGCGCATTCCAATTTTGCATAGATTCCATCCACCTCCAAAAGCGGGGTATTTCCAACTTCTATCAACGGAATGCCTCCGAAAATTGCTTTTTGAATAAACGTTAAGTTGAACATTGTTTTCAAATTATTTTAATCTATGCATGCACGTCCAAACAGCGTCCAATGGACATGTCCATGCAAATCCTCCTCTTTTCTGAGGTTTGGCTTCGTTTCCATAGAGGAACTACGAGATTGGCCCATGAAAAAGATGATCGATCTAACCGATAATTAATTTAGTGTCATTCTTATCATACGTGAAAAATGGGTGGTCAAAATGGAAGGAGACAGGATTTCATATCATGAGTCTGTTCGTAGAGTTTATGACAAGATAAAAAGGGACGGCATGAACAACATTTGGGACCGCTATGAGGCCCAAGGTTTTGGAGGAGACCCTGACAAACGCTGTCCTTTTTGTATGGGCGGAGTTAGGTGCGATCTATGTTCCAATGGACCTTGTCGTGCAGATGCATCAAGAGACAAGAGAGGAGTATGTGGTATCACTGCTGATGGCATGGCTATGCGCATGATGTTGCTAAGAAATGTCATGGGTGCTTCGACTTACCATTACCACACAGATCAGACCATTAAAACCCTTCGTGCAACAGCACGAGGACAAACACCCTTCGAAATAAAGGAACCTGGCAAATTGAGGGGTTTTGCTAAGCGCCTTGGAATCAATGTATCCGGATCAGAAAATGAAATTGCAATTCGCCTGTGCGATTCTGTGGAAACCGATTTCAACAGAAAGTATGATGAAAGAAGTCGAATCGTAGAGGCTTTGGCTCCTCAAGAACGGAAGAAAGTTTGGAAAAAGCTGGGGATTTTTCCGGGTGGGATCTATGGTGAGATGATGATGGCCACCAGTTCATGCCTCACCAATGTGGATGGTTACTACGTGAGTTTGGCTCTGAAGGCCATGCGTCTAGGTTTAGCAATGGCTTATCAAAGCCAACTTGTCAATGAGTATTGCCAGGACATCCTGTACGGTGTACCAAGGCCACATAGGATGCGCGTAGACTTGGGTGTACTAGATCCGGAGTATGTTAATGTACTGCCAAATGGCCACGAACCTTTCCTTGGATTTGCCATGGTTCAACTGGCCAGAAAGCCGGAATGGCAAGAAAAAGCAAAGGCTGCAGGTGCAAAGGGATTGCGTGTGATTGCAAACATCGAAACAGGCCAAGAGATGATTCAAAGGTGGAAAATGGATGACACTTTCTATGGTTTCACTGGGAACTGGATTATGCAAGAAGCAGTTCTGGCCAGTGGTTGCGTAGACCTTTTCGCAGCGGACATGAACTGTTCTATGCCAATCGACCCTTTGTACGCTCAAAGATACAAATTCCGACTTGTACCGGTGAGCGAACTTGTCGCTTTTGAAGGTGTCAAAGACCGAGTCAACTACGAGCCTGAAAAGGCTGAAAAACAGGCTGGACAGCTTCTGCAGATGGCCATCGACAACTTCAAAACACGCAGAGGCTCTGTAGAACCGGTCACCAAGTTACCAGTGAAAGAAGCGTTGGTTGGCTTCTCCACCGAAAGCATCCTTGAAACTCTTGGCGGATCTCTTCACCCCCTTCTAGAAGCCATAAAGGACGGAACGTTACGAGGAGTAGTGGGTCTCGTTTCATGCACGACGCTGAGAGATTATGGTCAGGATGTGCATAGCGTACGTTTGGCTAAAGAACTGATCAAACGTGACATCTTGGTTCTTTCAATGGGGTGTGGTAATGGAGCGATGCAAGTTGCAGGTCTGTGTGCCGCAGAAGCTAGAGAAATTGCTGGCCCAGGTCTGAAAAATCTTTGCAGGAATCTAAACATTCCTCCTGTTCTCAGTTATGGCACATGCACCGACACAGGACGTCTTGCTGACCTGTTGGCCGCAATTTCAAATGAGTGGGGAGTGCCAATACCGGATCTCCCTATTGCTGCAGTAGCGCCGGAATATATGGAACAAAAGGCCACAATTGACGCTGTGTTCGCTCTGGCTTTGGGACTCTACACCTATGTCAACCCGGTACCAACAGTGACGGGAGCTCCAAGTTTGGTTAAACTCTTGACACAAGACTGCCAACAGATAACTGGCGGGCTGCTTAATGTGGAAAAAGACCCGATGAAAGCAGTGGACGCAATCCTAGCCCATATAGAGGAGAAACGAAAAAGAATCAAAATATAGACTTCGCGTGCATTCAAAATTTCGGCGCGTGCGTGAGCATCCTAATCCTGTTTTATTGCCTGTTTAGCTCCACAACACCTGCAGACTATGTACCCCTCTCTCATCCTACTCTCAATGAACTTCCTGCATTCTTCTTTATCGAGAAACAACGGTTGCCCACATTTCTCACACAATGATTCTTTCAACCTTGTCACAGTCAATTATATTCGGACAGGGCCTCATTAATATTTCGTGTGAATAGAACTTAGGTCCATAAGCCCTTATAAGCAAGCATCACAAACCTCTTGATGATGGAAGGCACATCATCAGGAAGTCTCAAAAACTCTGAGAGAGAAAGGAGTCTTCTGCGCCCCCATCAAATACTATTTCTGTCTTCTATATATAAATCTCTAATGCGTAATTCATCCGCATGAGCGCGAAAATCGCGCGCGCGTGACATGCACTAAGCAGCAGCGGCAGCAACTTCAACCGATGACGGTATTCTCTTGCCTTCTTCTCTTTCAAATAGCAAATAATGGTTGATTTCTCCCATGTAGGGCCCGGCAACTTGGTAGGTATGGAGACTCCATCCGTCCCTTTCATATTCTTCAATTGCTTTCCCTATCTTCTTGTGATGTGCAACCTGGACACATTCCCATTCTTTCAACTTAACCATCACCTCCTTTACCTTGTGATATTTTACATACAGGGTTTCATTCTAAACTTAATAGTCTAATGTGCGCGCGTGCGAAACCTCAAACCCACAAGAAAGCCCGAGATTCCTAGTTAACGTTCTTTTCTGGAAGTTCTGTGGTGCCGAGGGCCGGACTTGAACCGTCTACTAATGGAGAGATCACCCGCCAATCTTCCCTTTTTTGCACCAAACAGCGCAAACGTTATTTCTTCGCTTGCTTTTCCGCTTCTCTTTTCATTTCCGCGATTAGGGTAGAAACAAGATTCACTGAGCGCTGTACCAGAGTGACTGCTGCAAGCATTTCGCTGAAACCCTTAGTTCTTCGCATCTCCGAGGCATGAGCTATCAGATGTGCCTTTGTTTGCTTCAACTCGTCTTCACATTTCGATAGGATTTTTCTGGCTGGCAGAAAGAACTGTGAGAAGACTACAGTTGGCTGATCCATTGTGTAGAGATGCTTGTGGGTTCCCGGGATTATTCCCTTTGTGATAACATTGATCTCAACAAGCTGGCGGAGGACCTTGGATACAGTTCCTGCCGAAAA
>CAYFXU010000110.1:0-5930 GCA_964347145.1 uncultured Candidatus Bathyarchaeia archaeon
CCGGCATAATAGCTCCACGGGTCTTCTAGAAGCATGAGGTCATCTCTGATTTTGTCCCAGCGATCAGTCATTTTTTCCATGCCGCCCACAAGAACGATTCCGTATTTTCCTGATAGAACTCCGTGGCAAGCGTTGAGAAGGGCTGAGCTGAAGGACCTCAGCTTTTCCATGGGGGCATGTATCTCCAGAAGCTCGGATAGGAAACCCTCTTCTATTCCAATTTTGTTTGTGATTTGAAGAAAGTAATCCGAAAAGTAGCAGGCGTCCAAATCTTTTCGCTCAACGCCCGCCGAATGCAGCGCCTGAAGTCCAGACTCCTCCACCATCTTTTCTGGATCTCTTTCATAATGTTCACCAAACTTGGTTCTGCCAACGCCGATTATGGCCGGGCGTCGCCTTTTCATAAACCTCATTCTTCCCTTCCTAATCAAAGTCCTACTTTCCCACAACGCCCCTTTAAAATGTTGCTATATTAAGGGAGGTTTCCATTACTTCTAGCGTTGATGTTGGATAAGGCGTTTTCGTTGAAAACCTGTTCTTTCTAATGGGAGAAAATATTAACGGGAACAGACTTTGCTGAACGTGAGGTTCTCATCTTGAACACAATCCGCCGTCTCATAATAACCGTTAAGGAAATTCGGGGTAGATGCCCTGTCTTTGAGGTTGGAGACAGAGCCGTTATTGAAGGACCTAAGATAATTTCCATGAAAACCGATGCTCTATGCGTACATGCTCTTGGTTCAATCCTGTCTCTGGTTATCGCTTTGGGTAGAGGAGTCGGCTTCAAAGAGTTGGGTCTCGCGCGGGAGGAGGGAAACGTTGGGTACATTCAGTGCCTTGATCCTGGGCCTCCATACACCACAGGCGGAACGGTTATCTTTGAAATAAGAAGAGAGGCAATAAAGTGAAAAACATCGAGCAAACCTTTTATTGAAAAACCAAGAATACGGTTGAGGCATAACTGGTGAGATACATGGAGTTACCGCCATTTCTTGCTGTCATAGTTGATCTTGTACAGAAAAATGGGTTGGGTCAGATTCCTCCAGAATATCAGCTAGTCTATTCCTTGGTTGCTATCATCGTGAACATGATTGTTCTGACGTTAGTGTTCTATTTTGCCGGGGTCATTGTGGTTGGTAGACGACGAGCCCTGTTTGGCGACGCCTTTGTAATAGCCCTTCTTGGGACGGTTGTAAGCGGCATATGTAACTATTTCTTTTCACCATTGATTGGTGCGGTTCTCTCATTGCTTGTTTGGTTGCTTTTGATAAAGCGTTATTATGAGACAGGTTGGTTGGGAGCCCTTGCCGTAGGGATATTGGCTGCAATCATATCTGTAGTCATGTCCATTGTAATCTTGTTTATTCTAGCCATTTTCGTGGGATTCACTTTCGTGCTTTTTGAGTGGCTGGCGCTATTATTGGTTCTGTGAGCCGCCTCAATTTCAGAGAGAGTGAAAGTTTGGATGAGGCAAGAAGAAGAACAGTAATGCTTGGTTTAGTTTTCCTGTTGTGTCTTGTCCTTGCGTATTTTGGGAACATCTCTTTTTTCAACTATTTGGGATATGTCTTCTCAAATCCGATCTTGGCCGTTTTGCTCGTGTTTGTTCACAATGTTTTAGCTGTTTCCCTTATCCTGCTCGGCATGACATTTTATGTTGGAGTTGTCTTGACCTTCATGCCTAAACGAAAAATCGAATATGTAGTGCTTCAGCGTCCTCGAGTGTTTGCCTTTGTATTTACGGCCATGATCATCTTCATAAGTATTCTTAGGACGAGTATGCTGTTGCGTGGTCACGTGTTGTTAAACACTTTGGCTTTAGTTATTCTCTTGAGCACCCCAATTGCGATCATTGAGGGATACGGAATATTCCAAACCATAGACAAAACTTTGAAGAGAAAGATGACCTTGAAAAGACTTGCAGCTATCTACTCAATTTTCTTTGTGGCTGCGGTCATAGAGGTAGGATACGTTCAGCTTCTGCCACTGATATCTTAGAGTCAAAACTTCATGTTAAACATTGAATTTTTAAAGAACTGCTTCACCTAAATATATAACATTTGCTGGAGGCAAATCTCGTGAAAACGGCGATAGTCGTCGTGGACATGATAAATGATTTTGTAACTGGCACCCTCAAATGTGAAAGCGCTGCGAAGATCATCCCCAACATTCAAAGACTCCTTGACTTTGCTCGGAAGAAGGAGATCCCTATAATTTACACGAATGACGCTCATCTGCCCGGCGTTGATGAAGAGTTTGAAATTTGGCCGCAACATGCTTTGATTGGCACGAAGGGGGCAGAGGTCATCGAAGAATTAAAGCCTGCGGGAGGCGATTATGTTCTTCAGAAGCGGAGATACAGCGCCTTTTTTGGAACTCATCTTGATCTGCTTCTACGGGAACTCAAGGTTGACACGCTGGTGCTCGTTGGTTTGGTCACCAATGTGTGTATTCAGAACACTGCGGCTGATGCTTTCTTTCGAGCATACGGGGTCATTGTTCCGGAAGATTGTGTTGGAGCCCTTAGCGAGGAGGCTCAAAAATCTGGGATTGAATACATGAAAACAATTTATGGAAGTGAAATCACTAACGTAGAGGATTTGATTATGAAAGAAATGGGTAAGGAGTATGAATGACATGGGTCTTTTTCATGTTGCAACTGACGAAGAAATCAGGAGGGGTGAGACCACTGATGTCTATTTTTCCCGAACCCAGCAGATTATTGAAGCGAAAAAGCTGGATAGGCTCAGGGCGTTAGCAGAGGTTACCGCTGGAAAGCTTCCAAGCGGATGGCCTTGGGGAATCCTTTGCGGAATCGAGGAGGAAGCCCGTCTGTTTGGAGGACGCTCGGTGGACGTCTATGCGATGCCGGAGGGAAGCGTTTTCTACTACACCGATCATAGGGGCGTAAGAGAACCCGTTATGTATATTGTTGGTCCTTACGGGGAATATTGTGTTCTGGAGACTCCTATGCTTGGTTTGATTTGTCAGGCTTCTGGGGCGGCGACGCGGGCCGCGAGAATAAAGAAGGTCGCTGGTGAAAAGGCTGTTGTGGCCTTTGGAATCCGCCGTATGCATCCGGCTCTATCTCCTATGCTTGACCGGGCCGCGTATATTGGAGGTTTCGACGGCGTTTCCAGTTTGAAGGGAGCCGAAACTATTGGAAAGAAGCCTACGGGGACGATGCCCCACGCCCTCATAATTGTGTTTGGGGATCAGGTTAAGGCTTGGAAGGCTTTTGATGCGGTTATTTCACCGGATGTCCCTAGAGTAGCTCTGGTGGACACCTATTATGACGAGAAGATTGAGTCGATAATGGCTGCCGACGCGTTGAAGGAACGTCTTTATGGCGTGCGCCTGGACACCCCTGGGTCAAGGAAGGGAAATTTCGCTGAAATCATTCGGGAGGTTCGTTGGGAACTGGACGTGAGGGGCTATCAAAACGTCAAGATTCTCGTTTCCGGAGGTCTCAACGAAGAAAAAGTTAGGATTCTCGGCGAAGCTGGCGCAGAGGCTTTTGGTGTTGGAACCTCTGTTAGTAATGCACCTACCGTGGACTTCGCCATGGACATCGTAGAGCTTGAAGGAAAACTTGTGGCCAAACGCGGCAAATTGGGTGGAAAAAAGCAGGTCTGGAGATGTCCAGAATGCCTAGTTGACACGGTGCTGCCCGCCGACGGTTCTCAACCGAAATGCCCAAAATGTAGAGGGAAAACTCAACCAATGCTAAAGCCTCTGATCGAAAACGGGAAAATAGTTGCAAGACTTCCGAAACCAAAGGAAATCCGGCAATTCGTGTTGGAACAGATCAAAAAACTCTCCATTTGAGAAATCCGAAGTCTTGTTTTCAACATTCGCGCGCGCGATACAAATATAATCGAACTTTCTATTCAAAAAACCGCTCAGTCATGTAGCGCGCGCATTCAAGCTAGGCTTGCAACCAGAAAACGCCGACAAGTCGGAAAACGCGTTGAAAACCTTGTTTCGCTAGAGAGACGGCACGAAGGGCCACAAACAGCTCAAGCATTATTTGTGACACGATTCGCCCAAATGCACTGCTAACGTCAAAACCTGCGTCGCAGATATTTTAAGAAGACAATAGGTAGCTCAGAGAAGGTCCACACGTGAACACGTATTGTTAAATTGAAAATCTTATATAGTTCTCACATAATCTCTTTTAATTGAGTATAATGGCTGAAATTTGCCCAACCTGCGGACTACCTCAAGACATCTGT
The DNA here is from genome assembly GCA_964347145.1 of uncultured Candidatus Bathyarchaeia archaeon. Taxonomy (GTDB): domain Archaea; phylum Thermoproteota; class Bathyarchaeia; order Bathyarchaeales; family Bathyarchaeaceae; genus CAYFXU01. The sequence continues at coordinate 4,236 of CAYFXU010000110.1, forward strand.
GTCTGTGCGGAAATAAGCAAAGAACAACAACGCATACGAGTACGTTTGGAAACAAGAAAATGGGGAAAAGCAGTAACCATCATCGACGGCATCAACGACAAAGACGCGGACCTCGGCCGCCTAGCCCAAAAACTCAAAACATTCTGCGCCTGCGGAGGAACAGCAAAAAACAACGAAATCCTCCTCCAAGGCGACCACCGAGACAAGGTCAGATCCTACCTTGTCCACTTGGGGTATCCTGAAGAAAACGTCGAAATACAATGACCAAATAGAGCGAAGAAACATGGGAACCTTCAAAAATCTCCGCGAAGTACTCAAGGAACTAAAACACAAGAAATTGGGAAAACCAACTCTGAAGCTTTGCCCCAAGTGCGGCAGCCCCGAAATCAAACTCTCCAGCGGCCTTGACACGTATCCCCGAATGTATGGAATAACGCCGCGACAATACATCTGTGAGAAATGCGGCTACAGGGGTCCCGTGGCAATGGAACTGGAAGAAGAAGAAAGCAGCTAATCCGGCAATTTTAGGCCCAACTGCCGCTTCAAGCTCTTGTACCTGTTCCTAACGGTGACTTCCGTTACACCAGCCGCCTCAGCAATATCCTTCTGCGTCTTCTTCTCATTTCTCTGAAGGCAAGCAATATACAGAGCGGCCGCCGCCAAGCCCATGGGATCCTTGCCGGCCGCGGCACGTCTTCTCTTGGCCTCATGAAGGATCTTTATTGCAAGGCCTTGCGTTTGGCCAGATATGCCGGTTTTCTCAGCAATCTTAGAAACATAAGTAAGAGGATCCGCAATGGGCATCTGAACCTTAAGCTCCCGAAGAAGAAGCCTATAGCAGCGAGCCACATCCTTCTTATCTACAAAGCTGGATTCAGCTATTTCCCGAAGCGCCCGGGGAGTTCCAGTAGTCCGACAAGCAGCATAAAGAGAAGCAGCAGCGATGGCCGCAATGGATCTGCCACGCACCAAACCCTTGTCCAAAGCCTTCCGATAAATGACCGCAGCCTTTTCCTTTACAGGCCCGGGAATGTAGGCCTTGTCAGAAAGACGATCCAACTCCGCCATGGCCTGAGCGAGATTTCGATCCACAGAGGAGTGAACCCGAGACCGTATCTGCCATTTCCGCAACCGCCACATCTGAAGCCTAGTGGAAAGAGGAAGTTTGCGTCCAAAGGCATCGCGGTCCACGCGACCTATAGCCGTGGACAACCCTTTGTCGTGGACAGAATAGGAGGTAGGCACTCCCACGCGACTTCTAGATGCTTTCTCCTCTTGAGTGAAAGCTCGCCACTCCGGACCTTTATCCATCATCTGTTCGTGAAGAACCAGACCGCAGCCTCCACAGATGGTCTCTCCTGTGTCGTAGTCGTGGACAAGGTTTGTGCCACCGCATTCAGGGCACTTTTCCGCGATTCGCTGCGGGGTTTCTTTCTTCTGCGTGTCTTATCCCTCGATGATCTTTGTGGCGAGAAAACCGTCACTGTCGTGGTTCTTCATCATGGTCAGAGTCAGAAACCGTACGTCTGGCCCGCCGTATTTAAGCAGAGTGAATGTTTTAATATATAAATGTTGCGATTTTTTGTGATGTATGCAACATCAATTTAGCAGATATTTACAGACACTCTCTTTTCTTCAACACAGACCTCCAACCAGAATCGTGGTAAGATATTTATTAGGAAGGTGAAAGGTTTT
>CAYFXU010000111.1:0-5907 GCA_964347145.1 uncultured Candidatus Bathyarchaeia archaeon
GCGCGCGCGAGCACTTGAAAAAGGAGAGATACCGTATCAACTCCTCTTTTGATCTGTACTCGTACGCTATTAGAATCGCAAAATGCGACAAAAAGCACTATCATTTTTAAATTGGGGGCTATACTCACTTATTGTGAAAAATGGAATCCAGCAAACATCGGGTAAAAGCTGTGCTTTTTGACTTGGGAGGTACACTAGTGAAAACTACTGAGATTCCTCTAGTGATGGAAAGGATACTTAAACATCGAGGAATCAATCGGTCTGTGAGGGAAATAGTTCAAGCAAGGAACGAAGCAGAAAAGAGACTGGATTTTCGAGACCTAGCGACGGTTCTTGACGAGTTTTGGGTTCAATGGAATGTGCGAATTCTAAACAATCTTCAAGTCGACACAGATACTCGGACACTGGCAGAATACATCGCAACTCATTGGTGGGATTATTCTGAAGTAACCCTTTATCCAGATGCTGAAAAAGCGCTTCCACTGCTGAAAGCAAGGGGCTTGAAGATAGGAGTTGTAACAAACGGGTTGCAAAGTGACTTGAAGGAGATATTGTCCAAGGTAGGTCTCCAAGACTTCTTCGACGTTGTAGTTGTAATTGACACTTTGAGAAAGATGAAACCAGACGTAGAAGTTTTCCATTACGCCCTACAGAAGCTGAATACTGCGCCTTCAGAGGCTGTTTTCATTGGAGATGAAATCGAAGCAGATTACAAGGGAGCTAGAAAATCCGGCCTAGCCGCATACTTGATTGATCGTAATGGTGACGTCCACGATCAGAACGTGAACACGATATCAAGTTTGGATGACCTATTCAAACTGAACATTCTCATGTGAAACACGGTGTGCGCTTAGCCGCCTAAGAAGTCTCACTCCACGAATGTGAACATTTCGTGCACCTAAAGTGTTTCACCGTTCTTTCTCTTCTGACACCTGCGTGTTCACCTGAGATTCCAGAGAACCATTGAAATGCTTTTCCATTTCCACATTTTGGGCATACCTGAGAGACTTTCACATACCCCTCTTCTGAACTATCAACTATGCAAATTGAACCAGAATGTTCTGTTTTCCCCATGATTTTCGTTTGCGCTGTAGCATGAACCAAGTTTCCACACTTTCGGCACAGGAAGCCATTCTTCGTCCTAATCATATAGGAATCGCACTTATCACAGAAATCCATGTCAAATCACCTAGTCAGTTCACGCCCTCTCATAACCTACTAACTTCATAGTTCTTCAGCCTTTCTTCCTAACTAATGCCTTGTTCTAATACGATAAAGGATGGATTATTTTCACTTGGTATTCTTCTCTGAAAATGCGCGCGCATAGTGGGTGCAGTGAATGTGACTATGATTGGCAGAAACATATTTGAGCAGGTCATTTGGAATTTCAGTTGTGGTGATTGATTGCCAAGAGTCAACCATTTTGAAATTAGTGCAACCAATCCTAGTAACGCTATAAGGTTCTATGAGAAAGTGTTTAGTTGGAAAATAGTGAAGTGGGAAGGACCAGTAGAATACTGGTTGATTACAACCGGAGAAGAAGATGAGCCAGGAATTGATGGTGGATTATCAAGAAGAACTGAGGATGAGCCTAACACAGTCAATACTATCGAAGTTACAAACATTGATGAATACATCAAGCAAATCGAAGAAAATGGAGGAACAATAACAAGTCCCAAGCATCCTGTTCCGGGAGTAGGATGGATGGCATATTTCAAGGATCCTGAAGGCAACACATTTGGCATAATGGAATTGGATGAGTCAACCGAGTAACTCCTTCAATCTATTTTGGCGCTCGCCAAATTTAATAAATTAAAAATTGTCTAGTTCCCTCGACAGATAGCGTTTCAGAATCGATAATGTTGAGAACAAATAGCGTTGAATGGGACTACTGCAATCAATGTGGAGACTGAGGAGAAATAAGAGGTTGGAGAAGGGTTGTACTTGAACCATGCATGCCAAAGCATTTTTATCTCGATTCAACGCAAGGGGGATTTGCGGAGGGTGTGAGGTCTATGAGAGGTATTATCCCATTTCTGTTCAGGGCCTCCGCAGTGTAAGGCGGTAGGCGTTCTTTTTCGTTTGATCATTGAAAATAAGGCTTTTTCTCTCGCATTTTGGCTAGAAATCCTTAAATATTACTTAATTCTCGTTTTTACTCTAGGAGAGGGCTTTGCTGGCTTCACACTCTCTTCATGGGCGCACGCAGATACAAGTGTAGTTAGCCAAGTGGTGGGAGTGATGAGAGGGAGGCAAGGTTGGAGGTGGAAAGCTGTGTTGAATATTCGGCGTTTCGTGAGGGATGTTGATGAGCCAGTTTGGGTTGACGTATTAAACTCGGCTTATAAGGAATATGAAAGTTGGTGGAGGAGCCTTGGTGTAGAGGAGATGCGCAAGCGCGAGGAAAGTCCAGATTTTGATTTTGAAGGACGATTTATCGCTGAGTTTGATGGAAAACCCGTTGGCACGGTGCATGCTCATGTTGACAGGTTCAGTGAAGAGAAGCGGAGCTTCATTTATGATTTTTGTGTTGTCCCGGAATTTCGCGGTCTCGGGGTCGAAGAAAAACTTCTAAGAGTTGCCATGAACGATCTTGAGAAACGCGGAATGAACTTGATACAAACATGGACTGGGATCAAAAGAAGAGATCGTATACAGCTTTTGGAGAAACGAGGCTTCACGTTCGCCTATAGAACCATCGACATGGAAATCAACCTAGCAGACATCCAGTCCAACATAGGAGAAAACAAAACGGTAACGGTCAGATCGCTTCAGAGAGATGTGAAAGAAGACATAGAAACGCTCAATTGGCTCATTAACGAATGCTTTAGAGAAGATCCACTTCAACGTCCCCAAACGGTTGAAGAAACTCGCCAATCCGTATTGAACAATCGGGACCTAAAAGAACAAGAATTCTTCTTCGCAGTACTAGATAGGAAAAACGTGGGCTACATAGGTGTAGGGATAGACGAAAAATACAACGTTGAAAAGAACGTGAAAAGTGGACGTATAAGCGGAATCGGAGTGTTAAAAGCCCACAGAAGAAAGGGTATTGGAACTAGATTGATGCTGCAGGGCCTAGAGACACTTAGAGCCAAGGGGATGACAAAAGCCATGTTGGACACTGAGGACATAAACCCAACAAGAGCCATGACACTATATGAAAAAGTTGGATTCGAGATCATGCAAGAATACGTGACATATGAGAAACATATTGCATGACATGAAGGCGCTTCGAACTCATCAAAAAGTAGCTGAATACTGCTAGTTCAAGAGAATACTGGAATCCAGGTTCGGCTCAACCCGTTAAGGTAGCACTCAAGCCATCTTGTGTTGAGTCCATAGTCGCGACAGCAAGAGCGAACGACACTCGCGCCTGCAAAAAATTGATGTTTCGAAGAAGTTGTCTCCTATTGAAGAAGGATTCAATGACAGACTAGAGAAGTAGAGTCGCGCTTACAACATTTCCTTTTCACAGTCACGGAGGATTTGGCTTATTTCCCTCTGTGCTTCCTCTTCGAGTGATGGGGCTACGTGTGTAGAGAGTATCTGCTTGACTTTTTCCTTTGCTCTTTTAAGAAGAGAGCCCGTAGTTGAAGGTTCAAGAACTGTGGGCTCCTTCTTTAGCCACATTTCTTGTTGGAAGTGTTTTAACGTGTGCCTGAGCCCCAGGAAGTTTCCTCCTGGACCAGCCTCGCTTATTGCATCGAATCCCAAGGTCTCTTCATCAACTCTGAAGGAACGCAGATATGCGCGAGCATGCATCCACGCTTCAACATCAAGAACTACTTGCTCTAGTGAGGAGACCTCAGCGTTTTCAAGACTTCCAAAACCAGAGGTGATATCCCCACGGCTCAATGCATCAAAGACAAGGCTTTTTGAAAAAGAGACAAGTTCATTCCAATCCTTAGGAGTCTCATCCATTCCTATTCCAGTCGGATAACAAGGAATCCCATAGAACCTTGCCATTTGAGCCACACCAGCCCCAATCAGAACAGACTCTGGTGCAGAGTAATCAAATTCGCCTGTTCTCATGTCTGCTGGGGACGATTCTGCAGTGTATATCATCGGAGCGCCTGGGTTGGCGCATTCAAGAATAACCATGGCAGCCAAACTCTCACTGTTGACTATGGCCAACGTTCCAGCAATCGTTGCGGGAGCTGTGACGCCGCTTGAAGCCATTGACATGGGTGCAACCGGAATTCCAGCTCTGGCTAGCTCGATCATGGCTTCAGATGATCTCTTCTCGAACACAAGTGGGGCAACAGGGCAATTCATTGAAGAGAATATAGGTCTTCTCCTCAACTTCTCTTCGTCACCAACGACGGTAGACGCCAACTTGATTTGCCATTTAGCTTCTTCCGCACTGAGGGCGTGAAACTGAATATGCTTTCGGATATTGTTCAAGGCGAGAGCAAAGCCGTGGACATATTGAAGGGGAGGTCGGATTTCTGTGGGGACGCAAACGGACCAGAAAAAGTCAACGCCATCCAGATAGTCACACAGAATTGCAAAGTCTCTCAAATCTGAAGAGGTAGTCATTCTCTTCTCGCCAGTCTCCAAATCATTCATGAAATCGGTACAGCCGTTTGGGGCAACGAAGGGTAGATCAGTGGTGGGAAGCGCCAGATCGAATTTTTCATCTCTTCCGCATAGAACCATTTTTCTCGGTGCTTTCTCAATTGCTTCTTCTACTAGGGAACTTGGTATCTTCACGTTCAAATGAGAAGCATTCACTTCTGCACCGTTTTCAGCAAGCAGGCTCTGCACCTTCTTGCTTGGAACTTTTATTCCTATCTCTTGAAGTATTTTCAAACTTGTTTCATGGACACGCGCAATTTCATCGTCGGATAAAAATATTAGGTATCCAAATGCCAAGTTAATCCCAGCTAATATTCTCGAACTCCGCATAATAAAATATGTTGCGCCTGACTTTCGCGCGCGACCAAGACAACAGCGCATGCATGCAATACGGGCTGAACTCGTTATGGATCTAGAGTTACACAAACTTTAAATGTCAAAAGGGTGCATGCCACGGGGCGCGCGCGCACAAAAAGTTAAAATGTTCAGATTCGAAACATCACCGGAGAAGACTCTGACATCGTTTGGGATGTACAGGTTATGAAGAAAAATTCTGTCATTCAGACTATACTTGCCCACAAATCAATCCGAAAGTATACAGATGAATTGCCCTCTGAGGAGGTTATAAAGGCAATTGTGAGAGCAGGTCAACAAGCGCCTTTTGCATATCAGTGCTACAGTGTTTTGTTGTCACGAAAAAGGGGACAGAACCCTTACAAAGCACCGCTTTTATTTACGATCTGTCTCGACCCTCATAAATTCGAACTCATCATGGCTAGAAGAAATTGGAAGCTTGTCATGAATGACCTTGCCCTAATGCTCTTGGGAATTCAAGATGCCGCATTGATGGCGGAGAACATGGTTGTTGCAGGGAGAAGCTTAGGACTCGGAAGCTGCTTTCTTGGAGGTGCCCTATGGAGAGCTGACAAGATCGCAGAAAAGTACGACTTGCCTAAGAGAGTCTTCCCTCTTGTACAGCTGGTTATGGGTTATCCCGCAGAAAACCCACCGCCACGGCCGAGATATCCATTGGAATTCACTCTTTTTGAAGATAAATATCCGAAGTTGAATGAAAACATAGTTTCAGAAGCAATGAAGCAGATGGATGAAGGATATCTTGCTCAAGACTACTACCGAAGATTAAAAGCGAAGATCTCTTTGCAAGCTAACCGCAAGGAAACATTCACCTATGACAATTATAGCTGGACAGAACACATTTGCCGGAAGTTGGGTCAATGGGATCCAGAACCGGATGAACTGCTTCAACAACTTGAAAAACGTGGGTTTCATCTTACCCGTAAAAGGCTGAGATAGTCAGAATACATT
>CAYFXU010000112.1:0-5902 GCA_964347145.1 uncultured Candidatus Bathyarchaeia archaeon
GGCACAAAATCCTCAGATGACCGAAGAAGAAGCTTTGAGGCTTCTAACACATACAGAACTCGGAGTTGCGGGCAAAAGCTAAAGTCAGTTAAAAAGCGGGAAAAGCCAACCGTGAAATGTTGAAAAGAGGCTTCAAAATCAGAGACGCGAAAGAACATGAATGACACTGCGTTGTTAATTATCGATATGCAACTAGGGAATTTCTCAGAACCTAACCCCATATACAAAGGGGATGAACTCCTCGAAAAAATCAAGAGCCTAATCGCTAAAGCCCGCTCTACACAGACACCAATCGTCTACATCCAAAATAATGGCGGTAGCGGCGATCCTGATGAATACGGCACTCCAGGATGGGAAATCCATCCCTCCATGGCACCAGTTGAAGGAGACATAGTCATTCAAAAGAAGACGCCGGACGCCTTTCACCAAACCAACCTGCACCGCAAACTGGAATCTAGAGGAACCAGGAAACTGGTCATCGCAGGCCTGCAAACAGAGTATTGTATAGATACCACCTGCCGCCGTGCATCTAGCTTCGGCTACGACGTCACCTTAGTTAAGGATGCGAACAGTACTTGGGATTCTCCGCATTTCACGGCAAAACAAATCATCGACCATCACAACCGCGTTTTGGGTGGATGGTTTGTTACCTTGAAAAACGAGAGAGAAATCGAATTCTAATTCACGCACGTCAATGTATTTGAAAGCTTCTTAGACCTGTTTATCAGTTGGACAGCAATCGTAGATGTTGCCATCGCGCGCGCGCAGTTGAATCGATGGGAGATAAAAAGAGTTAGGGTCCGAGTGCAAAAGTCTTAAGTGTTTGCCTCTATCCTCCCTAACTTTTCCAAGGTTTTGTCTATCTCTGCTCGTATTTTCTCGATTCTCTTGTCAACTTCGCTCTTTTCAGTTGCTGAAGAACGCTTCTTCTTTCTTCTTTTCCGTCTTTTCTCCTTTTTCTTTTTGGCTAGAATTTTAGGAGCGGGTTCTATGCTAAGGCGGGCTTTCAGCTCCTCTGTTTTCTTGTTTAGATCGTCAAGATGCTTGTTGAATATCGCCATGAGGTCAGTTTGTATACGTTCTAGGTCATATAGTGCCACCACGGATTGATCGTGTTGAATAGTGTTCTTGACTTGAGCCATGTGTTCCTTGTAATTGTTCATCAGGCTTTCGAGTTCACCTTTGCTTATCTCACCGTCAGCCTCGGCCTCGTAAAGGCGATGGATGGCGTGACTGAGAATATCCCTTTCCACCCTCATCAGCCTGAGGCTATCCTGCGCGAGTTTGGCATCTGAAGATGCCACACTATAGTCTACCTTAAAGGAACGCAGATTCGTGTTTCCCATTCTGGCTTCAAATCCATCCTCCTTAGGGTCATTTTCCCCTCTCAGGATAGATCCTATTTTAGCAGATACCCGGTCCCACATCTTCAAAAGCCATACTGATGAAATTGTCGATGGTCTTCTTGACAAACTAATATTGAGTAATAATCTCTCATTACTGCATTTAATATGCTCAAAACATCAAGACATACATTAGTCTCGTATCCTTTCAGCAAGAATGTCAATTTTTTGATCCTTAAGTGCCAAAAAAAGTTGAGAACAAATACCTTGGTAGATAAAAGGGTGTAAGCAGCCACTTCATGAGAGACGTGCCAAAAATGCGCTCTTTAATGTTTTTAATAATTATTGGTAAAGGATATATAGAGGCGAATTTCAGCGATTGCAAAATTTGCATGTTCTTGCGCCTTCGGCCTCGAACATTTGATGTTGTGAAATGTCAGAGCGTGCGTTTGTGGGCAGGTGCAGAGCTTGAACCTTAAAGATTCAACTGAAATAGAAAGGAAAACCTACGAATTCATAAAAGAGGCTGGAGAGATTCAGCCTAAAAACATGCCAGACAGCAGAATGGTGGGGGCAATCGCCAGCCCAAAGAATAAAGAGCTGGTAGAGATAATCAAGAAGTACACTAGCATCTTTCGAGGGAAGAAAAAGAAATTCGTAAAGGCAATAACGTGGTCCTCAGAATGTTGGCGAAGAAGGAGTGACCTTGGAGAATTGTCCCAGCTCAGGCGCGGAAGCCTGGAAAGAAACGGTCAGGAAGTTAAGGCTCCCTAAACTACACGTCTTTGTTGACTTTTTTACTATATTCGTCCCACTTCTTGATTATTCCGTGTAGAAGCTGGGGTTGTAAGTCATAGAAGGCTTCAACGTCCTTCTCTTTAAAGAAAACCCTCACAGCAAAGGTTCTCTGAAGCCTGTCCAGTCCGACACTCCCCATGTAACCCATGTAGTCTGTGGCAATGGTAAGCTCAGGCTTCTTCACAAACATTTTCTTCTGTCTTTCGTAGAAGGAGTTGATAACCGGAGCAATGCAATCTTGCATCAAGTCCGTATTTGTAATGTCTCCTGGGAGGGTGGGTGGGAAGCCAACCCTGAACGTATAGTCAACTATATCCTTTTTGGAGTAGTTCAAGATTCGGCTGTCTAGGACTTGTCTGTTGGGGATTTCAATGAGATTGTGGGTAGGCATGTAGATCTTTGTGTAGTTAACCGTTATCTCCCTAACTTGGCCTTCCACGTCCCCTATCTTCACGTAGTCCGATACTGTGAAGGGTCTGGATATCATGATGTACAGCCCAGCTAGGAAATTTCCAACGGTCTGTGTGGCGGCGAAACCTATGGCGGCGCCACTTAGGGCGGAGAGGCTCAAAATAACGCCGGTGTCTATCTTGAATATTGGGAGGATGATGGTTATTGCTGCGGCAAAGATGACGATTCGCGCCATCACTTTGAATATGTTTTCTATGTGCTTCACTAATCCAATTCTTTTAGTATACCGCTTGATCGCTCTTCCAACCACTCGATCGGCGACGATCGCTGCGACAAAAACGATGACCACCTTCAAAGCCAGAATCATGTTTTCTGAGGTGACAAAATCTAAAATCTTTAGCTCTTGGAGAACGTTCCATTGCGCTGCGAAATAGGTGATTGCCCCCATAGCTACAATGATCACGATTATGGTCGTAGCCCAAACAATTTTATTCACTTACATATACCGCCGTTAATTGATTAGGGTCGTATTCTCAGTCGCGAAAGCGATCAAAAAAGTCCTTCCATTTGCTTTCGACCATAACCTCTTTCAGTGCTTCGCTGTAGATTGTTATGAGTAGCGTTTCCCTGTTTATGGTTGGTCCCGTTTTTTCGTATCTTTTTCCAACTTTGGCCATTTGCCTCGCAATTTCCTGCGCCAACTCTTTAAGCTCATCGGAGGTTACTTTGATGAGTTCCCCCCGCTTCTTCTTGATAAGCTGGAAAACGCTCAGCATGCCACGCAACCGTTCTATGTGGAACTGAAGAAAGTATTTTTGTAGATGAGGAGGCGTTTTCTCAAAGTCTTCTATGAACAGGTTTGAGGTTGGTTCATAGAACCTTTGGAGTATTCCGTGGGATTCCGCCTTGGTACACGCAACTCTGATAAGCCTCGCTTTGCGCAACATCTGAAGATGATGCTTCATCGATGGTTTGGCGAGATTCAGCTTTCTAGCGAGTTGGGTTTGAGTTTGTGGCTCATGCCTCAGTTGACGCAATATCTCTCTACGCACGGGATCCGCCATCACCCTGATGATTTTGGGCTCGTAAATTACCCTAACAACCTTCCTAGCCACTTTAGTCGCCACTATAAGAGACGTTTCACAAGGTTTATATTTGCACGGGACATATTAGCTTTGTCTTATCGGTGAGAGAAATAGACCTATTATCGGGGATATAAGTATAACCGATTAGACATAGTTACGCTTCGCTTTGAAAGGCATAATGTTAAAGGAAGAGACGATCAGAAATGAGGAAGCTAGGAGTTGCTGTGGTGGGAACAGGCTCATGGGGCCAAAACCACGTTAGGGTCTACAATGAGTTGCCTGAAACGGAGCTTGTAGCTGTTTGCGACTTGAATCTTGAGAGAGTTCAACCTGTCGCTGAGAAGTTCGGCGTGAAGGGATACACGGACAGCGGGAGACTTTTGAAGAGAGAAGATGTGGAGGCCGTGAGCATATGCGTCTGGTCAACTAAACTGGCTGAAGAATCCCTCAGGGCGTTGGAGGCGGGAAAGCACGTGTTGGTGGAAAAACCTATGGCGAGCAACGTCCAACAGGCAGAGAAAATCGCTGATTTGGCCAACCGAAGCGATCTCCGCCTAATGGTGGGCTTCATCGAGAGATTCAATGGAGTTCAACGATTCAAAGAAGCTATCAATAATGGAAAGATTGGAACACTCGTCTCCGCCACGGCGAGGAGGCTTTCGAAGCGGCCGGAGAGAAGGAGAGATGTGGGAGTCGTGAAGGACATAGCCATCCATGACATAGATGTCATGAGACATATCTTTGCCGAAGACCCGGTAGCTGTCTACGCAAACGCGGGCAACCTGAACCATAGAAAAATCAAAGACTACGCCCAGATGATTCTCACTTTTGAAGATGAAAAAACAGCCTTTATCGAAGCGAACTGGCTGACCCCCCGCAAGGTTCGAAGGTTGAGAGCGACGGGAAGCGAAGCCACCATGTCCCTCAACTACCTCACCCATGAAATAACCCTTGATACCGGAGAGGAAACCCAAATGCGGAACCATTACGAGGAACCTCTCAGGCTGGAGCTGACACACTTTGCACGCTGCATATCCGACGACAAAGAACCGATAGTCACGGGTGTCGACGGCTTAAGGGCTCTCCATATAGCCGAAGCCGCTCTAAAATCCGCCTCAAAACAAAGGACAATCGAACTCAGCAGGGATGATTGATGAACGTTTTATTCCTCCGCCCTCAGCCCGGCATACGAAGTTTGAAGTACGCACTGGCTTTTGAAAGCGTAGGATTTGATGTCGACATCATCCACGGCTACACGTGCAAGACCTTAACTGGATACTATGGATACGGTGATGAATACTTCAAGAGGTTCGTTAAGCTAGACCCAGAGAACTTGGAGAAAGATATCAGGAGCGCAACGGATAGGTATCACATCGACCTCATACACAGCCAAAACGCCCCCGACTATCTAACTGTTTCAGCGATAAGAGCCGTGGATGACGTACCAATTATACACGAGAATCAGGATGCCATCTCCCTCCGAAAAACACCATACTCTCCAGGTGCTTATTCAGGCAATGATGTAAAGAAGCAGTTGATGAATGAGAGGGTTGCAAACGAGCAATGCGACGCTAGAATACACGTTTCCGATGAGTTGTGTGAGTACGTCCAGAAAAAGTATGGATCGAAGATGGATCTAGTGTTCTACAACTATGCTTCAATGCAAATGTTACCCGGCTCTTTCCAGGAGAAACTGTCAAAGAGGGATGGTCAAGTACACATTGTTTATGAAGGCACTCTAGCAAGTTTTGATGGTGACCACTACGATCTAAGAGAAATATTTGAGGGTATTGCAAATCATCAACTGCACGTTCATATCTACGCTGCAAACGCAAACTTGGACTACAAGATGCTGGCTGAAAAAAATAGTTTCATTCATTACCACGGTCATTTAGACCCAAGGAAATTGTTTGAGGAGATAACGCGCTATAACTTTGGTTGGGCAGGATTTAACGATGCGAAAAACAAACCACACATGGACGTTGCATTGCCAAACAAAACAATGGAATACCTTGCATGCGGCTTACCCACAATATCCTTTCCTCATAAGGCTCAGAAGGTTTTTATCGAAAAACATGGGGTTGGCATAGTCATTGCAGACGTAGAAATGCTGCCAGACAAATTGTCTGACAAGAACCTATTGAAAAAGGTACGTGAAAACGTTTTGAGAAAGAGGCTTCAGTTCACTTTTGAAAGAAACATAGGTAAAATAATCGATCTTTATCAATCCGTAGTTTCGGCATAGTCAAGAAGAGAGCGCGCGCC
>CAYFXU010000113.1:0-5881 GCA_964347145.1 uncultured Candidatus Bathyarchaeia archaeon
GCTGCTTCTACTATCCAAAACTGGAAGTTGAGCAATCCAACCTGAGACGCCGTGTAGCCTTGATCCCGCAGCCGAACGAGCCAATCTGGTCCTCCCAAAGCCAGCTTCACAAAGCCCGGGACCGCACTTGCGAGAAAGCCAACGCTAATCAACGCCAACCCAGATCTCTGACTGGTCCTGTAAAGCAAGATAGTGATCACCCCAACCGCCAGCGGAAACGAAACCTGAAGGATATCAGGGAGGTATTCAATCACACAGATACCCCATCATCCACGTATGTCTTCAACACTCCTTAAATTATTAATGCAACTTGAAAGGCTAATTAAAGCTAGGTGAAAAATGTTGTCATTACGTTCTAAACAAAGAAGAAAGTTACTTGTGGGCTTATTTGCTCTTGTTCTCATCATCTCTGTTGGACTGAACTTGTATGACCACTTTATCGTTCTTCCCCAGATGCAGGCAACCATAAATGACATGAGAGTTCAAGCATTGAATGGATGGTTGAGCAAGATGGAACTGGTGAAAAACACTCTCGTACAAGCAGAAACCAACATTGATGTTGAAGATGCGACTGTTCATACTTCTCGGGCAAAGCGGTTTGAAGGCATACTTTCAGATGGGATAAACATTTTTGAACATGGCAAAGACCTGTACTATTGGGTATCCGGAGTAACATTCTACTTAGATGAAGCTCTCTGGAAGGTTTATTCTGGAAACCAGACAGGAGCTGTAACTGAACAAAATCTCGACCAGAACGTTCTAACAATGATAGAAAACGTAACTGCAAACATAGAGAACCTGAGAAGCAAAACCAGTTCTATGCAGATGATTATGTGGACAACGGGCCTAAGAGGAGTTGAGCCTACTCAACAATTAAGAGAGGCAGAAGTTCTTACAGACGTATTGAATTACTTAGAACGGATATACCAAGTCTCTATCGAAATTCTGGACTATTACATATAGATATTTGGCTCTCTATCGAAGGCAATTGCAGTAACTCCGACAATTTCATTGTTGCGAATGTCAAGCAAGATGAAGCCGAATAATCCTGAGGAGTCTTCTTCGCGCGCGCAAGAGAACTGATATGACAACCTGAGACTTACTAGCGAAACAACTTGATTAACTGGTAGGCAGCGGTTCAGAAGGCTGATGACAACCGTTGAGCCTGAAGTTGACAGACAACTCACTATCACTTTTCTGCATAAATCTCTAATACAACTTGAAATGACCTGTCAGTCAAAGAAGGTGGCTTGGGATGCAGAAACGAGTCGGCATAGCGATAGTCTTGGTTCTCTTGGCTATTGTCATTTATGCTTGGTATGATGATTCGCTGAAGAAACCTGATTTCGAAGTGGTTTTCTTTGGGCGGGGACCTGAGTACTTCACCGTAATCATCCAGAACACTGGACGCAGAGACGCATATTTTGTTGAAACAGAGATTGACGGTTTATCTCTTCCGGTATCTATTGACGTTCTCAGGGTTGGAGAACAAAGAGATGTCTACCCCAGACTCTTGCCAGAAATCGAATGGCCAATGATACAAGAACTTGACGAATTCGAAATCACAATTACTTGTGAAGCAGGAATCACACGAAGATTTCGTGCAAACCCTTTGCAGCCGCCGTAATAGGGAAAAGGGACCCAATGGACCAACGTATTCCCCGTTGTAGGGAGACCGAATCGTGAACCTGCGCACCCTCGCCGTCATCCTCGCCGCCGGCTTCTGGATACCGGGTCACCTGCACTACGGATGGCTACTCCTGCAAACCGTCACGTCCGCACCCAACCTGTGGATCGCCGTGGTGTTCGCGGTCCAGTTCACCCTCTGGCTGTTTCCCACAGCCGGGCTCGCGGCAATTCTCGTCATGGAAAACCTCATAGCAGACCACTAGCCCCCGCATTGGGTTGTTATGACAACTCATAGGTCAGGGTGTTCGTCTGTTGTGCTCAGCCATGTTGACGAAGTCTCCGGCAGGATCTTGTAGATGGTCTGGAATTTGCGCCTCCCAAACATGGAAATACTCGTATACTCTCTCTTCGCCTCGACTTCAGCGTAGTTCTTCCATTGAGCTTCAGTAAGTTTCAGGAGTTTTTGAAGCAGTAAGAGCTCCAGTTTGGTCCCGAAAGCCTTGTACGATTGAACGTGTCCGTGTTGTTTTTTCAAGAAGATCAACGGCAGACGCAACTTTCCATGATACTTTTCTGGAACCATTTTCGCGATTCTCTCAAGTTCACGTTTTTCGAAATCCACTTCTATCAGACCGTCAACAGATGAAAAATGTGGCTTGTCCATTTTCAAGAGTTCAGATAGCGGTGTCGTGCTCAACTTGAAAGCGTCTTCTTCACGCAAAAGAATGTATTGGACAAAACCATAGAATTCTGGGTGCTTATACCCTCCAACCAAATCTTGCTCACATATTAGAATTCTGAAAAAGATCTCTTCGAGATCCAATCCCCAAAAATAGCCTTGATTTTCTTCCAAGAGTTTCTTTGCAAGTTCCAGCTCTCCTATCCAAGTCAACAAGACTAATCTGTGCAGGAGAAATTCACGTGTACCTGAATAGAAATGAAGCACAATGTCCAGCTCAGGGTCGATCTTCCTGCATTCTTTTTTGAAGGAATCATGTTGGGGGACTGAGAGCATCCGCAGTTTAGTTCTTCCCCAATCATGCGGTCTCACCGAAGGCAAACCGGAACCTCCAGATCCCTGTGTGAACTAGCATTTAGCTCTGGGCAATTATAAGCTTGCGCGCCCACAGTTTTCTTTAGAGAATGAACTTCTTGGGTTCAAATTAAGAGTCAAGCTGGATATCAAGCAAGATAAGGCTGAACGCTACTCGCGCGCGCGCGAGTATTCTAACCCATGGCCCTTAGAAGAATATTCCGCCAATATTCCAAGCGCCCTCTTAATGTTCTCAAAGTCAGCAGGAGTTTCAAGAGGCGCAGAGGGCCACTTTGGTGGCTTACCTTTTATATTTGGTTTGTCATGGTGAAACATTTTTCGCAAAATATCTTCCACTACTGAAGGAAGTTTCCAACAAGACGAGAGCGAGGGATTAGCTTGATAACCAATGGTTACGATACCATTTGCTCCAATACCTATGGGATCCCTATCCCACTTCTTCACAAAGAATCGCATGGTAAAGGTTTTCTTGCCACCCCATCTTACCTCAAAATCCTCCTTTTGGCTTACCCAGTCGAACAGTGCCTTTATCCAGTTGTACTTCTCTGGGTCTCCTATCCTGACTTCCTGTTCAAGTTGCTCGAAGAATCTTTCTTTGTCTGCGCCACCTTTGGAGGGCCTTTTTCCTTTCTTTATTAGTTTTGGACATTTGCTCTTTTCGCGTAATTCATTGTAGACTCTGTCCAAAGCTATAATTTCTACCTCATGTCCCCTAACTCTCAGCAGTTCTTTTCCATTTTTGCTTTCTGTTTCTCCGCGAATGTTGTTCTTCCAGCAGATAAGCAAGTTGCATCTTTCAAGATTTTTGTCGTTTTTATGGATCCGGAAGCTTGAAGCATTAGTCTCAAACTCTATCCATGTTTCCTTCCCGTTGCGTCTCGCTAAACAGTCAGGAAAACTATCTGGATATCGGTCGATTACAAATCTTTCTTCAAGGTATGGAATCATCAAGCTAAACAGAATAACGACTTCACTCTCAACTGTTGGCTCGAAGAGTAGTCCCCTGAAACTGTCTTCTTGGTTTACATCCTCCAAAAGGGCTCCCCCTGTGCAACATTATCGAGTTGGATGCTTCATATTATTCTTTAGTGCGCGCATAGGATGAGATGTTTCTATCTTAACTTATTAATGCAACTTCAGACCATGCAGGTATGGTGTAGCTCGTGGTGAAAGCTGAACGACTCAAAGCGTTAGAGAAAACGTACGAGGCGATATCCCTGAAATTAGGTCCGAAAGGCAAAAGTGGCCTACGAAAGTGTTCTGTTCCCGACAAGAAGCTAACAGCGTTAGAGGAGTGGCATCAAGGACATCATACACCAAGAAAATGGCGTTTAAGCAAAGACAAGAGCCACATAATTCTAGAGTAGACACGAGAAACGGTGAGATTCGCGTGCGCGCATAGGAAAAATCCCGTATTAGTAAAGCAATGTTAGAAGGCAGTGCGCCTGACTACATGCTTGTTCCATCCATGCAAGGTCACCGTCTTGACCTCAATTTCAAGGCGTTGGCAGAATATATCAGAAACTAGAGCGTATCGTCTCTTGAAGGACGATATTTATAGAAATAGTTAACATGCATTCTTGGGTACGTCTTTGATTAAAGGCAAAACAGATACGCATGTTGTGCTTTACGATCGGGTCAAGTTACCTAAGTGCGAATTCACCTTTGAAATTAGACGTTTGCGCTCGCGGAATAGTCTTCGCTTACAGTTCATTCATCCGAAATTTCCCTAAAAATGCGCGCATGCATGCATGTCTAATCGGGAGAAGAAGGAATAGAACCACTCTCACTGAACGTGAGCATCAAGCAAGCTGAAACTGAACGTTACTCGAGTTTTCGCGTGCACATGGGACAGTCGGATCCACGCATGTTCAGACCGCACATAAGGCAGATGCAGAGTTTGCAGTGGGGGCAGTACCAGTTGGCTCCGGTGATCCGGCGGCCACATAGTGAACACGGTTTGGTGAGGCAGGGATCTCTCATATTTGAGCGGTTCGTGCTGCAACCGTTTTAAGCCCAGCGAACCAACGTATTCTCCGTTGAGGGAGAGACAGACTCGTGAACCTGCGCATTGGCCGTGTTTCGCTCACCGGTAAACATAAAATGAAAGCTCAGTGAGAACAGATAATGTGGGATATGCACGCGGGCAGACAAAATCAGTGACCATGTTTATTCGGATACAAGTGGCGAAGGAAAAGGAAATATCGGTGCGATTGAACTTCCAAACTTCACAGTTGTGGTAGATTCCACGATTTCCAAGAAAACCGCCAAGGCCTTCAGGGTTTCCTTGGAATCTCAAATACGGTCACCACTTCGAACGCTCGTGATAACACATCACCACGCTGACCACACACTGGGAATTCCCGTTTTCAAAGACTGCGAAATAATAGCCAGTGAACCGTATAAGAAGTTGAAGAGAACCAGCAAATATCAGCCAACTCGGACATTCGAAGACACTCTAATCCTTGAAGACCAGGATTTGCAGGTGGAAATAGTTCATGCAGGCGGGCATAGCCAAGACTCTTCGTATGTGTATTTCCCCAAGGAAAAGATACTCTTCTCTGGGGACATCATTTTCGCCCAAACCTTCTTCTATGCAGGTGATCGAACCTTTGACCCTGAAACGTGGCGAGACGTTCTCAGAAGACTGGTTGAAATGGACATCAAAAGGATAATTCCGGGTCATGGTCCTCTTTGCAGTAAAGAAGAGGCTAAGAGATACTTGGAATTTTTCGAAGCAACCTCTTCTATAATGAAGGAGTTGGTTCGGAAAGGGTTCAACGAAAGAGAAGCGGCAGGGTACAGCGAATTCCCAGCCTTTTATCCCGAATACCGAAAGGGTGTGAAGGAGCTAGCTCTCTCTAACTGGTACCGCTTCTACAAACGAGGAAAAAGACGAGTAAGCTAGAGACCTTTGGCAAGGTCACCATGCGCGTGCGCACTCAAGTCCAGCCTATCGTGTGCAATGAGCCATGAAGATTCCTATGAGATTGCTTGGTTACATACGGTTGTGAGAAAAAATCTGCCAAATCATAAACACAAAAAAGGCAAGCGCGCACTATCTTCAAAACCACCACTCGCAGTGGTGTCACAAACCCTAAACCTTAGAAGCGTAAAATTCAACAAAGATTAATCATGAATGAGGCGAAAGCCTTAAATCCAAAAACTCGTCCAAAAATTGAGAATTTTAAAACAATC
>CAYFXU010000114.1:0-5841 GCA_964347145.1 uncultured Candidatus Bathyarchaeia archaeon
GTAGACGGATTTATGCAGGTTGAAATCTATAACGATAATGACGAGCTCTTGGGCTTCGGCATGTCGGACCTGAACGTGCAGTCACATTCTGCCTACAATGATCCAGTGGAAATCATTGTTGATTTTTCAATGATCACCAGAAGCGGTGAAGTACATTTCTATTTTGAAACCTCCACTTTCAGTACAGGTCCTGTCGTGATGCCGTATGGTTGAGAAAGGACAAACCAAGACTTTTGCGAGGAAGTTTGTGCCAAGAGCCATCAAAGCGGCCTTGCTAGTTGTCATCACTTACCTACCCTTCTATTTTCTATCGGTATTAATAGAGCCATACGAATCCTTCTTTCCTTGGCATGAACCGGTCACGAGCATATTCGCAGCGGTGTTCATTATTCTTCTCGTTCTAGGCGTGTTCACCTCAGGAACCGTTTATCAATACGTGTTAGGCGTTGCCAGAGCCTTGGCCACAATGATATTCTTCATCTACGTTTTGAACGAAGGCATCGTAGCCATGGATGTGCCAATTGAAGGGGCAACCGTGAACGTTATGGTCGACCTCAGAGTGATCTTAGCTATGCTTGTCCTCGTTTGCCTCTTGGGAATCGGCAAGAACGTGGTTCAGGCTTTACATTTTGTTTCGGGTAAAGGTGAAACTGAAGAGGTATAGCGTGTTCTACGCCGTTCTCTCCTAGTTTCTTTGAATTAGATCGCTGTAGGATAGTTTCTCCAGATTTTTTGAGTCTAACTCTAGCTTTTCCATCAATTTTTCCAAAATCTGCAGATCTCTCTTGATCGTGTGTGCGTCAAGGGAAGTTTCTCTTTCAAATTCAACGAAGTAGCCAAGATCCTCAACCTTATCCAAATGTATCTGCGTTCCTTCATATTGAAAAATTTCTCTAGTTTTTTCTACGATAGCGCTGGTTTTGAGAAGTCTCTGAAGCAAGTTCTTGAAAACCTCTGCCTCATGGATCTCCAAAATGAAGACACTGCTTCTTTTCGGCCCTGCAGCGTCTTCTCTTTCATAATATATCAATTCCACTTTGTTTCTACCCTCAACTTCTCTCAACTTCAACCTTCCTTCTGGGACGTTGAAATAGACGTCTGTTTGCCGAAACATTCCAACGGGCTGGGCTCCAATAGTAGTCAATTTTCTCCTAACAACGTCGAGACCGTCGACTTTCGATTTCAACTCTACCATTCTGTGTTCGGCTCTCGATTCGACCCCAATGCTCAACTTTTCAACAACTCTCACAAACAAAATTCTAACATGTGCTATTGTGTTTTACTCTCAAAAACAAAAACGATGTTGGAAAAAGGTCGGGTGGATAGAAGTATCGGAATCCATAAATTCGCGCATTACGTTGTTCTCAAAATGGGCCTAAGCATCGTCTGCCTTTCATCATAAATTGTATGATCTTTTAATCGTTTCTGAGTATAGCCAAACGGACTCAGAATGTTAGCTGCCGCAAGAATCAGCATCTCCACATATTTCTCAGCGTCAAACCTGGTTTCAGCATTAATCAGTTCAGCAGCCTTGACGCGTTTGTCTGGTCTTCTGTTTTCAGCATCAGTTATCAAGTAGCGAACCGTCTGTCCCCCAGACACTTCTATACCCTCCTTCAACAACTGTCTAGCTGCAATGGCTTGAAAAACATCGTGAGCGTACCTTTCCGGATGCTTCGATAGCTGCTTCGCAATAATCAAATCTCGAACATCAACGTTTCTTCTCTTCAGTTTCTCCACGTATCCTCTCAAGACTTCCACCGAATCCGGAATCCTTTTCCCAAACGCCTCAGAGTTTGGAGCCTTTGCAAGAACCTTTATCATATCCATCTGAGCGTTTTTGATGAAGAGCGGGGTATCTCTCCTCACCGCCTCAATGCCCCTAACCTTGATTTTGCCAGACTCAAACGCTCCATAGTATCGGTTAAGAACAGGAACCTCCGCATGCGTTCTGGACGGCAGAAACACAATCCATCGATACCTGCCTTCAACGTTCAGCTGCACCCCAATTTCTTTGGAAACAGTATTGCAGAGTTCAACATAATCTCTTGGAGAAGCTCCCTTCTTTTTGAGCCACAGAGAGTCAACAATGCCGTGAACCACTTCGAAACCCCTCTCCTCAGCCATACGAGCTGTTTTAAGCAAAGCGTCTCTGGCAAACGCGCAAACGGCTATGTGAGCGTCAACCTTTCCGAAACGCGCATTCTTATAGCCCAGATAACCGAAAGAGGTCACTAGAATCCATTTCAGAGCATTCTGTCTTCGGTTGTAGATTTGCTTCAACTCTGGATCTTTAACCTCATTCCTGAGGCGTTTGTAAGTGCCTCGCTTCTTCAAAATCATCTTTAAGGTTCGTGGAACAATGCCCTCCCGTTTCTCACAAACATTGTATCCAAGCTCTGGAACCCTCAGTTTCGAGTGGGGGCAACATTTGCAAAGCACGGTCTCAGCTGAAATGTTCCGCTTAGCCATCAAGGTAGGATACATGGAAGAAAAATCGACTTCAGCGACCCAATCGTGTATGCCCAGCTTGGGCTCAAAAATGAAGCCTCCCCTGTCAGCCACCAGTAGCTCCCACGCCGACTTAAACGCTTCGGGCTCCCTCTTTTTCCAAGGGATAAGAATGTCATCTTTTGTAGCTTGATAGAGCTGTAAGGACGACATGATTGTTCCAATCGAAGCTCTTGCAGCTCTATGCAGAGGGACCCTACAAGTCCGCGCGACCTCAATCAACCCATCGAGTCCGCAAGCCGAATATATGAAGGTGTTTGCCTCATCGACGTGGATACGTCCATATAACCTGCGCGCAGGAGCCTTGAAGTAGACCCTTCCGTAGGAGAAGAACGTAATTCCATGCTTCTTCTTGGCTCTGAGAGGAACGTCCTCTCTTCCAAGAACCAGTCTATTGAGAACTCCATTCACAAGCGCCCTACGAGCAAGATAGGGAAAAAGAAACGAGTCTCCCCTTCGAGTCAGTATAATGTCAGGGTCTTTCCCCGCGACCTCTTCAACCATTCTCAGAATCTTTTCACTTTCATCTGCGTCATCAATGACTACTCTCTCTCCATTACATTCCAAGACAATGGAGCCGATCGCATCGTTAAAGTTGGGAACAAGCCCCTTTGCGGCTATTTTCACCTGCATTCTCATCAATCGAAGAGGCGGAACCATATACTCGACACTTTCCACGGAATCCGACAACCAGTAAGCAAGCCTACCACCCTGAATCACGACGTCTACAAAAGCAAGCGGAAAAATGCCCCTATCATAAAGATATGTCTGAGCGTCGGGAACATCCACGTTGTGAAGCCTAAACTTGTGATATCCTCCCAGCCTCATCAATTTACGGGCAAAGTAAAGGATCCTACGACAGTCTGTCGTGGTTATCTCCAGCACCTTCGACTTCTTGTCTTCCATAAAATCGGCATACTTTTCGACATATCGCCAGCTAGCCACAGTCTTACTGGTTACGAGGCGCTCAACAAGCTTAGACAGACTCGCCATCTTTCCAGAAACATAAATCTTGGGTTGGAACTTGTCCGTGAGCCTTACCTGTTCGCCGCTCTCCGTTATGATCCAGACTGTCATTTCGCCGGGATTGGAAGGATATACGTCAAGTAACCAGCCTCGAAGCGGTTCAAGGCTGGCCAAGTTGTTTTTCCAGTCTGGCAAGCCTCTGTCGGATCTCCATCAGGCTCTTTTCTTGGTGAAGCACAATCGACATGAACATTGCTTCAAGCAAGATCGGTCTCGTAGCCATGCTCCCCGCAGACGCAAACATCCTGCAAGCGTTCATCATCCGATCGAAAGCCTCAGAATCCTTGGCTCTCAAGGCCTTTCGGAAGCCCTTCCACCTCTCAATTTCGCTCTCTAATGCTTGACGGTACGAAGGAACCGTTTTACCCATTTAGCTGATCCTCCATGAACATGTCTATCGTGACCGCATTTGAGGGAAAATCGATGCTAAAAGGCTCGAGGCTGGGGTGACTCTCTAAAACGAATTTCAAAACACCTCTCAACTCTTTCAGCTTTATGAGGGTGGTTGCTCTTCCAAACAAAACGGTTTCCAGAAACATGCTTCTGCTCGAATGACGTCGCGGAAAACATGAAGCCACAACAGTAGTCCCCCTTTCGGAGGCGAGTTTTGATAGATACGCTGCCGTTTTCATAAAGAGGTCCCTCCCCTCTTTCTTGGGCACGTCTCGATCGAGAAACAAGCCAGTTATGTCCGAAACGATTGCCAGTTTAGACCTAGATCGTTTCAGAGCATCTTCCAGTTTTTCAAAGATCAAAGCGGTCAGCTGATATGCCGTGAAGGCCCTCGAAACCAAGATGTCCTTGAGCACAGACTTTGGCTCTAAGCCATGATCTCGGGCTATCGCCGAGACACTGTAGGGATCAAAAGTGTTTCCACCGTCAACATAGATAGCTTTAGAGTTCAGCCCTCCGTTCCTGAGAGGCAACTGACATCGCGCACTCAAAAGAAACGATAACGTCTTGCATATTGGATGTCCAAACAAAACCACGAAGTCACTCCTTTGGAAACCTGGGAAAACACTGTCTATTTTTGAGATGCCGAGCGCTAACGCTCTATCGGATTTTCTGGTCAACGCGGTCACGACATGCAAGGGGTATAAAAAACGAATCCGCAACTCATAAGCATTTAGTAGAGAAATATTCTATGGTCCCAGGGAGTCTCAGATGAAAGTGAAATCGATGCGCGCGCGCACATGTGTTTTTGATTAGCTTTGTCACGCCGTGCCCAGATCCACCAGAACGAGTGCGCATGATTTTACTGCCCACTCGCATTCGCATGTGATAAATGATTCAGTTCTGTGAAATGACATGGGATGTAATTCACATATAAGAAAGTTTCTCAAAATTTAAAAGCAGCATTGACACTCTAATAGCATGCTGGCGGAGGGAGTTGAAATGAACCGTAAATTAACTACAGGAATAATGCTGACACTGCTTCTAATGGGCATGTTGATGTTGGCGTTTGATGTTGAACTGGTCTTGACGCCGCTAGAAGAGTGGGTTCCTTATGTTCCTTCTTCCCAAATGGTTGATTTAGAGTTGTGGATGTCCAATGGAACTTCGTACATCAATGTTTCCATAACCTTTCCTGATAGTGGATACATGGTTTCAGACTGGGGAACGGTTGTAAGGGACGGAGGTGAAATTTGGGTTGATTCGGAGATTTGGGACTGGACAGGATATAGCTTCATGGTGATAACAACACTTTCGCACAGCTACAACCTTGGAGAATTAGATGGGTACTACACTTTCATTTTCCAGGCTTGGGGTGTTGATGTCAAGAGTATATCTTTCAGCGCTACAACTGCTCAGATGCTATTGGATACAGATAGGGACATCTACTTTCTAGGCGAAAATGTTACGATCATACTGAAGAATGTCGGTGCTGAAACTGTGAGTATTGGGGGATATCCAGCCTGGGGAGTATATACTTATCCAGAAGAAGAACATGTTTTTCCTATGTACTATCAGTGGTTGCTTTGGTCATTAGAACCAGGGGAAAATGATACTATCACGTGGGACCAGTACAACCCATCTACCCAGAGTCCTGCGGATCCTGGATTGTATGTTGTAAGGGATGGGAAAGGATGGGGTTTATCTGCATTTTTCGTCATTACACTCATAGGTGACATTGATGGTGACCTTCATGTGGACTATGATGACTTCATCATTCTTGCAGGTGCATACGGAACGAGTGAAGGAGACCCCTTATACAATCGGGACGCTGACGTAAACCGAGATGGCAACGTAGACTATGATGACTTCATCTGGCTTGCGGGAAACTACGGAGAAACCCTATGATTC
>CAYFXU010000115.1:0-5831 GCA_964347145.1 uncultured Candidatus Bathyarchaeia archaeon
GAAGAGTGTTCGCACGAGTTCAAGAAACGTTTCTTCATCTTCCACTTGGAAGGGGGGTTTCCTCGGCCTTAAACGCACGATCATAGAATCTACGTCTGGTGGGGGATAGAACATGTCCCTGGACACGTAGTCCAGAAGCTCTGCTTCGGCTCGGTAATAGGTGGTGACGGTTAATCTCCCATAGTCCTTGCTGCCCACCGAAGCCGCGAGCCTCTCAGAAAATTCCTTCTGGAAAGTCAATACTGCGCAGTCAAATTTCCTTTCGAGAAGCCAGAACAGAAGTGGAGATGAGATGTAGTACGGGGGGGTAGAAACAACCTTATTGAACGGAGGAACAGAAACCTTGAGTATGTCTCCTTCTATTAGGTCCACGTTTTCCAAATCGTGAAGCTGCTTGGTCAATATCGTTATCAGTTTTGAATCAACTTCGACCGCAATAACCCTTCTACATTCACGGGAAAGAAGTTGAGTTAAAAAACCAATCCCTGCTCCTATCTCCAAAACAGTCTCATTCTCAGCTATAGACGCATATGATATCATTTTCTGTAGCAGATCAGCGTTCACCATAAAATTTTGTCCAAGGTGCTTCTTGGGGAAGAAGCTGTAAAGGCGAAGAAGGCGCCTACATCTTTGAAGAAGACTCATATTTCTGTCACTAGGGCGCTCTCGTAAACAGTCTGTATTTGCTCTCGCCTGCTAATTCTTCCAGAATCCTTTTCGCAATTAGTTTCGGCGGGTTGGGCATGTTAGCGCGTTGCTGTAAATCGTCAAAGTTTTGGAAAGACCTTTTCTCTCTTCCGTCGAGAATCTGCCACATATATTTTTTTCCAATGCCCGGAATCAATTCTAACGCATGCATTCTAGGCGTTATGGCCTGGGCTGTGTTGAAGAAGTTTACGAACCAGCTTTCGCGATTAACCACTATTTTCTCCACAACGGCAGAGAGTTCCATCTTGGCGTTGGTTGTTAATTCATCATAGCTTATCCGACCAATTATGTAGGTTATTTTCTCACGGGCGTCTTTCCCTACGTAGACTCTGTCGTAGGTTTTGAGGACCCCGCCTTCTTTCGCAATTGCTTCAAGGAGGGTGAAGTATTCTTCTCCAACGACTTGAACCAGCGCGCCTGCTCGGTACCCTGGCCGGGTTCCAGGTCTTCCATGAGGAAGATAGTCGAGAACGTAAGCGTATTCTTCGTATCTTTTCTCCATTCTTTCCCCGCCGGAGCTGATAATAAATAGTTTAGAAAAGTACTTATTCCCTTTTTCTATGCTCGCCCAAAAAAGCCAATATTCTTTCCAGCTTAGAAGTTTCCATTATTTTGCGACCACTAGCCAAAAACACCCTGATTTCTTGGATGCTTTCTGGCATGCAGTTTATTATTTGAACAGCCTCTTCTTCTTCCAATTCAAACTGCTCCACGAGCTTGTTGACAAGGGTTTCTGCCATGCTAGGATCGACTTTGGAAAACTTTGCCGCGTAGTCAAGCGACCTTCTCTGGAATTGGTCTAATCGTTCTTCACCGATAGCCTCCAGGGTTTCTTTTACCTGCGGAATCGTGAGGGGTCGTTTCTTTGAGGCTTTTCTTGACACACTCATCCCTCTACGTGTGGTACTATATGCTCGGGGCGAACAATTATCTCTTTAACAGCCTTCCCCTGAGTGACGTTCACTACATAACTCCCGCCTTTCTTATTAGCTATTACGCCGATTCTTCCATGATACCTCCGATGAGGCATGCCCTTATGGACGCTGGGATCAATTTTGACCACGACTTTCTGTCCTGGTGCATACTGGTAAAGCGTCTTGCTGAGTCCGGTTTTTCCCCGTTCCCGAGGTTTTCTCCTCAAAAGGGGACGAGTTTTCCTGCGATATCCTTTCGCTTTCCTTCCCATTTTCAGGATTCCCTCATAACGACGTCCAAGACGTCTAACTCGACAGGTTCAGCCGCAGCGTCAATGATCTTGGCCACACAGGGGTCTGTTCGACCTTCATCTCCGGTTATCAACTCTTTGATGTAGAGCCCCCCTTGACAACGTATCTTCATTTCTGCACGTTTCGGCGTCAACCTCTTTATTTTCGTCTCATATATGTACTTTTCCCGAACGAGATCTGCTCTTCTATGCAAAACACGCAGGGGCGTTTGTTGGCGAACAACAGCGTTTGTGAGGGTTTTCTCTACAGACTTCAGCTCGTCATCCGAAACGTTTCTATCAAACCCAACGATTGCCTTATAAACTTTATTGGATGACTCTGCCTTCTTCAATCTTCTAATATCATCTTTGCTGGCGAAACGAAGATTTGAAACCTCGACCTTACCATCTGCCTGTTTGTTGATTGCATACGTGAGATCCCGTAAATCTACGAACCGCCTTTTAGGCTTTTTGACCTCCACAACGAAGGGTCTTCCTCGTCCCAGCATGCGAGCATCTACGTCTTCTCGTCCAGCCGCGTGCAATGAAATATCCTCTCCCCCTGTTTTTTCTAACGTTGGTTCTGCAATGATTTCCTCAACTGAATCAGCATACATTTTTCCGGTCCAGTTGCACCTTGGGCATCCCTTTCCTCTACATTTTCTGCAAATCCATTTTGATTGGGGTATTCCGCGAACTAGTTTTTTGTATCTTCCTTTCATGTAGAGCGGGTTCGCTTGAAGATTGACTTGCCCCGTAAAGGGGTCGACGAGCACCACGACATCCGGTTTTTTGTATTCAGCTGACTTTTTTGTGATCTCGTAGATTTTCTTTCCGATGTCGCGACTAAACTCGTTCCGCATGTTTTCTCCATGTCTCACCTCAAACTCAGCCTTGAACTCGTCTTCCCTTTCCTCCACGTTAGTTGGCAATTCCACGCCAACGAGAAATGTGTTGTGCTCGTAGGCCTTCAGTTTCTCCAATGCGCTGTTCACCAAGCCGGGTAGGTGTCTAAATCGCCCCTGACATAGGTAACATTCCTGTTTTTTCCCCTTCCTTTTTCTCATCTTGCTCAGTATCTCAGCGGCCATGTCGAAAGCTCCATTTGTCGCCAAGGTTTTGAGGAGTGAAAAACCAGCTCTCTTCCTAGATAGTGCTAGCTGATGCCCCTTCATAGTTAAGAGGAGTTTGAGAGCCTCGCCTCGTTTCTGATCGTCCAGTCCGTAGCCTAATAGAGCGAATTGTCTCCCTAAGCAGTGGTTGCAAAGGGAATGCTTCTCAAGCATTTTTTGCGCCTTTTTGAGCATCCCCATAAGAGTTTTCCTCTTTTCTCAACATGCATCTAATTGAGTTCCCGATTCCTCATTGGCCTAGGGGAAGCCCCTTTCCAAAAAACGGAAACCTTTTCCTTCTTATGGTTTTCATCATCTTTCTCAACATGTTGTATCGTTCCAGTAGCTCCTTCACTTCCTTTTCTTTGGTGCCTGATCCTCGAGCCACCCTTCGAATTCTGGATGCTGAGAGAGTCTTGGGCTTCTCTCTCTCTTGCGGAGTCATGGACTGAATGATTACTCGCCATTTCTTAAGGGTGTCCTCAGCCATCTCCATCATCTCTTCAGGTACGTTATATGTCATACCCGGAATCATTTTCAGGAGATGTCTCAGCGGTCCCATGCTTTTCATGGATTCGAATTGTTCGTACATGTCTGTGAGGGTGAACCTTCCACTTAGAAAGGCGCGCATTTTTCTTTCAGGCACCTTTACTTCTGCTTCGCGTACTTTTTCAATTAGACTCTGTAGGTCTCCCATGCCTAATAGTCGGCCGACAAATCTGGATGGAACAAAAGGTTCAATGTCACCGATTTTTTCGCCGGTGCCGATGAATTTTATGGGCGCTCCGATGGCAGAAACCGCTGAAAGGGCGCCTCCTCCCCGTGCAGAGCCGTCAAGTTTTGCCACTAAAATGGATCCTATGGGTGTGGCTTCGTGAAATGCTTTCGCTTGCACGGAGGCTTGTTGCCCAATGGTTCCATCGATGACCAGAATGACTTCGTCTGGTTTTATGGTTTTTTCCATTTTCTTCATTTCTTCGATTAGACTCTTCTCCTCTTTATGTCGGCCTGCGGTGTCGATAATGACAACATCATGACCGCTGAATCTCTTCAACCCTCTCGAGGCGATTTTTGAAGATTCCTTTGTCTTTGGATCTCCGTATACTGGAACGTTTGCCCGCCTTGCTAGTTGTTGTAGTTGAGCGTAGGCTCCGGGTCTATAAGTGTCTGTGCAGATCAGCGCTGTTTTTAATCCTCTCTTTTGGAAGTGTTTTGCTAGCTTTGCGGCGGCGGTAGTCTTGCCTGAGCCTTGGATTCCCACGAGCATGAGGACTTTTCTCTTCCCGGGTTCTATTCTCAACGGGACTGGCTTTTCGCCTAGAAAACGTGTTAACTCTTCGTAGACCACCTTT
Organism: uncultured Candidatus Bathyarchaeia archaeon; assembly: GCA_964347145.1. Lineage (GTDB taxonomy): Archaea > Thermoproteota > Bathyarchaeia > Bathyarchaeales > Bathyarchaeaceae > CAYFXU01. Next base: position 4,377 of record CAYFXU010000115.1, read on the forward strand.
GTTACGTGTTCTTTCCTGGATATTCCTGGCGGAACCTTCTCTTTCAGTGCCCTATCCTCTATTCTCTTGGAGATTTCGAGAACCAGCTTTACGTTGACGTCTGCTTGGAGCAATGCTCTTTGGATATCACGAACCAGCTCCTTAACGGTTTCCTCATCCATAACAGGAGCTTTGAAAACCTTCCTTATGGCCTCGTACAGCGAGGATCCAAGGCGTTCCAGAGCCATAGTCTTTCTCCAACTTAGAACTAGATTCGCCCTTTAATAGATATTTAGTTTGTCACCATAACTCTTTTTTCTTAGTCAACGAGATTTAGTTGGAGGAATGATCTTTGTCGGAATTAGTTAGGATTGTGGAGAAGAAACCTACACCTTCTGGAGCTACGATGCTTTATGGGCTTCCTGATGTCGGTCTCGTCGGTCTCATAGCAACTTCATACTTGATATCTGAACTTGATCTAGAAGAGATTGCCTACATGGACTCAGACCTTCTTCCTCCAGTCGTCGTCCTTCACGAAGGGCTCCCTCATGCCCCGCTGCGAATCTACGGAAACAAAAACTTCATCGCCGTAATTTCTGAGCTGGCGGTTCCTGCGGAAGCCCTTCACACAGTCATGCGGAAACTTGTCGATTGGGGGCAAACAAAAAAGATCAAGATGATGGTGTCGATGGGAGGGATCCCCATAGAAAATAGGCAAGTCATTACGGAACCTAAGGTTTATGGTGCCGCTTCCACCAAAAAGCTTCTTGACACGCTGAGCAAAAAAGGACTGAGCATACTGAAGGAAGGTTACATGGTCGGCCCTCAGGCCCTTACCATGCGATACAGTTCCGAGAAGGAGATTCCAGCTATAGGCCTCTTGGCTCAATCATTCTATAATTACCCCGATCCGGAGGCAGCAGCTACGGTGCTCAAGGAACTCTCAAAAATTACCGAAATTAAGATAGATATTTCTAAACTACTTGAGAAGGGAGAGGAAATTCGATTGAAGGCAAGGGACATAATGAAGCGAACTCAGCAAGAAATGACACGTATGAAAAAGTCGCAGGAGTACGACCTTCCACTATACGTTTAGGAGAGAACTCTGATGTATGAGAGACGGAGAAAACGATCAATTTTTGACGTAATGAGTGAATACATGGAAGAATTCGAGGTCTTGGCGGACGAACTGATGGAGTCTTTCGCTGAACACCCCACCTATAACACAGAAACCTGTTGTCTTGAACCTCTAACCAACGTTTTCGTCACCCCCACAGAAGTTGTAATCACCACCGACCTTCCCAACGCCGAACACGAGTCTGTAAAGGTTGAAGCATTGAGCGAAGACCTTATCGAGATCACGGCGAAAATGAAAAGAAAGATGCGTTTTGACGATTTCGGCATCACCCATCGAGAGGGAGAATTCTCCCTGCTTCGTTGCCAACCCCGCATACCAGTCCCCGTTGACACCAAACG
>CAYFXU010000116.1:0-5725 GCA_964347145.1 uncultured Candidatus Bathyarchaeia archaeon
TTAGTCGTAGTGGACAGAGAACAGGGTGGTAAAGAAAATCTTGAAAAATTGGGCTATCAATTTCGAGCGCTGGCAACGATTTCAGAACTTGTAAACGCTCTATTTCAGTCTGGAAAAATTACCCAAGAACAAGGAGAAACTATTTTAGATTACACTAAGAAGACATTGCGAGCACGGTGAAAGAAAACGTGAATGGGCGAGCAACCTGCGTGTATAGGTCTGCCAAAATTGGCCGGGAATCGCGTTTGAAATTAAGGCTAGTTTTTGAAATATTTAAATGGGTTTGATGCTCAAAATTGGCTCAAGGGATTAATTTGCCCGTGGACAAGCAAGAGTTTAAGGGGATGATTGAGGAACAGATTGAAAACGAGAGAAATGCGACGAGGCTTCTGTACGATTCAGCCAAAAAAACGGACAACATGGTAATTCGGCTTATGCTTCATCAGCTTGCTTTAGATTCAGTAAAGCATGAACACATGTTGAAGGCTGTTTTACAGTTGTTAGAATTTCCTTCAAAAGAACAGTTCAAGAGCGAAAGTGAAGAATTCCGCAAGGTTATTGAAAAGCATGTTGAAATTGAACGTAAAATGCTTCAGGATTTTGAAAGAATCGTTGATATAACCGAGGATAATCGTACAAGATTCATTCTTCAGAATATTATTAGCGATGAGAAGAGGCATCACGCAATAACTAAGCGTGTACATGAGCTTGTTTGTGAAAGCGAGAAAGTTCGAGATGAGAAGTGGTGGGATTTCCTGTTTAGATATTCCCGCCTAACTGGCTAAACTCAAAGCAGCGTGCGTATCTCTATTGAAAAAACTGCAGCTAACGCCGCACTTGACTATGTGCATGACGGGTTTCAGCTACATAGCTTCCTCCTCAGTAATTGCACCTATATTAGCGATTTATGTGAAAGACGTCATAAAAGCGCCAGTCGAAATGGTCGGCCTCGTAACGGCAATGTTTTTCATCGCTTCCGCACTAACGAAACTTTCCCTAAGCGTTTATGCCGGTGGGAAAAAGACAATAGCTTTTCTGCTCTTTGCCTTTGTAATTTTCTCTATTTGCCCAGCGCTTTATCCTCTAACAGCGCGCGCGCCCGCGCATAGCGTTACCATGCTAGTTGTTCTACGCGTGGCCCAAGGTTTTTCATACGCTTTCATAGGAACAGCATCTCTGATTCTAGCTACTCTAACAATCTCTAGTTTCAAAAGAGATAGAGGTGTTGGCACCTATACTGCAGCTTTGAGTCTCGGCCTATTGGCTGGACCAGCCATCACAACGTTTTCCATTCCTGTGTTTGGTGTTTCGAACACGTTCTACTTTGCCGCTCTTGTGGGATTAGTCGGAATTTTCTCGGCTTTCTTTCTTTCCATGAAAATCTCAGCCATTGAAAGAAACTGGCAGCTCATTGGTGTGACTTTTGAGAAAGAGTCCTTAAGGAGCAAAATCTCAGGTGTGGCACGAAATCGGATGTTTGGTGTTGCTATTGTCGGAAATCTTGTTTTCTTCATTGTTTTCGGAGTGCTTTTGGCTTATGCCCCGCTTTATGCGAAACAGACGCTTGATTTCAGCGATGAGCTTGTTTCTGTGCTTTTCCTCTTTTACTATACAGCCACGACAATCACGCGTCTTTCCATAGGAAGAATAGTCGCAAAAGCGAGCAAACCGACACTTATGATCATCGGCACAGTGCTGACAGCTGTATTTTCTTTCGCCTTAGCCATTGCTGCAAATAATCTCGCTTTCATAGGGATATTCGCTCTAATTGGTGCAGTTCAAGGCGTACTATTCCCAGTGGGCTCGCTACTTATTGCAGAACACGTTCAACCTTCTAGAAACGTATTCGCAAACTCGCTTTACTTGATGGTGGTAGATGCTGGTCAGGGAATAGCGCCTTTGATTACCGCTGGGGTGGTTGTTCAATACGGGCTGGAATCTAGCTTCATAGTATCGGCAGCAATATCAGCAACAGCAACGCTGTTACTCATCTGGCTAAACATGCGCAAAACGCCTAAGCAATTAAGACCCAAATAGGAAAAGTCAACGCGTACAGTAGTAGACTTCAGAAGGAGGGCTGCAGAGGAAGGAGAAAGATTGAGAATTCGTCTAGTTATCCTTGATGCCGATATGACTCTATGGGACCACCCTGATATCTCATCGCTGACTCTGCCCTTCAAAAAAGTTGATAGAAACTCTTTGATTGACGCGAAGGGTGAAGCCCTCAGACTATTCAGCGGGGTTAGAGATCTTCTTAGGGGGCTGAAGGAGAGAGACTTAATTGTTTCACTAGTGACATGGAACAAGCCTGAACACGTTTACGAAGCCAGCCGTTTACTTGAAATAGACAGATTTTTCGAATTCGTGGAGGTTGAAAACACTCCAAAAAAACATTTGTTAATAGCCCGAATCCTTGCGAGACTCCGTGAGCAAGGTGTTATGCTGGAACCACGTGAGATACTTTATGTCGATGATGATACGAGACACCTGAAAGATATCTACGACAAGGTTGGAAGAGTTGTCTTTCTTCAAATGTGGGAGGATGTTAAAGAACCGTGTGAGATATTGACTTACATCGATTACGTTTACAAAATGATGCGTCGAGGAAAATTCAAAGCTGTGCTGTTTGATCTTGATCTAACACTCATCGACTCGTCAAGGGCCATCATCAATTCCATCAAGCATGTGTTAGATTTGAAGGGATATTCAATTCAAAAGGAAGAAATAGCTAAATTAGTTGGAAAAGTTTCTTTAGAAGAACAATTTCAAGCTCTTGTTCCATCTCTTTCGGATAATGAAATAAGTGAATACGTCGATTGTTATAGACAGCATTCTTTAGCCCACCATATCGAAAACACTAAATTGTATCCTCATGCTGAAGAAACGCTTCAGAACCTGAGAAGTTTGAATTTTAAGCTCGGTGTGGTTACTGGAAAATACAAGAAACTAGCATTAGAGGCACTTAACCATTTTCAACTCACTCCATTGTTCAACACAATTGTAACTGCATATGAAGTGAAGAAGCATAAACCTGCCCCCGATGTAATCTTTGAGGCAGCTCGAAAACTCGAAGTCAACGCATCAGAATGCATTTTTGTCGGGGACAGCCTTGCCGATGTGGAAGCGGGAAAACGAGCAGGATGCTTTACCATCGCAATTTCGAGAAACACAGTTGGTCGACGGCAACTCGAAGAAGCTGAACCAGACATTGTATTAGATGATCTCAAATGGATCTCCAAAATTGCTAGAGCCTATAAAACCATTGCTAGCCGTATCCACTAATTTTGATTTTCTCTTGATTCTTCCCATCCATCACACACCATCCGCGAATTCCCGCTAGGTTTTTTAGATAGAACCGATAAAAATCTCGCAAGACTTCTGTTAAGGAGCTACAAAGGATGACCTCTCAAAAACGCATCTGGATCGTCAGAGATTATCTAAGATGCAGTGGTTGCAGAAAGTGCGAGATAGCCTGTTCACTATTCCACGAAAACAGGATATGGCCAGAGGCTTCTAGAATTCGAGTGTTCATGCTCGTGCCAGGAGCTGAGGTCCCCCACCTCTGCACTCAGTGCGAAGACTACCCCTGCGTTGAGTCCTGTACAGTAGGAGCCTTGTCGGTAAGCAAAGACACTGGAGCAGTTCTGGTTGAAAAAGAGAAGTGTACGAACTGCGGCCTCTGCATCGACGCCTGTCCTGGAAAGGTTCCCCACATCCATCCAACCGAGAAATACGCGGTGATATGTGACCTCTGTGGGGGAAAACCTCAATGCGTTGAGGTTTGCCAGAAGGGAAAATGGGATGCCCTCAGAATTGTTTTCAAAGCGGACGAACGATGGTCAGATCGCGACCGGGCCTACAAGCTGTACGCGCGCACACCCGAGGAGATAACACAAGACTTAGTCGTCAACCTATACGGGGAAGCGGGAGAGGAGTTAATCTAGATGCGAGGGTATGCGGGCAAGTTTCTAGAGGTCAACCTCTCAACAGAAAACATAAAGAATGTAACGTTTGACGAGAGTGTTCTAAGAAATTACATAGGTGGAAGAGGCTTAGCCACAAAGATTCTGTGGGATAGGCTGGGTAACCGATGGGAAACCGTCGACCCCCTTGGACCCGAAAACATCCTTCTGGTCTTAACCGGACCTCTCACCGGTTTCTTCCCAGGAGGCAGAGTCTGCGTATCCGGGAAATCTCCACAGAGCAACGGCGTCGTCGGTTCGACGGTTGCCGGAGAATTTCCAATAGAGCTTAAATGCGCTGGCTACGACGGTTTAATTATCACTGGCAAAGCCGCCAAACCAAGCTATCTCTTTATCACGGACTCTCAAACTGAAATCAGGGACGCAAGCCACGTCTGGGGCAAAAACGGAAAACAAACACTGAAGATGCTTACCGAAGAGGGAAGAGAAAACCTCCAAAAAAGATTCCCAGATTACGGCGAGTGGAAAGAGCCAGCAATACTTTACATAGGACCAGCTGGAGAGAACAAGGTTAGAATGGCTGCAGTGATGGCGAAATGGACGCACGCAGCTGGTTACGGTGGATATGGGGCGGTGATGGGCTCGAAGAATCTTAAGGCTCTGGTAGTCAAAGGCACAGGCCCCTTGCCCGATGTGGAAGACATAGAACAAGTGAAGACACTGATAGACAAAGTGTCAGAGGAAGGTTACAGCGATGACGCTTTCAGACGGTGGGGAACCGGTGCCGCGGGCTACGAGGTCGGCGCTAAAGACAGTTCGGAGCCCGTTAGAAACTGGCAGGAGGAGTGGCACGACCAGCAGAGCTTCGGGGTGAACAGGTTTGAGCAGAGAGTCTGGATAAAAAGGTGCTGGGGCGACTTCGGCTGCCCAATTACGTGTCTGAAAATTGCGATGGCAAAGGTGGGTCCCTTTAAAGGCGCGATAGGGGACAACCCCGACTATGAGTTGCAAGCTTACCTAGGAACCAACCTAGGCGTTTTCACCGCAGAAGAAAATGTTTACCTCTCCTCCCTAATAGATGATCTAGGACTCTGCGGTATACAGGGTGGAAATCTGTTGGGGTTCGCTGGCGAACTCTATCAGAGAGGCATCCTAACAAAGGAAGACTTGGGTGGCATAGAGCTGGAGTGGGGCGATGCAAAAGCCTTCGCTGCATTAGCCCAGAAGGTCGCTGCTAGGGAAGGGATCGGAGATGTATTGGCCGAGGGGTCTTACAGAGCCGCTCTGAAGATAGAGGAGATGAAGGGAAAGGACGTGGTGCAATATGCGGTTCAGGAGAAGGGGATGGCCCTTGGAGCCCATGGGATTAGAAGTGGAAGGGACTACACGACAGACATATCCTACGCCTGTTCTGTACAGGCTGGAGACCACACGTCCGTAGCCTATGTGCCAATCGACCACGGTGACAGTGAACTAACTATGATTCTCCACGACTCAGGCGTCTACTGCTGGTTCAACGCCTTTGAACCGCCAGAAGCCAAATGGGATTTCCTTAAGGCGGTCACAGGGTGGGAAATAGGACCCGAAGAATGGTACCAAACTACAGCGCTCCGAATACTCCAGCTACAAAGAGCACTCCTACTTCTAGGCGGGCCAGACCTCAAATGGAACCCAAAAGTGCACGACGACAACCCACCAAGATTCTACGAACCCCTGCCATCGGGACCTTACGCCGGAAAAAAGATTGACAGAGCTAAGTTTGAGGAATCGAAAAAGGAATACTATGAAGCCGCGGGCTGGGA
>CAYFXU010000117.1:0-5699 GCA_964347145.1 uncultured Candidatus Bathyarchaeia archaeon
CGGTGCACCGGAAATGGAGGTCGCCAAAGTACTCCAAGAATACGCGGAGACGCTTCCTGGAAGAGAACAACTTGCGGTCATGTGCTACGCTGAAGCGCTTGAGTCAATACCCACCACGCTAGCCGAAAACGCTGGACTTGATCCTATCGACATAATCTCTGAGCTTCGAGCTAGCCATGAGAAGGGCGAACTTTGGGCGGGAGTTGATGTTCACGCAGGAAAAGTCGAGAATATGAAAAAAGTGGGTGTCTTTGAACCCGTTGCAGTTAAAAAACAGATAATCAAATCCTGTACCGAGGCCGCATCCATGCTTCTGAAGATCGATGACGTAATAGCATCCGGTAAAATGAAGGCACCCCCAATGCCTCCGGGAGGTCCTCCAGGGGGACCTGGAATGATGCCGCCAGGTGCAGGGGCGTATTAACGTAACGAGCAAAGAGAAAAAGATTTTGATTGGTCCTCCGAAGCTCACCCGTTTTGAAAGAGCTCGAATAGTGGGAGCTAGGTCTCTTCAGATAGCTATGGGCGCTCCCATTCTTCTGGAGGCTCCTGAAAGCCGTGCAAGCCCCATTGACATTGGCATTCAAGAACTTGAAATGGGAATACTTCCCATCACTATCCGCAGAACGCTGCCGGATGGAACCTATCAAGACGTTCCCCTCAAGTGGTTTCTTCAACCTTGATTAACTAGGTTTCAAAATTGACTTTTTGTCTTAATGTTTCTGCTGAGGTATGTTGAGTGAGTGGAGCTTCCTCAGCTATGATCGAATATAGTAAATTAGCGATGAAAATCAAAGAAAGATGTCCGAAGAGTAATGAAAAAGAAAAAAATTAGAAGATAGGTTTGAAAGAAAGCTCGATTAAAAAAAAGTGTCACAATGTTTCAAGTAATTTTCCTAACTTCTCTCAAAGTTTTCTCTATTCTCTTCCAGTGAGCTCCTTGCCAGTATATCTGTCTACATCCTAGGCACTCCCAGAACTCATTATAATAGGTCGATGTTGTCTTGGGCACTCTGTCAATAACCACGTCTTTAGAAACCAGCTTGATTTTTGCGTTGCATTTTGGGCAACGAGAAGAATTTACATCGATTTCAAGGTTGAAATTGAATAGTCTTGCCAAATCAGCTAGCTTTTCGGCTCCGGTTGCTGCTTCAATTAAGACGGATTCTACGCCAGAAGTCATGGCTTGCTGGTAAAGTCTAAGATCTCGGGTAAGCAGAATACGTTTCTCGGATTTTGCCTTTTCAATAAGTTTTTTGTCATCATCAGATCTGGAGTACTCGACGTCGTGACCAAGCATACGAAGCCAGCGTGTAAGCTTCCCAAGCATGCCATCTGTTATAAATTTCAACCTTTTCACCGAATAACCTACGAATAGTACGGTTATCTTGCGCTAATAACGTTGCCTTTCAAAATCGCTTTATTTCTTTCCAGGGGTCCGAAGACTCCAAAAGCCATGAAAATGAACATGTTTACTTGAGCCCGCAGCACAGATGAGATCTCTTTTATAAGCGAACCGATAAAGGTAATCGATCAGAGGTGTGACGATGCCCTATTGTTCGAAATGTGGAGCCGAACTGGACAAAGATGCGAACTTTTGTCCCAAGTGTGGAACTTCTGCTGGTCATCTTGTGGGTAGACCTGAGGAAAGAAGAGCAGCAAAAGAATACAGAAGGCCAATGAATACTCTGACCATAGCCTTGATCGTCTTCCTTGTTGTAGTTCTGGGAGTAGGGGCCATTTTAACCGCAGCATTTTTGCTGGGGGTTTGGCATCCCTTCGGTCAGGTAGTGGGTTCTGAAAATTTGGTTACCCAAGAGAAATTCTTCAGTGATTTCTCAGTCGTTGAGGTGGGAAGTGGATTTGAGGTTGAACTCACCCAGTCAAATTCCTACAGCATCAAGATAACCGCCGACGACAACATTTTAGATTATGTCGAGGTTTTCAAAACGGACGATACGTTGACAATACGTCTCAAACTGGGCTATAGCTATCAATCGACAACCCTGAGCGCCAAAATCACAATGCCCACTCTCTACGAGTTGGAGCTATCAGGAGGAACACACGGTACCGTCGAAGGATTTAGCTCTTCTCACGAGTTCGTTCTCAGCCTTTCCGGAGGCAGCTCTCTCACTGGCGACTTTATGACCAGTGAAGATGGCCAATTTACACTTTCAGGAGGAAGCACACTATCAATAGATGGTGCAGCCAATGACCTCCGTATCAGCGGCTCTTCGGGGAGCCATTTGGAACTATCAAATTTCACAGTTCATAATGCAAATGTCAACCTCAGTGGAGGAAGTCATGCAACTGTAAACCTTGATGGAAGGTTGGACGCTGATCTAAGCGGCGGCTCAACTCTTCTCTATATCGGAGATCCCACTCTAGGCGACATCGAGACTTCCGGCGGATCAACAATAGGCAAGAAATAATAGGATAGTTAACATTGGAATATCTTTGCGCGCGCAAAGATGTAGACTCTGAAAAATCTAATAAAAGAACTAGAGCGGTCTTTCGCTGAAATCGCTCCAAGGGTCGGATCGATATAACACAAAGAGAAAGGCGACAATGACCGAAGAAAAAACTGGAACTCTGACAGATTTGTGTGGATGCTTTTGGGAACTTCAAGCGAACGTATGGATTTGCGTTAAGAGGTGTTCGAAGCACAGCAAACCTAAGCCGAAAAAACCTTTTAGACCCAAGGCCGAATCTGTAAGAAGTGGCGGAAAATTTGACTAGCGCGCTGATTTTTAGGCTTGTAGTAGCGTCAAAATCGTATACAAATTCTCGAAGTAGATCTATTCCTTCATTAATGTTCTGCCATGGTTGGATTTCTCAGCTACAACTTTCTAGTTGACTTCTCAATTATTTGATTGGTTCCAGGCTTTGCGACTATCTCGCCTTCGTCCATAACAAGTCGTCCGTTCACAAAGGTTTTGATTGGTTTACCCCTAACTCTCCATCCGTCAAAGGGAGAATACTTGGCTTTTGAATGGAAATTTGATGCATCGATTTTGTATTTTCGGTTAATATCCACCACTACAATGTCAGCCCAGTTTCCTTTCTCTATGCGCCCTCTGTTCCTTAAATTAAATATCTCCGCCGGCTTTTCTGACGTTAGTCTCACCAGATCTGCAATTGTCAGGCGACGTTCGCTCACCTCAGTTAGTAAAAGGGGAAGGGTTGTTTCAAGTCCAGGTATGCCTGGCTTTGCGTCCCAAACAGAATGGACTTGCTTCTCCTCCTCTGCATGTGGAGCATGGTCCGAGGCTATTGCGTCAATGAAGCCTTGTTTGAGGGCACTCCATAAAGCTACGGCATCTTTTCTACTTCTCAACGGAGGATTAGTAAGTGCTAAAGTTCTGTAACGTTTCAAATGTTCAGAGGATAAGAGAAGATGATGTGGAGTAACTTCGCAAGTGACAGGGAGACCATCTTTTTTCGCTGCTAAAAAGGCGTTTAATCCGACTGCTGAGCTTAAATGACAAAAATGAACCTGAACTCCCGATTTCTTTGCAAGTTGAATGATCCGTCTTATAGCCTTTTCCTCAGCTTCAGGCGGATGAGCCTCTACATAGGCCTCCAAATCTTTGCGTCCAGCTTCTTCCATTTCTATTCTCTTGGTTTCAAGGATTTTTCTGTCTTCAGCATGCACCGCGACTAGAACCCTCATCTTTGCAACTTCATTGAAGGCCTGCAGCAACAGTGTATCATCGTCAACATCAAGCCCTCCGATTTTTTCTGACATGTAGAGCTTGAAGGCAAGAGCGCCATTCTCAATTATTGACGGCACTTCTTCTAGTGTCAAAGGAAAAGCTGAATAGAATGCAACATTCACAACTGCTCTTCTTTCCGCCAGCTTCCTGCGCTCTCTAAGTGAATTTAAGTCCATGGTTACGGGTTTATTGTTTGGCATGTCGATGGTTGAGGTAACGCCGCCTGCTGCTGCTGCCGCTGTTCCGCTAAAAAAATCTTCTTTGTAGGCTAGTTTCTGGTTTCGAAGATGTACATGAGGGTCGATCAAACCCGGAAGCGTTAGGTGTCCTCTTAAATTGAGTTTTATCGAGGCTGAGGGCAGGTTTGTTTCCTTAGCTATTTTGATTATTCTTCCCTCATCTATGGCTAGTCCTGCCTCGATAATTCTTCCACGGATACACATTTTAGCATGGTGGAAGACCATATCAACGGGCAAGATTCAGCCTCGAGTTTTTGATATATTAATTTTTATTAAAGTATTTTACATTGTGCGGTCTACGTAAACATATATTTTTAGAGATTACATCGACGCTAATATTAGTATCCGGCAACTTCATGAGATTTGAAGGAGAAAATCTATTATATTTTCTAATCTACGCGATGTACGCGCCTTATATTCTTCTCACCAATTGTTTGGGTTTAAGACGATCGAATTTTTGATCTTCTAAGTAAGTTGGCGTTTGAAACGACACTTACAGAGCTTGTTGCCATAGCTATTTCTGCTATGACGGGGTGGGCTAAACCTAACATGGCTAATGGGATGGCTGCAGCATTGTAGAAGAATGCCCAAAAGAGGTTTTGCTTGATTTTCTTAAAGGTGGCTTTTGACAGCTTTACAGCGGTGACTACGCTGGACAGATTTCCCCTTACCAATGTGACATCAGCAGATTCTATAGCGATGTCTGTCCCGGTTCCTATTGCGATTCCAACATTCGCAGCGGTCAAAGCAGGAGCATCATTTATTCCATCGCCGACCATAGCGACAGTTTCACCATTTTCCTGTAACCTCTGGATCTCCTTCACTTTTTGATCAGGAAGAACCTCAGCCAAAACCCTTGATATCCCGACTTTTTTGGCAATAGCCTTTGCGGTACGTTGATTATCTCCTGTAAGTATAGTTGTTTTAATCCCCATTTCCTCAAGTTTCCTTATTGCGCCAACCGAATCGTCTTTTAACGTATCTGCAACAGCTACTACGCCAACGATTGTTTCCCCTACAGAAAGGAGCATCGCTGTCTTGCCTTCCTCTTCAAGGCGCTTCAAACTGCTTTCTAATGCCTTAAAGTCAACCCTCTCTTCTTCCATAAGCTTTCGGTTTCCAACAAGCACATTCTTCGGAGAGGAATGCTTAATCTGCGCTTTCACACCTCTCCCCGTTATTGCCTCAAAGGCTTCAACCTCATAAAGTTCGAGATTCTCGTCCTTTGCGCTTCTTAGAATGGCTTCGCCAAGGGGATGTTCGGACCCAACCTCAACACTGGCAGCTAAACGCAGAACCTCTTCTTTGGTGTAACCTTCAACTGGAATTATGTCTGTAACTTCAGGTTTTCCTTTGGTAATCGTTCCTGTTTTGTCAAAGACGACTGTGTCAACTTCCTTGAGCGTTTGTAGAGCCGCCCCATGGCGTATCAGCACCCCGTTTTCAGCTCCCATGCCGCTTCCAACCATAAGAGCTGTAGGAGTGGCAAGCCCAAGGGCGCAAGGGCACGCTATGACGAGAGAGGCGACGAAGGCAGATAAAGCCAGGGTTATGATTCCTAGATTTGGATTAACCCAAGGCAAAAACGGTTGTGCCCAAACGCTTACCATGTTGATTTGAGTAGGAAAAATCAGCCATAGAATCAGAGCGGAAATTGACAGCACTAAGACTGCAGGGACGAAGTAGCTGACCACTCTGTCGGCAAATTCTTGAATTGGAACTTTCGATCCTTGGGCTTCCTCAA
>CAYFXU010000118.1:0-5562 GCA_964347145.1 uncultured Candidatus Bathyarchaeia archaeon
GGAGAATCAAAAATACCTGCCAAATATAGGGAAATGATTGGATTGGCTATCGCTTCTAACACCCGATGTCCGTACTGTACACTTTTCCATACAGCAGCTGCAAAGCTACATGGTGCTAGCGGTGATGAACTACAGGAGATTTATTTCCTGTCTAGTCTTTCGGGTAGATGGAGCACGATGCTATTCGCACAACAGTATGATTTGGAAAAGTTCACGGAGGAAGTCCATAAGATAGGCGCGCACCTCCGCAAATAATTGCGCGCGCATAGAAAGAGATCAGAATGTACACGGGCGATGCATGTATTTACAGAATGAATTTTCTAAACTTCAAATCTGTGGCCTAAGGAGATTGTTAGATATTCAATTCCCTATTTTTTTCTCTTTGTTCGAAAATGTGAACTTAGGATGTTACCTGAAAACTTAAGCAATGCGCTATTAGTACTAGTCTGTTGAATTGCCAGAGGAATTTTTCGATGATTACATATGAGGATTTCAGGAAAGTTGACATGCGAGTCGGTAGAATTCTAGAAGCTAGGAACTTTCCCGAAGCAAGAAAGCCCTCTTATAAACTGAAAATAGATTTCGGGCCTATCATTGGAATAAAGAGTTCTAGCGCTCAAATTACAGGATACACAAAAGACGAACTTGAAGGGAGGCTGGTGGTAGCCGTGGTTAACTTTGCTCCAAAACAGATTGCGGGTTTTCGATCTGAAGTTCTAACTTTGGGTGTAGCGGACAGATCTAGAAAGAACAATTGGTTTTTGATCGAGCCCCACAGAGAGGTTGAATTAGGTACAAGGGTAGAATAGTGCGCGCGCGCGTGATTGCAGAGATGGCGTGCTCCTTAGAATGGAATATCACGCATCTAAAAATAATATTCCATCAGGAATTTTCCTTTTATGTTCAGCTTTTCTTCCTTACGGTGGGAGACTTTATGATTTACTCTCTGTTGATTCTCGTGTCCTTATTTTCTGCTTTGCTTCTTCTATTTTTAGTTGAATTCACGCACGTAGTTTGGTATAGCAAGCTCAGACGATGGGTTTGGCATCGTCGGCTGATTAGCAAAATCGAGAAGAGAATCAACAAAGGTCAAAAGTGAGAGTTCCGCGGGCGATCGCCTAGACCTTCCATCATTTTTGTTCGCTTTCGGATTTTAGGAGTTCGAGGGCCGCCATTTTGGCTCCGATTTCTGCAAGTTTCTTCGTTTTTCCGCTTCCTACTATGATGACATCGTTTTCTTTTGGACCGAGCTTAGATAGCAAAGTGTCATGTGTTGATGGAATGCTCTCAAAGATATCTTCCTCGGTGGAGGGCATGGTCAACTTGTTACGGTGAAAAATCAGCGTGGTCGCTCCTCGCGCTCCAGCCTTGATCGCCGTGTCACGTTGTTCAACGCCTCTTCTTACTGCGTGGGCCACATTCCTCACAAGAACCGCAATGTTAAAAGGTCCGAGGGTCAAGGGACTATTAGGAACCTCTATCCCTTCACTAATCTTGGTCCTCAAATTGGAAAATAGTTTTTTGCCATGTTTTGAGAGTGCAATTCCGCTCCTTGACACATCAACGATCCCCTCTTTTTTTAGGTGTTTCAGGAGAGTTCTTGTCACTCCTTCTCCTAACTCAACCTCTTTGGACAGCCTCATTCTACCCACAGTTCCGTGGGTGTTGATTATTTCCAATGCTTCGACTACATGAGCTTCATTAAATGAGGGTGCGCGTCCTGGTGCGATTTTTCTGGTAACCTTCTCTATCTTAGATAACAATTCGGCTTTCCCTTTTTTAGATTATAGCCCTATCTTAAATATAGTAATTGTTAAATAGCTGGATAGATAATCCATCCATATGCATGTCCGCAAAACTTCCATAGTCATAGTTCTAGTTGCTCTCTGTATAGCAACAAACTACGCGCTAGTGGGCGTACCCCAAGTAAAAGTCATGGATTTCATAGTTTTTGTTGGGGGATTCTGTCTTGGACCCCTCAGCGGGGTTTCTATAGGATTTCTTTCATGGTTGGTTTATGGTGCAATAAATCCGTACGGATTTGTCCCCCAAGTCTGGCTTGCGACGATGTTTTCAGAGGCGATTTATGGATTACTCGGCGGGCTTCTTGGAAAAAAAATTGCCCTTACCGATCTTAATGGTGTACGTCTCAGGCTAAGTATTTTCTTTGGGACGGTTGGGTTCATTTCAACTTTGTTCTACGATTTGTTTACGAATGTTGTTTTTGCATCAGTTTTCGAGTTCTCAATTATTGTTGCTATTTTTTTTGGCTTGCCATTCGCGGTTTTGCACCAAGTTAGCAACGCGGCAATCTTTGGTGTGGGTGCGGTTCCGGCAATCACGGTATTAGAAAAGCTGTTGGGAGATGAGCGAGTTGGAGTTTCTAAAAAATAAATGGGCCCTGGCTACACTAGTCGTGTTTTGCTGGGCTGTTGTAGCAACCGTCGGCACGGCTTGGTACTATACACAAATGACGACGTATTCCGATCAGCTAAACGATAGGGAGACGATACTAGGTGCGATGATGCAGAGCCACAACGAACTGGTAGAGAGATACAATGTGATAGCAGTAGACTATAGTGACTTATACGGGAGATATCAATTCTTCCCGCCTTGGCCTGACAACCTCACGACGATAGAATTTGACAGTTTAAGTGGTAATTATAGCGAATTTCTCACAGACTACAGCGAACTGCTGGATGAGCTAAAGGGTACCTACAGTGATTCGTTAAGCCAGTATAGCGAACTAAATGGTACGTACAACGAATTGGTGAAATGCACTGAAGAACTTCAGGACAGATTGGAATCTTATACTCGTGAGAACCACACTGAGCTGATTAACGATCTAACGATTGATTTCAACGAACTTCTCATTAACTATGGCAAATTGCATGGTGAAACGGTGATAAAGGCGTACAGCGGAGTAATGAGCACTCTTGAGTTGGAGGTTGACTTGGGTATAGATTATGGTAATGGAACCGTCATTTGGTTTAACGCTACATCGATGCCTGTGGCATCCACCCTATTCGACTTAATACAAAAGGAGGCTGTAGTTGACTACGATTATTATGCCATGACGGAACCGGGGCATATACTTGTGACATCAATCAACGGTTTAGAGCCGAACTATGAGACGTTTGAGTTTTGGTTCTGGTATTACTGGGATTCAGAAGCTGGGAAGTGGATTCATGGGCAAATTGGCTGCGACGCGTGGAAGTTAGAGACCGATGGAATATACAAGTGGGTCTATGAGAGTGAAAGCTTTTAGTGAGGGATCTGAAAGATTGCCCTCGACTCACATCTGAATGTCGACTGGAGCAATTTGCAGATTCATAACTTGTCCAAGCATTCACCCTCTTCCACCTTCGTTAGGTCGACGGGAAACTCTAGAACTCAAGCTAGACAAAATGCAAAAGCCATAAGATGCCCGTGAGGAAATCTTTAACCTGACTTCAGATTGGAGATGCGGCATTCAAGACTTTGAATCCCTATGAACGTAGGGAATGCCTATCATTCTTTCAAAGCTACCGCTACGATGCCGCTCAAGACTAGGAAGGCTCCCACAACAAAAAGGGCCGTCGGTACTTCACCGAACAATGCAATGCCTAACAAGGTTGCGCCTAGTGGTTCAAGAAGGGCTAGAGTTGCTGTTTCAAAGGATTTCAGGTTTAGGAGGGATGAGTAATAGAAGGTGTGACCTAAAGCAGTTGGTAGAATCCCCAAGCCTAGGAGGAAGAGAAGCATGTTTGGTTGATGGGGGAGAGTGATCGGTGTTCTCGTCAGTGGGCTCAAGAATGCTATGATGAAAGCTGAGACCAGATATATAGGAATCACTTGGGACAGCAAGGGCATCTTACTTCTTGTCTCTCGACCAAAGCTAAGGTAAAAGGCGGCAGCAACTGCGGCTAGCAGGGCTTCAATGTCTCCTATTAGTCGGGGTGTTGAAGGCGAAGCGAAGGCATCTGCGTAGGCGATTAAACCTGCTCCAAGAAAGGACACCGTCAATCCAATCATTGCCAGTCGAGACGGCTTCAGATGGAAATGGAAGGCTGAGATGAGCATGGAGAAGATCGGTGCTGTGTTCACTAACACCGTAGCGTTTAGGATCGAGGTTTCCTTTACGGCGGAGATGTAAAGGATGAAGTGTAGCCCCAAGAATATTCCAAGGATCGAGATTTGCCTGATGTTTTTCTCCATTTTACGTAGACTGAAGGGTTCTCGTAGGACTATGGTTATACCAACTAGGACCACGGAAGCAATTATTAGACGCCAAAAAGCTAGAGAAGAAGAATTGAGGACGTCGAGAAGTCTTATGAAGATGGATGATGTGCCAAATAGTATCCCAGCTATAAGGCCCTCAGTTAGCGCAGTTTTTCTGTCTCTTTTAGACCAGTGTAACACCATTTTTGCCCTACCCACGTTTCTGGAATTATGACAGTCTAATGCTTCAAGGTCAAGTTTAACCTTCCTTATCCCTTTGTTTACTGAGTCTTGTGGTTGACCACACGGTTGAGCACCATAAGATTTGTAAGATCGTCGGTAACCATCTTATTCATTCCGGTCTGTTGAGAGAGTGTGAAAGGGTTTAGAAGAATTATTCTGGTCACAGGCACTCCTGGTGTGGGAAAGACCTCTGTTTCTCGTTTGTTAGCGGCCAAGTTGGATGCTGTTTATATCAACCTGGCGGAACTTGTTGAGCGGGAGAGTTTAATAATCGGAGCGGACAAAGCGAGGGGAACATTGATTGCAGACACAGATAGAGTTTCAAAGCGGTTACAAGAAAAGATGAAAGGCTCTGAACACGATATTATTGTTGACGGTCACTACGCGGTTGATGTTGTACGAACTGAGGATATAAACATCATTTTTGTTCTTAGGCGAGATCCAAGTGAGCTCAAGAAAGTCATGGAAAATCGCGGGTTCAAGGGCAGCAAGCTTTGGGAAAATCTTGCCGCTGAAATTTTGGATGTCTGTCTCTGGGACGCTGTGTCGGCTTGTGGTCCTGACAAGATTTGCGAGATTGATGTTAGCGGTAGGAAAGTCGAGGAGGCTGTGGAAGACATGGTTTTGATACTGGAAGGGAGAAAAGAGTGCCGCATGCGGGTGGTTGATTGGTTGGGAAAACTAGAGGAGGAAGGGCGACTGCACGAGTTCTTGAAACACCTCTGAGTTATCCCAGCCTTCGCGTGATCTCACTTTTTGAAAGCAACGTGATGCCTCTACGGTTGGCGTAGGCCTTCGCGTGGCTACTAAATTTTTCGGAAATGATTATTGGCTTGGAAAACCTCACATCCTCCGCCGCTTTATCGATGTTTATGACCATGTTGACGCCGACTGTTCTTTTCCAATCTTTAATCCAGACCGAGCGTCGTTCTCTGCCTTTACGAATGACCAGATCAAACCTTCGCGGAAGGCCAGAGTCTCCTTCTAGAACGGCGTCCTTTTCTATCTGGTATCCACTTTGCCGAAAATATTTGACCGCAAGATTGGAGAGAGAACTCCGACTCATTTATTTGCATCCTCTTACAGCACTTTAAGTCTTGGTTAGGAAAAGCTTTTCGC
>CAYFXU010000119.1:0-5553 GCA_964347145.1 uncultured Candidatus Bathyarchaeia archaeon
CCGGCCTTTCGAGCCGGAGACCCGGGTTCAAATCCCGGCCGGAGCACCAAGAACTACAGGGGATATTCAATGGAATTTTGTACTCTGAGTTTAGAGACATTCAGCTATGCTTGGATGCCTCTAGAGATCTCTTGAAACTCCTAATCGGGGTCTTCAACTTGACAACACGATTCATGTGAGTTCCTAACTTCTTCACTACTTGCTTTTCTCGGTCGCTTATCCCTGTTCCATAGTCCTTTCTTAGTCTAACTCCATAATATGCACTTGCTAAAAAAGTGTCTGCTAGTCTTACACAGTCGATGACTTTTTCCAGTTTGCCAAAGTGTAAATATAGCGTGACATCATTTATGATAAGAGCTTTAGTTGGGTTCTCAAGAAAATCGTTAAGCAATAACTCTATTGCATTTTTGTTTCGTTTGGCATACTCTACGACTTGTGGATTAGTGGTTCCCATTGTTCTCGGAGCATACACTTTGGCTGGTGAAACATATCGTACTTTGCTGCTCAAACTCAGATGATTAGATAGTTTGCCGCCTATTTCACCTATCGCTTCAGGCGCCATGTCAATCACCGTCATTTCTTCAGGCTCAATGAACAGCGCTAAATCCTGAACTGCTTTCGCGGTTAATGACGTTTTTCCGGAGCCAACTTCACCCAGTATTAACACTTTTTTTCCGATGATCTCTCTTGGCTCTAGCTGAGTCTTGGCTTTACCCTTCACCAAACAGTGTCTCCCTGTTGATTCCCATACGGTTCAAGATCAATAGAACAGAAAAGCCTAGAATACTTCCAGAAACGGAGCTTACAGCCCACCCTGCGCCAAAAGCCAGGTAGGCGAGTAAAACGCCTTCTTCACTCAGCAACTCTAAAATCTCCGCAGTCTGCAACCATGGACCAATCAAGTAAAGCGATAGTGTTACCCCTATGAGCACTGTACCTATCGGCTCTGCAACAGCAGATGTTAAACGGGTTTTCTTGCCTAACTTCAACCTTTTCAGAAGCCAATACACTGCTCCTACAACTAAACCACCTGGAATTCCACCAGGAAATGCATAGATTGAGCCTATTCCTAGACCGTTTCGAATTATACCAACAATGATTGCTGCGGTAGCAGCCCAGAATGGTCCTACGAGCACTCCTAGAAGCGCGTTTACGGCGTGCTGCGTCGGATAAGCTTTAGTGCCCAAAAAAATGAAGTAAGCAAAAGGCGCTATTGCCACAGCTAGAGCGGAAAAAATGGAAATCAGAGCCAGTTTCTTAGTTTGTATAGCTTTTTCATTCATAGAGCTTTCATCTTCTTCGCCACTTGTATTGCTAACTCTGCTACATCACACGCTTGCTCCCCAAGAATCACAATCATAGGCTCTTTCCCAATCTCGCCTCTGTGATAGATTACGTCTGGAACCTTGCCTGCTTGTTTTATAGCTTCTTCTACTCCCCAGGTTATGGTCATTCCTTCAACTTCCTTAATTTCTTTTGGCTCCCCTTTTCGGTCATATGATGATATTTCCAAGCCTTGCCGTTTGAGGATACCGAGGACATCTTCTGAAAATCTCAGGTTGATCGCGGCTTTTTTGTAAGGGGCGTGCTCATTTGTTGCAAGCAAATATCTGGCAAGATGGGAAGAACTGCCGAAACTAATATCACCCGCAGCCCTAACTCCTCTGGCTGTTCTGACAAGTCTGCCCTCAATTGCCGCTACGTCTTTTAGACCCTCTGCATAAGGAACCGACATGGCTACGTTCATGCCAACTTCTGGCACAAGCTTAAAAGTTTCAGATGACGATTCAAGCATCTGCTTGGCTTCTTTGACGTTCTCTAAAACATAATACCTTGAAGCTTTTCGATATAGAAACGCCAGCGGATTAACAGGACCCGAACCCCTACCCAAGGTGAGTCCAAACTTTATTGCCAGAGTTGTGAGTCTCTTGGCCTTCTTAACGCAAAGAGTAACATCCCTACCTCTGGCAAGTTCAGCAGCAATAGCAGCTGAGAAATTGCAGCCAGTTCCATGCGTAGTCTCCCTATACACCCAAGGAGTCTCGAAAATTTCGTATTTACCTTTATGATAGAGGACATCAGTCGCATATTGCAGCTTCAGATGACCACCCTTGATGACAACGGCTTCCGGTCCCATATCAGAGATCTCTTTGGCTGCCGTTTTAGCATTCCCAATGTTTTCAATTGCTATATCTGTCAGTTTCTCAGCCTCAAACCTGTTGGGCGTTACTACAGTTGCTCGGGGCAAGAGATGAGATTTTAGAGAGTCCACTGCTTCGGGCTTCATAAGGGGAGCACCAGACTTGGCAACCATAACGGGATCCACAACAAGTGGAAACTGATACTTTGAAACCTCCGAAGCCACAGTCCTAATGATTTCTTTTGTGTGAAGCATCCCTGTTTTTCCGGCGTCAATGCCTATGTCTTCAGCCACCGCTTGAATCTGCTTCCTAATGATTTCGGAATCTAGATCGGCAACATCCATCACCATCTGAGTGTTTTGAGCCGTGATGGAAGTAATTGCTGTCGTGCCATGAATACCAATGGCGGCGAATGTCTTGAGATCAGCCTGTATTCCAGCTCCCCCTCCCGAGTCGCTTCCAGCAATTGTGATTGCTACGGGAATTTTGTCTCTTAGGCGTTCAATTCGAAACATTCATCGCATCTCTCAAAGAGCTATGAGCACAATATTGCTTTATTATAAACATTGGCCTTCAGCCTTCAATGCCTCCTCCAAGATCTTTAGAGCACAATATTCCGAACACATGGAACAAGTCTCTGAACGTTTTAGTTCGAGTCTACCATGAATCTTCATGGCTTTCTCAGGGTCTAGAGCATTCTCAAATTGCTTTTTCCAATCGAGGTTTGCTCTGGCTTTTGCCATGTTCAAATCACGACACGTTGCTTTGGTCCCAACTTTTACAATGTCAACAGCATGAGCTGCTATTTTCGTAGCTATCACTCCTTCCTTGACATCTTCTAGTTCTGGAAGGCCTAAATGCTCTGATGGCGTCAAATAACACAGGAAATCGGCACCGGCAAGTCCAGCGAGAGCACCCCCGATCGCTCCAACAATATGATCATATCCAGGGGCTATCTCAGTTACGACCGGACCGAGAACATAGAACGGGGCTCCTTTGCATATTGATTTTTCAAGTTGAACGTTGGATTCCACATGGTTCAACGGCAGATGCCCAGGTCCTTCAACCATGGTCTGCACATCTGTAGCCCTCGATCTTTCCACAAGTTCCCCAATAGTGAGCAGTTCCTGAATTTGGGGCCAGTCTGTAGAATCAAAGATACATCCTGGTCTAAGACCATCTCCAAGGCTTAGAGCAAAATCATATTCCTTAGCTATTTCCAAGAGATAATCATAGTTTGCATACAGCGGGTTTTCCTTTTTGTGATGAAGAATCCATGCAGCGAGAAAAGTTCCTCCGCGGCTCACAACTCCCATCAAGCGAGGATGCTTAGCAATTCGTTTAACGATTTGCTGGGTTACGCCGCAGTGTACAGTCATGAAGTCAACACCATCTTTTGCCTGGTTTTCTATAGTATTGAAAATATCATCTTCAGTCATGTGAATGATTGCTCCCTTTCTCTTGGTTGCTTCGATAGCAGCCTGATAGATAGGAACCGTCCCAATCGGCACATCAACTGCTTTCAATATTGCCCTTCGAATTTCATCTATGTCGCCGCCCGTGCTGAGATCCATAAGAGTATCTGAACCATACTTAACTGCAATTTTTGCCTTCTCTATCTCCAAATTGAGATCAAACAGATCAGCGCTTGTCCCAATGTTGGCGTTAACTTTGGTGTGCAAGCCTTCGCCAATTCCAATTGGGTGAACATTTTCACGTCTAACGTTACGCGCTATGATCACTGTTCCTTTTGCAATTCGGTGAACTATCCTTTGAAGTGGTTCATCTTCATCTTTTGCGACTATACGCATTTCTTGGGTTATCTGACCTTTTCTTGCAGCTTCAATTTGAGTAGTCAAACCTAATCTGTCACTCCAGTGCCGAGAAAAGCCGGGTTAGCCTCGAGATTTGACTGCGTTAAATTCGTCTGCTATTTAACGCACACTCCCTACGCCAGTATTACCTGGATCAGGTTATTGGGGGTCGGCGACCTTGGTTCACCATCTCAGCCGGCTAACCAGCTCCCCCGGTGCTAATGGAGATTCAACAAGCTCCTAGATTTAAGGCTTATCATTCATGACACGTTGGATTTGTTAGCTGTCTCTAACGTAATTTTCAGTTTCTACAAGAAATTTTTCAACGTCTGTTTTGGTGTGCGCAGCGCTTAAAGCCCCAGTTTTTGTTGGAAGGAAGAACACTCCGTTAGCAATGAGATGCATATGATATTGCTCCAGTTTGTCGCGGTTTGCTCTGGAAACAGCGTGAACGTCATTTACTTCCTCGTTTGTGAAATGCGTATGAAAAAGAGAACTTACTCCAACCACTTGCACGTCCACAAATCCTCGTTCAAAAATATCAGAAAGTTCTTGTCTTAGGCTGTCTCCTCGTTTGTTCAGATCATCAATTATTTCGCCGTCTTCCAATGTCTTCAGCATGGCTAGACCCGCAGTCGTCGTAACTGGATTGGCGCAGAAGGTTCCACCGTGAAAAGAAAAATTTGGGCGCTCATAGAGAAGCGGATCCATGAGTTCCATGATTTCTCTCGATCCACCAATTGCTCCAACAGGAAAACCTCCGCCAAGAATCTTGCCTAAGACCGTGATGTCAGGAAACACATTAAAAAACTGTTGCCCTCCGCCGGGCGCAAGTCTGAATCCTGTGATGATTTCATCGAAAACAAGTAAAATGCCGTTTTCAGAGCACAACTCTCTCAATGCTTTCAAAAACTCTTTTTTGGCCGGAATGCAGCCCCCTGCTCCAAGTACAGGTTCAACAATGACTGCCGCAAGTTTTTCTTTTTTAATCATCCTTTCCACTCCATCAATGTCATTAAACGGCAAAACAACAGTGTCCTTAAGGGTTCCCTCGGTGAGTCCACTAGACTCAGAAAGGTTGAATGGTGGCTTCACTGCCAAAAGCAATGGGTCATATCCTCCATGCCAACCTCCTTCAAACTTCGCTATTTGTTCCCGTTTCGTATATGAACGGGCCAATCGGGTCGCATACATTGACGCTTCAGTTCCGGAGTTGGTAAAGCGCACCATCTCGGCGCTTGGAACCATCTTTGCAACTTGTTTAGCTGCGGCAATTTCCAGTTCATGACATGTTCCATAGTGGGTTCCCTTCTCAACTTGCCGCTTCACTTCTTTCATGATTTCTGGCGGACTATGACCCAGAATTAACGCATAATGGCCCATCCAAAAATCGACGTATTCATTCCCATCTACATCGACAAGCCTGCTTCCTTGGGCTTTCGCCGTGTAAAAGGGATACGGATCAATGTGACGTATGAAGTATGAAACTCCTGAGGGGAAGACTTGCTTCGCTTGTTCGTACAGCTGCCTAGACTTTTGTGTATTAGCCAGATAGCGGTTCATAAAACGGAGTAATGCCTAGGTTGCTGTTAAGTTTT
>CAYFXU010000120.1:0-5539 GCA_964347145.1 uncultured Candidatus Bathyarchaeia archaeon
TGCCTTCGTCGCTTTCTCGTAGATGAGGATAGCCGTCGCCATGTCTTCTATAGCTAGGCCTAGGTTCATACACATAATGCGTTCCCGAGGGTTCACTCGACCAGATTTCTTTTCGCTCACGATCTCACCCAAGTCTGCGTATACTTGAGGTGTGCTGGAAAAGTATCCTAGTTTCTTATAGTATTCTAGCTGGTCCTTGTCATCAGTGCAAAATTTGGTCATAGAACGCATGGCCTCTGGTTTCCAGTATGAGTCGAAATCTAGGGAACAAGCGAAGCCGCCGTCCCTAAACCACGATGCTTCAATTACAGGCTGTGGATGTTGCAAAATCGGACCGGCGGTAACTATTATGTCGCAGTCTTCAACCGCCTTTCTGGGCGAATCAACAGGGACAACTTTTATTCCATATTTGGTGGTCATCTCTTTTGCGTACAACTGCTGGTTTCTCTTGTTAACGTCGTAGGCCTTCACCTCTTCCAAATTTCTGCACACCACTGTTAAGGCCTCCAAGTTGCTTCTGCCCTGAACACCACACCCGAGGATGCCGAAAATCCTTGAGTCTTCTCTGGCCAAGTGCTTGGCCGAAACGGCAGTCGCTGCTCCGGTTCGTTTAGCCGTTATCCAAGTGCAGTCCATAACGCAGATTGGAACGCCTGTTTCAGGGTCGTTCAGTATAAGCAGTCCTGATATATATGGCAGACCGCGCCTGGGATTTTCTGGAAACCCGCTCACCCACTTGAGGCCAGCCGACCTCATCTTAGGTAAGTAGGCGGGCATGGCGTGAATGAAGGCGTCCTTTTGAGGGTGGATGCCGGGCTTGGGGGGGACCTCAGCTCTCCCCTCCATTTTCTCACGGAAGGCTTCTTCAACGATTCGGATGACCTCCCCAATGGGAATGCCAAGCCTCTCCACTTCGAGTCGAGAAAGGTACAGAACCTCTCCCAGAGAACTCATAATAGATACCATGCTTGAAGTTGCGGCAGAACAGAAAAACCTTGTTGTGCGCACGCTTGAGAGAAACTACAGCGTATGAAGCAAACAGAAAAAACGTGGGAGATTGGGCGATATCTCCATATCCGCGTTTTTCAAATCCCGACCCCGACGCCACAGGACATATTCCAGGGCGTGCGGAAACGAATAGCTTTGACTCTCGCACATAATCGTTGGTTGTGTACACAGGACAAACGCTAAACCGTGTGCACTCACTCCATAGGGTATAAATTAGAAATATTCACAGTGTATATCCCATTTGAGGTGTCTTCAGTTGAGCTTTTCTGTAAATGCTACTACAGAAGAGGCTTTTCGTTTGGTGGCAGACTTCTTTGAGATGAGACGCATGGAGATACTAAGTTCTGACCCACCATCTTATGTCAAAGCAAGATTTGGTTCTTGGGCTTCCGTGTCTTTTGACAATGCAGTTGGAGTGGTTGAAACCAAGATAGCGAAAAAAGACGGCGCAAGTTACCTCAACCTCTATTTTGGCTTTCGTGGTGAATATCTAGTCGTGGTGGTTAGCACTATAGTTTTGGCATCAATCTTTTTTGTTTTTGCTTGGGCACAAGCACTGGCAGGAAGGGTAGACTTTCTCTTGGGAACGATGTGGACCATACTCATAGCGTCGATTTTCTTTGTTCTCTCTGGAACAATAGTTGCATATAGTACCTCAAAAACAAGAAGAAGAATCATCGAAGAGTTCAACATGTTTGTACAGTCTTTGGCTTCCAAAAAAGACTAAAGCTGCCCATTCTCCCAGGTTCTGCATGCATGCAGGAGTGTGCAACGTGCTCTTACCCATCTCTCTATTGTATGTACTGCCCAACAAATGCCTTTAATTAGACAAGCAGAATTGTATTCTGGTAAAATTGGATTCGACGTGGCATTCGATTGGAGTAGAAGAGGCTATCCATAAACTACAGTCCGACCTGAAGGGCTTGAGTGAAAAAGAAGCCGCGCGGAGATTGACTGAGTTTGGATATAACGAGCTAAAAAAGCGAAAGAGGGTATCTTTGCGCCAGATTTTTTGGGCTCAATTTAAGAACATTTTTGTGCTTATGTTGATAGGCGCTGTCGTAATTTCTGTTATAGTTGGCTATCTTGAAACGCGGGCTGCTGCTAGCCCACAGGTAGTGCTCGAGACCTATGTTGATTCAATAGCGATTGGAGCGATTGTTGTTCTTAACGCAATCGTTGGCTTTGTGCAAGAGTATCGGTCGGAAAAGGCTATGGAAGCTATGGAGAAATTGACCGCTCCAAGGGCAAGAGTGTTGCGGAGCGGTAGAGACTTTATGATTCCAGCGAGGGAAGTTGTTCCGGGGGACATTCTTCTTCTGGAAACAGGGGACCGCTTACCCGCTGATGGACGACTATTGGGAGCAGTAGACTTGAGCGTTGATGAAGCGATTCTAACAGGTGAATCCGCTCCTGTCAGTAAGAATGCGAATGTGCTAGCGGTTGAGACCTCTGTAGCGGATAGAAAGAACATGGTTTTCATGGGCACTCATTTGACTTATGGAAGAGGAAAGGCTGTTGTAACATCAACTGGCATGAATACGCAGGTTGGGAAAATTGCTGAAATGGTGCAAGTGGTCGGGAAGGAAGAGATACCGCTTAAACTTAGACTTGATCGATTTGCCAGAAAATTAGGAATAGTAGTCGTTATCGCAGCTGTCACTATACTTCTTCTCGATTTATTAAGAATCGGAAGAATTGAAGTTGAGCTCCTCATTACATCTGTGGCCTTGGCCGTGTCTGCAGTTCCTGAAGGCTTGCCAGCCATAGTGACAGTTACCCTCGCTCTGGGTGCACGAGATTTGGCTAAACGGAATGCAGTTATTAGAAGGCTTGCTTCCGTCGAAACCTTGGGTTCCACGACGGTTATCTGCTCCGACAAAACAGGCACATTGACTAAAGGTGAGATGACTGTTCGCAAAATTTTTGTTAACAGCCAAATGGTTGAGGTCACTGGCGCTGGATTTGAACCCAAGGGTGAATTCTATTTGGAGGGTCGGAAAATTGACCCAATTGAGAATCCCCATCTTGGCTTGCTCTTGAGGATAGGCGCATTGTGCAACAATGCCAGCTATGACCTGACAGATGTTATTGGAGACCCGACTGAAGGCGCATTAATTGTAGTTGCAGCCAAGGCTGGAATGCGAAAGAACGAAGTAGAAAGGCTGTATCCACGCAGAGATGAGATACCGTTTAGTTCCGAAAGAAAGCGAATGACGACGATACATCATACTCCAGATGGACAGCGAGTGGCCTATGTTAAGGGGTCGCCAGAGACAGTGTTAGGACTCTGTGGACGTATCTACCAAAATGGCAGAGAAGTAAAGCTGAGCAACGGGATGAAAAACAAAATCCTCATTATGAGTGAGAAAATGGCAAGTCAAGCTCTGCGAGTTCTGGGAGTCGCATACAAGGTTGTCTCTGAACAACTTACAACATATGATGAAGAAAGTGTAGAAAGCAACCTTGTTTTCGTAGGCCTTCTGGGGATAATTGACCCACCTCGTCAGGAAGCAAAAGAGGCAGTTAGGTTGTGTGAACAGGGAGGAATAAGAGTGATGATGATTACTGGAGACCACAGATTAACTGCAGTGACAGTCGCAAGAGAACTTGGAATAGTGAAGAGCGGAGTAGCACTTACTGGTGAGGAACTAGATGGAATGAGTGAAGAAGAATTCGAAAAAGTAGTTGAAAAGGTCTCAGTCTATGCAAGGGTTTCGCCCGAACACAAGCTTCGAATCGTCAAGGCGCTAAAAAACAACGGTCACATAGTCGCTATGACTGGCGATGGAGTAAATGATGCACCTGCGCTTAAACAGGCAGATATCGGTGTCGCAATGGGCATTACTGGAACCGATGTTTCAAAGGAAGCATCGGACATGGTTCTTACGGACGATAACTTTGTTACGATTGTCAATGCGGTGAAAGGCGGAAGAATCATCTACGATAACATTCGGAAGTTTATCAGATTTTTGCTTGCTCTTAACTTCACGGAACTTGTGTTTATAGGCTCTTTCGCTTTGATTGGATTGCCTATTCCCTTGCTTCCAGCCATGATCTTGTGGTTGAACCTTGTCACTGATGGACCTCCGGCCGTGGCTTTAAGCGTGGATCCACCTGCTGAGGATGTGATGCAACGACCACCTCGCAGCCCAAAGGAAAGCATTATACACGGTATGTTAGTTTTCATTCTTGCCTCTTCACTTATCCAATTGATTGCGGAGATTGCGGTCTTTTGGTGGGGATATGAAGTTGGAGGATCGGTGGAGAAAGCGAGAACTATGGTCTTCCTAGTCGCATGTTTCTATGAGCTAATTGTTGTGTGGAATTGCCGATCGGAAAAGCGCAATGCCTTCAGAGTTGGGTTTCTAACCAACAAGTCGTTAGTTATAGCTGTGATTATCTCTGTTATCTCAACTTTAGCAGTGATTTATGTGCCAACATTGCAAGTTTTGTTCCAGACTGTTCAATTGGATTTGCTTGAATGGACCATTGTAATCTTCTTTGCCTCTTTGGGTTTCTTCGTAGTTCCAGAGGTTTTCATGAAGAGAAAGACTTCGACAACAAGGCCCGCTCAAATTATTTAGTTTAGTGGTTGAGAGCTTGTGGAGGCAAACGGTGAACTACTTGACCAGAGCTTGGCTGAGCTGTGACTCTTTTGCCCTCATAAACTACTTCACCTCGTCTGATGGTAATTTGGGGCCAACCTGTGATCTTCACACCTTCATATATTGAAAAACCTGCTTTCGAAAACATCTCAGCATTTTTGACTTCACGTTCTTCAGAGAGATCCCAGAGAGCCAGGTCTGCATCGGAACCAATTTGGATTGCACCTTTTTGTGGATAGAGTCCAAAAAGCTTGGCTACATTGGTCGAAGTAAGTTCAACGAACCGTTTCAATGAGATTTTGCCTGTTAGTACCCCTTTTGAGTATAGCATGGGTAACATAACCTGCAGTTCATTTATTCCGGGCAGTAAATCAATTACGTTCAATGATGGGTCAAGTTTTTGCTCTCGAGTGTGGGGCGCGTGATCTGTCGCCACGGTATGAATGGACCCTTTGCTAATTCCTTCCCAGAGTGCTGCAATGTCTTTTGCTTCGCGTAGGGGAGGTTGCACTACATATAAAGCTCCATCGGGTTTGAGGTATTTTTCTTGAGTAAAATACAGGAAGATTGGTCGTCCTTCAACGTAAACTGGTAGCGAGCGTGCGTGCGCTTCTCTACACACTTGAAGAGCTCGCTCCGAAGATAGATGAACAACATAGATAGGAGCACCTGTTGTTTCACACATGGCCACAGCACGTTGTGTTGCAATTACTTCGGAGATTACTGGTCTAGATTCTGCATAGTCTGTAAGAGATCCGCGACCTTCAACCATCATAGACTGACAGGTAGCGGTTATGATAGCATTATCCTCGCAATGGATCATCGTAAGGATACCAGCATCCTTTGCTGCCTGTAGCGCCTTGAGATATTCTAGAGAGTGTTCATCGAAATCATCTGTACACATGAACACTTTTATGGTGGTA
>CAYFXU010000121.1:0-5325 GCA_964347145.1 uncultured Candidatus Bathyarchaeia archaeon
GAGCCAAGGAGCAAGAACAACACCGATAACTCCCACAGTGGCAGGTATCTCAAACAGAACCTTTCCCTTTTCGTCTTCAACGATTATTCTGGTCACATTTCCTTCATGGAGCAACTCCTTAACTTTTTCAATGAGATTATCAGCGGAGACCGAAAACTCCTCCTTAACCACTTTAGCAACCGAAACACCACAAACATGACAGAATTTGCTGTCATCTATCAACTTCGCCCCGCATTTCCAACAATAAGACAAATCCTTACAACCCTTGAGAACAGAAACTTGTGTAATTAAAAAACTTTTGCGGCTTGTTTTTCAGAGTCCATGAATATATGGGCGTTTGCATAGGGCACGACCATGCATTTCTGAAAGCAGGCTATTACCAAAGTTAGGGTGTGAGTCTGAAGCGGTCTCTCGGAAAAAGCACAACCTCCCGTATGTTTCTTTTTCCAGTGAGCGCCATAACCAGTCTCGCCAAGCCTATGGCCCAGCCCGCGTGGGGAGGCATACCATAATCGAAGGCTTGCAGATGAGATTTGAAGAATTCAGGACGCAGCCCCTGTTCAGTCAACCTCTTAATCAATAGCTTCTTGGAGTGGATTCGGGTTCCTCCGGAGGCAAGCTCTATCCAACACCACATCAGATCGAAACCTTCACATAATCTTGGATTGTCGTCTCGCGGCTTAATGTAAAAAGCCTTAGATTTGGTTGGCCAGTCTGTGAGGAAATAGTAGTATGGATGAATTTTTCCCAAAGTCCTGAAGGCTGGAGTAGGAATGTCCTCTCCCCAAGGAACATTTATCCCCTCTTCCTTCAATTCTTCGAGGACTTCATCATAGGTGAAACGTTTGAAAGGCGTCTTCGGCAAGTCAATCTTGTGGTTCAGAGTTTTCAGCTCTCTTCCACAGCTGCTCTCCACATCCTTGCATATGTGATGTACTAGTTCTTCAAGCACCTTCATCACGTCGTCGGCTGTTGCGAAGGCTTCTTCAATGTCTATTGAAATGAATTCGCTTAGGTGGCGGCGAGTATGTGATTCTTCCGCTCTGAAAAAGGGGCCTATTTCAAAAACCTTCTCAAAACCCAAGATTAACTGTTCTTTATACAACTGGGGACTCTGCGCCAAAAAAGCTTCTTGCTCAAAATACGCCACAGGGAAAAGAGCAGCTCCCCCTTCAGTGGCGGAAACTATGATCCTGGGCGTTTGCACCTCTAAGAAGCCGCTTTTGGATAGGAAACTTCGAGTCGCTTCCAGGGCGACGTGCTGAATTCTGAAAATAGCTTGGTTTTCGTCTCGACGCAGATCAAGAACGCGTGCGTCCAGTCGCGTGTCGATTTCCGCAGGTGTGCGTCCCGTTACGTCCAGCGGCAAGGGCTGTTTCGCTACTCCTAATATTCGGATTTCGCTGGGAACGATTTCAGCGCCTCCAGGGGCGTTCTTCATTTTCCTGAATACCCCCTTCACTCCAATGCTGTATTGCCTTTGCAGCGAATCAGCCTTCTTCAACACCTCACTCTTGGCTTTGTCTCGCGGGATGGTGACTTGCACTGTTCCTTTTTTGTCCTGCAGAACAACGAATCGTATGCCACCTAAGTCCCTGATGTCCTGAACCCAACCAAGAACCAAGACCTCCTTTCCGTCCAATTTAGGCTTCAAATCCGTCGAATAATGGGTTCTACGCCAGTCTTCAAGTTTGTCGGTTTTCATGGGAAGCCCGTCTGTCACCTAGAAAATTCCACTCTGAGAGTCATCCCACGAACCTTTTGGGCGATCTCCTTCAACGCTTTAACGGCCATTGGAATACGTCTTCGCCTTCTTAGGATCACTCTTGTCTCAGTGGTTCCGTCAGGCAACCATATCGTGTTTATCGTCAAAATGCTTAGAGGTACAAAAAGATCCTCCAAGAACTTTCTATCGTCCACTCCATTCTCTAATATACGGATCGTTTTTCCAGTCTTTTCACTCAGAGCCTTAATTATCTTTCCGCCATAACCTAGCAAGCGGGGCACGTCGCCTCGTTTGACAAGTATGGCCAAAACGTCGTTCGCTTCCACAGCCCTGTAAAAATACGCTTCCTGAAGAGAAGGATACTTCTCTTCCAAGGACAAGAGTAAACGTGCGATTCTTAGGTCTGTTTCACTTACCTTTCCTGACTTTAGTTTCCCTTGACACTTTGAACATAATATTCCGCTTTTCAAGCAGAAATTGCATAATACCGTTTTCACCCCGTCTTGCGTCCTCCTTTGGAAATAAAGGAGGGGGCGGCGGAGCTTTTTAAAGTTACTTGTATTGTCTATTTCGCTAAGGTGATTTCGATGGTGCTGACGTTTGTAGGCGTGCCACCCCCTTCGATGGGTGCCAACTGATCTGTGCCTATGCCGATTTTCTTGACTTTCACATCTGGCAAGAATCTTCGTCTGACAACCTCGACAACATCAACTGCTCTACTGATTGCTCTGCCTCTCGCCTTCACATTTATTTCGTCTGCTCCGCCGTGAAAGAGGGTTATGCAAGCCAGCACATAGTTCATAACTGGCTTTCTCCCGATCAACACAGAGTTGCTTTCTGACATTTTCACCGCCTCGCTCCTCGTTTTCGTATTCACTAAAGCTTGCTATGCTTTTTGCCGGATAAATAAATACGTTACGGTGTTTTGTTATAGTACAATCTTACATCTATTCATGCCCTTGTACTTAATCATTTTTTTGAATGACGGGAAAAATTGAGGATCGAAGCTTCCTACAGAAACGCCAACCGAAAGCATTGCATAGAGACTTTAATGTTTTTTAAATGCTATTTTACTATTGTAAACGTACGTTTTGACTAAAATGGGACGTGATGTCGTGAGTAAGGATGTCCTATCAGGACGACCGCTTCGTCTGCTTCGCATGCTCTATGCGCAAGGCAGTCCCGCGACAACTTACACCCTGCAGGTGAAGCAAAATGAACTGGCGAAACAGCTTGAGATTAGTCGACAGGCTTTGAACGTGCATTTGCGCAAGCTTAGGGATGAGGGATACATTCGAACGGGCAGAGGCTTCATAGACGTAACTGAGAAGGGTCAAGGCGCGTTGGGGGTATCTCCAAATCCAGCCTTCGTTTTTATCAAGGTTTCGCCTCTCAAAAGGGAGGAAGCATACAGGGAAATCGTAGAATTTCCAGTTCAACGCGTTTTCAGAGTGGCTGGCGACATGGACGCGATTCTCTTGGTGGAACGGGAAAAACTTGATGGGGCTCTTCGAAAGCTGGCTTTCGTGGAGGGCATTCAAGAAACGAAATCTTATGTTGCCATTCAAGCAATAAAATAATCTGTGGTCTTGACTTGAAACTCTTTGAACACGAAGCAAAGGCTGTCTTCGCCAAGTATCAAATACCGACTCCCCAGGGAGAACTAGTCACTTCTCCAGAAAAAGCAGCGGAGGCAGCCGCCAAGATCAACGCTTCAGTTGTCGTCAAAGCACAAGTCCTCGTAGCAGGAAGAGGAAAGGCTGGCGGGATACTTTTCGCTGCTTCACCAAGGCAGGCTAGGCTTGTGACCGAGAAGTTGTTAGGCGCAGAAATCAAAGGGTTCAGGGTTCGAAATGTTTTGGTGGAGGAAAAGGTTTCTATCCAAAGGGAACTATACTTTGGCGTAGCGGTCGATCGTTCAAGTCGTTGTTACGTAGCCATCGCTTCTTCTGAGGGAGGGATTGAAATAGAACAGGTGGCTGCCGTCAAGCCGGAAAAGATAGTCAAGGTTTTTGTGGATCCGCTGCAGGGTTTTCATCTCAATCACGCACGTCGAATCTCCAAGAGATTAGGCTACTCTGGAAGTCAAATGGAAAATCTTTCAACGCTCCTTCTTAAGCTGTACAATATTACAATCGATTGTGACGCTGAACTGGCTGAAATGAATCCTCTAGTCGAAACGCCTGAGGGAAACTTCGTTGCAGCCGACGCCCGCCTCATAATAGATGACAATGCCTTGTATCGTCATCCCGAGTTTATAGGTCGGATGATGGAAGATGCGGACACTGAGTTGTCGACAATGGAATTGGAGGCTCGAAAAAGTGGGTTGGCGTATGTGAAGCTCGATGGAAACGTTGGTGTTATTGGAAATGGCGCAGGTTTGGTGATGGCTACGTTAGATGCGATTCAGTTGTATGGCGGAAATCCAGCGAACTTTCTTGACGTCGGCGGAGGCGCCTCGGCTGATGTTATGGCTACGGCTCTTGGCCTTGTATTTTCTGATCCAGGGGCTGATGTTGTTTTAATCAATATTCTAGGCGGCATAACCAGATGTGATGAGGTTGCAAGGGGGATTCTTGAGGCGAAGAGGCGAACTGGCTTTCTCAAACCCGTGGTGGTGCGACTGGTGGGGACAAACGAGAAGGAGGGTCGCCGCATCCTGACGGAAGCTGGTTTTAGGGTGTTGGACAGCATGGAGGAGGCGGCTAGGATGGCTGTTGAAATTGCAGAGACTGGGGGTTGATTGTTGGGTCTTCTTGTTGGCAAAGGCACCAGAGCCATAGTTCAGGCCATAACAGGAACTCAGGGTAGTTTCCACACGAAGCTGATGCTTGATTATGGAACTCACATTGTTGCGGGTGTAACTCCCGGGAAAGGAGGAGCAAAGGTACACGGGGTTCCGGTTTACAATACTGTGGAGGAGGCAGTGAAAAAGCATAGTGCCAACGCCTCTATAATTTTTGTTCCTGCTCGTTTCGCCTCAAACGCTGCCCTTGAAGCCCTGGAGAGCGGGTTAAAAACGATAGTGATCATCTCCGAACACATTCCCGTGAAAGATGCTATACAGGTCATGGCGAGAGCAAAACAACATGGCGCCACTGTCATCGGTCCTAACACGCCTGGAATCATAACGCCCGGAGAGTGCAAGCTCGGAGTCATGCCAGCACATGTTTTTAAGCCAGGAATAGTAGGTGTCGTGTCGAGAAGTGGGACTCTAACGTACGAAATTGCGGCTGGAATTTCCGCGAAGAGATTGGGGCAGTCGACTTGCATTGGGATAGGGGGCGATCCGGTGGTAGGCTTAAGCTTCGTTGAAGTTTTGAGGATGTTTGAAATTGATCAGCGTACTGAGGCCGTTGCCTTGATCGGTGAGATTGGTGGAAACTTGGAAGAATTGGCCGCGGATCATGTTTCCGGGAAGGGATACTCTAAACCAGTGGTTGCCTTTGTGGCTGGAAGAACCGCTCCACCTGGAAAGAGGATGGGTCATGCCGGCGCCATTATCACCGGTGAGGCTGGAACGGCCAAAAGCAAGATTGAAGCCTTTCAGAAGGCTGGTGTCAAGGTTGCTGAAAAGCCCAGTGATATAGCGCGTCTTT
>CAYFXU010000122.1:0-5286 GCA_964347145.1 uncultured Candidatus Bathyarchaeia archaeon
GCCTCAGCGTTCCAACAATTGTCAATAGAAATGGCGTCAGAGAAGTTCTAAAGCTTCCGTTGGAAGAAGAGGAAATCAAGCAGTTCCAAAACTCAGCATCAACCCTGAGAAACATAACACAGTCACTAAGCCTCTAAAAAATACACGTGCGTGCCACGGTTACAGCACAAAACCATTTGTTTTCCCCTTTCTCAAATGTGAGTAAAGTACCAAGGTTCTGTTGCTTCTTCGCTGGCAATCAGGTACGGATTCAATTTTTGCTTGGGCTTACGCGTTATAAAAACCGATTCTTCCTGCTCAATACGCTTAATCACTTCTGTGAAATCGATTTTCTCAACCTCTACAACCTCAATATCCTGGTGTTCATCGTTTTTCAAGAAGAACAGTTGAAATAGAAGTTTTTCTTCCTTGGTTTCCATATCATTTCTCAAAACCATTATTTTCACCTCCCCTTCAACTAGTTCAGCCATTTGCCCTTATTAGGGAACGTGTAAAAGGTCCACAGCAAAGCCGAGAGAGAGAAAGGAGAAAGAACATTCAAAACGCGGACGCTCCAGACCTTTTACGTTCCCCAACGAACAAACCGCCATTTTGGTCTTATAAACATCGTCGGACAAACTATGAAAAAAACTGGGACAAAGATTGGATTGAATTTGGATAAGTCGTGTACCGCTAAAGCAGTCTCTCTTAACATCTGAAATTTTCACTTTCCTTACTTTTGCGAAATTGCGCGCGCGCATTTTTGTTTAGAAACTTATAAAGTTAGATTTAGATTAGACTTGAGTTGGTGTGGGTGAATGATTTATGAAAAGATAACAAACCGCAGAACGATTAGGAAGTATACGCGAAAGGATGTACCTGAAAAGGTTTTGTTAAAA
The DNA here is from genome assembly GCA_964347145.1 of uncultured Candidatus Bathyarchaeia archaeon. Taxonomy (GTDB): domain Archaea; phylum Thermoproteota; class Bathyarchaeia; order Bathyarchaeales; family Bathyarchaeaceae; genus CAYFXU01. Next base: position 879 of record CAYFXU010000122.1, read on the forward strand.
TGTGTAGATGCTGCAAGGCTTTCTCCTTCTGGAGCAAATCGTCAACCGTTAAAGTATGTCATTGTTAACGAACATGAGTTGCTGAAGGAAGTGTTCAACACCTTGAGTTGGGCTGGATATCTACCGGATTATCAACCTAGTGAGGAAGAGATACCGAGGGCGTATGTTGTTATACTCTTGGACAAAGATATCGAAAAGAGTCCTGATCACGATGCCGGGATAGCAGCGATGAGCATCTCTATGGTTGCTTTTGACGAAGGTTTAGGCTCGTGTATCCTCGGTGCTGTCAACAGAGAAGAATTGAGTAAAATCTTGAACATACCTCATGGTCTTGATGTAGTTCTGGTTGTTGCTCTCGGTTATCCAGCCGAAAATCCAGTGGTGGACAAGGTGAAGGATGGAGACATAAAATACTGGCTTGACGAAAACGAAGTGTTACATGTCCCGAAGAGAGATCTTAAAGACATAGTAAAATGGAACAAATATTGACTGCGCGCGCTACGTTGCCATGTCTTCCAGAACCCTTTTGTTATGCATTCGCAATGCCAATTTCTTTGGATAAAGTTCCAAGTTACATGTGATGCAAAAGTGAAGTGGCATGTCAAGACTTAGTAGTTTAGCAAAGTATCCTTTGGTTTCATTCTTTGCACTATCGTATGCAATATCGTGGGCCATCTGGACTCCCCTGGTGATCTACTATCTCCAGAATTTAATGCAAGTTTTTCCTCTTCCTTTGCCCCTCCTCCTACTAGCTCTACTCGGAGCATTTGGGCCTACCTTTGTAGCACTGATTATGAAAACCATCCAAGAGGGCAGAAGCGGAATAAGGAGACTGCTCTCACGTTGGTTGATATGGCGTGTGGGAATGTGGTGATACTTTAGCATCCCACTGATTACCATCGGAATTCGACTTGGCGCCATCGGATTATACGGCTTGACGGCAGGTGTGAATCCAAAGATCAACATGAATTTATGGTACATGTTTTTCTTCGATTTTCTAATAGCCGTTGTTGGTGATCCTATAGCTGAAGAGACTGGGTGGCGTGGTTACGCCCTTCCAAGGATGCAGAAAACTCGGAGCGCGTTAATATCCAGTTTGACTGTCGGCATGCTATGGACTTTTTGGCATGCACCTTTATTTCTGATTCCGGGCATGGCTCTTCCAGCAGTTCCTTTTGATTGGCTGGTTGTTCTTAACTACTTGCTGCGAGTGATGTCTCTCTCGGTTCTATTCACTTGGTTGTTTAATAATACTCGAAGAAGCATCTTCGTTGCCTTTCTTTTCCATACAGCAGTCAATTCGGTTCCTCAGACGCTATTCAGAATCTTTAGCTTTGGAACAATTAGCGCAGATGTTATTTTTTGGGTAACTTGGTTTACTGTTGGCCTACAATGGCTTTTAGTGGTATTTCTAATAGCACTCTTTGGTTCAGCCCGCCTATCCCGCAAACAGATAGACGATTGATTGCCAAGAGATTTCGTAGAGTGCCCTGCAGCTTACTTGAAGTAGGTGAGGTATGCTTTAAACACAATAATTCAAACAGGCTTTTCTCTGGTCAGATCCATCATCTTAAGATTGAAATGAGATATTTAAACGAGATAGGTCGCGTATCCCGGCATGTGCATGTATGCAACATCTTGCTTTGATCGCTAATTTTGTTAATGTTAAGCTTTTTCCTTTACAAATAACATCAAAGCTACTGTGAGACTTGTCAGTCCTAGAGAAAAGTAGAATGGTGCAGACATTCCGAAGTTCACCCATAATAATCCAGCAAAAACCGAAGCTGGTAATGCACATAACCCAACGACCATTTGAAATGTTCCCAATATGCTTGCTCGATGATCTGTTGGTGATAATTCGGAAACAAAGGCTCTTTGCACAGGTTGTATTGCCCCCAAATGCAGACCATACAAAATAAACAGTAGCAAAATTCCCACACGGGTTTGTATCAGGATAAACCCCAAGCAAAGAGATCCCCATAGCGAGTAAGATAGAACTAACACGAATTTCCTGCCCCGTTTATCGGCAAGTTTTCCGAAAGGTACAGACATAAAGGAAGCAGTGACGGTGAAAACCAAGTATAGAACCTGAACAAACCATTCTTCAAAACCGAATTCTCGTGCATAAACCTGGAGAAAAGAATAGCTGAAGGAACCGAAGGCAAACACGGCGCTTAGCACAAGAAACACCTTCAAGTTAGGAGCCAAGTCTTTCAAAGAAAGCGCCTTATAGATTTCCCTAGTTTTTCTATCCTTCACGAATATGAAAATCAATAGAGCGCCAATTAAGGATGGAATCGAAGCGAGCAAGAACAAGCTTCTGAATCCAAGATAGTTTAAAAACAAGATCGAAATTATCACACCGCAGGCAGCACCCAAGTGGTCCATTGTCCTCAATAAACCGAAGTTTCTTCCCCTGTTTTCCCTTGTGGAAATATCAGCAACGATAGCGTCTCTAGGCCCGCCCCTTATCTTTCCAGACCGATCTAAGATTCTGAAAGGAATTAGATGGTGCCATGCGTTTGAGAGCGCATAACCCACCCTAGATGCTGATCCACATAGATAACCGGTCCAGATGAAAACCTTTCTTTTCCTCAATCTGTCAGAAAGGTATCCTGAACCGACTTGGGATAAGGAAACGATGGCGTTGCCTAGGCCGTCTATTAACCCAAGAACAGCCATGTTAGCTTTTAGGAATTCGGTTACAAATAGGGGCCAGATAGAATAGACCATATCCGAACCGAGGTCGTTTAGAAATGATGCTGACGAAAAGATTGCCATTAACCTTCTATTTTCTTTTTGCGTCAGGCTAGATTCTTCCTCACCCGCAATTCTACCGCTCGTAGTTATTGCCCCCATTTATCTTTGTGTTGAACGGAGATAAAGAAATAACTCTGCTGCTAAGATTTGAGCTACCTTTCGTCTTGCGGCAATCTGTAATTCTTTTCGCGAAGTCACTAAAAGGGCAAGACAAAAGGTTCCCAAAACTTTAAGGTGATTCAATTGCGCTTGCAGTGGTGAACTTCCAAGTCACACTATGGGAATTCGCTGACCAGGCAGCAAAGATAGAAACTGCAAGATTGTTTATGTACTAAGCTCCTTGCGTAATTAAAAAGAAACCCAGAAAGTTTAGATCAATTAAGTTTGTTTTGATGGCAAAAGGGTTGCAGCTAAAGTCGTCATAGAAGGTACTGACGAAGACTTGCAAATTTTTTAGGGCGTGGATACGTTGGTTTCAATATTGAACGCTTTTGCCCCGACGCCACAACCAACGATTTCCTTGAGTGGGCATTTGAGATTTATAGATATGTGGTTGTTAAGAAAAGTTGACTGGAAATAGTGTTTCTACTTTTAATTTTGTGGCTATTCAAGATGACCTAGTAATTTTTTCAGCGATTTCACTTCCTTCCTCAGTGTGGCTACCTCTGTCTCTAGAGTGCTAACCTTTTCCTCTCCTACTTTTCTAAGTTTCTCTATCTCCACCAGAAGATCCTTTTTCTCACTTTCCAAATTCTCGATTTTCCCTCGCAGACTTCTCAAAGTCTGAATAAGCTCTTCTTCGATTCCCTTAATCTCTTTGATTACGCCTCCTATGCTCATTATAGCTATTTTTCTTTTCTCAAGAACCGATCGAAATTTTCTTTCGCATCTAGGGCACTTGAACAAGCCTAATGTAAGCTTGAACCGCTGACCCGCTTTGCTAGGTCTGCCAACCATGGACCATGATTTAAAGGGACTAGCAACTTCGGTTCCACACTCAGGGCACTCAATCAACTTAGGAACCTCACTACTAACTTGGGATCTTTTCTCTAAAATGTATTCGTAAATTTGCCTGAACCTACGAAATAAGGGAGGGAAAATTAGATGGAGATGACGAACTGAAGGCGCTCAACCAATTCCTTATAGCGGTTTCGTATTGTGACTTCTGTCACCTGTGCAATTTCGGCAATTTCCCTCTGGGTTTTTCTTTCCCCGGTTAGAACCGACGCAATGTAGCTGGCTGCTGCAGCTATGCCTGTAGGTCCTCTTCCTGACGTAAGTTTTAGCTCCTTTGCAGCTGTGAGGATTTTATGGGCTATTTCTTCAACCTTTCCTTGCATAGTTAGTTGGTTGGAAAACTTGGTTACGTATTGGCTAGGCTTTAGGGGCGGAATGAAATAGTCAAGCTCCTTTACGAGAAAACGGTAGCTGCGACCCACTTCCTTTTTACTAATGGTTGAGGCTTGAGCAATCTCATCGAGAGTCCGAGCTAATCCGCATTGTCTGCAGGCTACGTATATGGCAGCTGCGGTTACGCCTTGAATAGACCTTCCACGGATAAGGCGCTCCTTAACAGCTTTGCGATAGATGACGGAGGCAGTTTCAAGGATATTCTTGGGTAGGCTGAGACTATTCGCTATCTTGGAAA
>CAYFXU010000123.1:0-5250 GCA_964347145.1 uncultured Candidatus Bathyarchaeia archaeon
AGCAATCCTCAATCCCAGCGCGCGCAATCGAAGAGGGGATTCTGATGTCAATTTACCGGCAAAAAAATATGCTTTTAGCATCCAGGACAGCAGCTAGGTTGCGCACGCTTTGACTACAAAAAGTGTCGAATTTTCAGAAACTCAAAAGGGGGATGAACCCACTGTTTGTATCATTTAACGCTCTGAATCAACCTGTAAGTTGTTCCCCCGGGTCGAGCATCCGCGATACATTTACTACAGGGAGGGAAATTGTCATCTTTGGCGAGAAGCAAATCGTTCATTTTTCCTGCTCGTTCGCATTGTTCGCAGCGATAGATTCCTGAAACCGGAGCTTCCTGATCTGTCTTATGTTTTTGCTCGCGCGCGCCGCTAAGGAGAAGAGATCCCCGGGACCTTTGGAAATGGCACTGCTTCCCAAATGGTTTTCAAGCCGCAGATCCATCTTGTCAATCTTTCAACACCAATCCCAAACCCAACAGAATGGGGAACGCCTTCTTTAAGCATCTGCAAATACCAACTATACTCTTCAGGATCCACACCCGTCAGTTTCATTCTCTTCAACACCCCTTCATATGTGTGTTCTCTCTCTCCTCCAGATATGGCTTCGCCGAAACCTTCAGGATAGAGCATGTCAAAGTCCCTCAGTATTCCAGGCCTGTTCGGATCTTCTCTATCATAGAAGCCTCTGGACACCAGTGGATAGTCATAGACAAAGAAGGGCTCCCCATACATGGCTGATAAAGCTGCTTCTGCATCCCAAGGAAATTCCTCCACATAACTAACCATGTATCCGTTCAATCTTAACAACTCAACAGCTTGCTTGTGGGTCAGTCTCTTGAAAGAACCATACGCTTCTTTAAGTTGCCTTCCTAACCCTTTCAGTTCTTCGGCACAATTTTCCCTGACGTCTCTCACAGCTGACGTTAACAGTCTTTCTGCCAAGTTCATAGCATCGTCGTAACTCGCACGCACCATCTCAAGGTCGATCTGTCTGAACTCTGCCAGATGTCTAACGGTTTTTGCGCTTTCAAGGGGCTCTAGACGAATGTTTGGCGACAAAGCAAATATCTTTTCGAACGATGAGACCATCATCTGTTTGTAAAGGATCATACTGCTCATTATTTTGAATGGTGAGTCGTAGTATTGAATGGAAACTTGTTTTGCCCCCCTTATTCCGGGATCAGTTGCTGGACCAATGATGGGTGCCAGTATCTCTATGAAGCCATCTTTTCTCAAGAAATCTCTCAAGGAAGTGAGGATTTGGTCCTGAACTTTTAGGACCAGTTTCATCTTAGGGTATCTTATAGCACGATATCTTAGCCTAACGGATTCCAGCGAACTCAAATCTTGCGGTCCCATAGGAAATACTTATTCCCTCATTTTAATAAAAATATTGCGAAAAATGGTGTAAAAAACACGAAATAACATAAGCTTTTTATGGCTTTATCGTAAAAATTACAGTATGGAACCGCTAGATAAAAGAGATGTAGAAATACTGAAGCTACTGCAAGAAAACTGCAAAATGACAGCGAAGGAAATAGCCAGAAATATTGGCAGTCCCATAACCACGGTCTACGCAAAAATAAAACGAATGGAAGAACTCGGCGTAATAAAGCAATACACGGCTATCCTAGATTCAAAGAAACTCGACAAAGGAACAGCAGCTTTCATTCTGGCGTCATTTGCCTATCGACCGGGAGGCAGAGAAAAACCGTTATCGCAGAGAGACGCAGCAAAACAGATCGCTGCATTCCCAGAAGTACAAGAAGTACATATAATCACTGGAGGTTGGGACATTCTCATCAAAGTCAGAGCCGACCATGTTGACACTTTGGGAAAACTTGTCATGGACAAATTGAGGACGGTTGAAGGGATAGAGAACACGTTGAGTTGCATAGTGTACGAAACAGTGAAAGAATCCACCGACATGCTCACCTGAAAATAAAACCCTTCCAAACGAATATGCGCGCGCATGATAAAGTTGGACCTAGAAAACCCCAAAACAGAAGTATTACTCAATGCTCTAGGAACGTTAAGACATCAAGAACTTCATGACATCCGTCATCATGTTCTATCCACATAGTCATCAGAATCGCGCGCCCATCGGCATCCGTTAGCGGAGTAGACAAGTTTGATGAAATGCGCGCACGCACTCAAAAGCACTATGCACTATCTTTTTTTTGGCGCATGATATTAAGAAGCCTCTCTGAAGTCACAAGGAAGGTAGAGTGTTTGATCTGCAAGGAGGGCCCCTAGTAACTTACAGTAGAAAAGCCCTTCCAGTTTGCTGAGATGTTTACAAGATTTACATACGCTTTCTGTTCTGAAGAATCTTGCAAGCGCAGTTTGTTCAGTCATGGCTAGGTCTTCTGTTTTTTTGTCCACATTTAAAATCCTTCTGGATGCACCCATAGGAGAATAGAAGATCGTTCTTTTCGTTCAGTGTTTGATTTGATACGTTTTGTCGAGTTATTACGTCTCCACTTGAAGGAGATGTGTATATATGTAATGTGTAGTTTGGTGTTTATGGAATAAATAATACAAATACCGCGCGCGCTAATCGTTGATTCCGCGTAAATATCCTTCTTCATCTCCCACAAAACTTTGAAAACCTTCGTTCGCCCCGCGGATTCTTCCGTTGGTGCGGGGGGCGGGATTCTGACACCAATTTACCGGCAAAAATATGCTATAATATGCTTGATCTGGTCAGCTTGATCTAGATGCGCCAATTCATGTCTTAAGAGGAAAGAAGCCATTCTTCCTTGTGGAGCATTTGAATCTTAGAGTTTTGCTCTTCTCAACAAAAACGCATTGATCACTACGATTATGGAGCTTGTAGCCATTATGAGTGCTGCCCATTCAGGTCTTAAAACTATGTTGAAGGGAGACAGAATTCCCGCCGCTAGCGGAATGGCTACGGCGTTGTAGCCCGTGGCCCACAGTAGATTTTCCCTCATTTTTCGCATAGTTTTCTTGCTTAGCTTCACGAGCTTTGACACGTCCCTCGGATCGTTCTTGACCAAGACAACATCTGCCGATTCCACTGCAACGTCTGTACCAGCGCCAATGGCTACTCCGACGTCGGCTTGAACCAAGGCGGGTGCGTCGTTGATCCCATCTCCCACCATAGCGGTTTTCTTTCCTTGGCTTTGCAGTTCCTTGATCTTGTCTGATTTTTTTTCTGGCAGAACCTCAGCAAAGAAAGTGCTGAGACCCAACTCTTTCGCCACATACGCAGCGGTTTGTCTGTTGTCTCCTGTTAACATGGCAGATTCCACACCGAGACTCCGGAGTTCATTAACGACTTCTCTTGACTCTTCCCTTATAAGATCGGCTAAAGCTATTAGCCCCTTGAACATGCTCTTCGTTGCAACGTAAACGACTGTTTTACCCTGAGATGAAAGCTTCGAAACAGCATCTCCGTGTTCTTCGGGAGCTATCTTCAGATCCCTCATAAGATTTGCATTGCCTATGTAAATCTCGTCCTTGCCGACAACAGCCTTGGCACCTTTTCCCGGAACGGCCATAAAGTTCTTAGATTCTTTTCTGAGCAAGTTTTCATCTTGCGCCTTCTTCACTATACCTTTTGCAATAATATGTTCCGAGTTTAGTTCCACAGAAGCAGCAGTTTCTAGAATTTTTTTCTCGTTCCAGTCTCCGAGTTGGATTACGTCCGTAACACCGAATTCACCTTTAGTCAGGGTTCCTGTTTTATCAAAGACTACCGTGTTAAGTTCTTTAGAAAGTTCCAAAGCATTCGCGTTTTTCACGAGAACCCCTCTTTTCGCCGCCATGGTTGTGGATATCGAAGTCACTGTCGGTATGGCCAAACCCAACGCGTGAGGACACGCGATGACGATGACTGTGATCGCAAGGGTTAAGGCGTAAACAATCTCGCGTCCAGCGACTCCCCACCAGAAAGCGAAGGTGCCAGCGCCGACAAAGATCGCTGTTAGAGTTAAATAGTGGGCTGCTCTGTCTGCGAGCTTCTGGGTTTTGGGTTTAGAAACCATGGCGTCTTGAACAAGCTTGATGATCTGAGATAGTGCCGTATCCTCCCCTGTCTTGGTTACTCGAACTTTTATGGCTCCCTCAGCGTTTATGGTTCCTCCGATTACTTCATCTCCCTCCTTCTTGTTGACGGGTTTAGACTCACCTGTGATCATGGCTTCGTTGACGTTGGTCTCGCCCTCAACCACGACGCCGTCAATGGGAACTTTTCCACCTGGTCTTACGAGGACTAGATCGCTTACATTAAGGTCTGATGTTGGCACTTCTACAATCTCTCCATCTTTCACCAAGTTGGCTGTTGGCGGGATCAGTTTCACCAGCTCTTTGAGTGCCCCAGAAGCCCCTCGAACGGCCTTCATCTCCATCCAGTGGCCGAAGAGGAGGAATAGAACAAGAGTGCTGATTTCCCAGTAGAAATCTATGGCTTCGAAGAAGAAGGTGCTGCCCACACTGAAGAGATATCCAGCAATGACGGCTATGCTAACTAGTACGTTCATGTCAAAGAAACGATTTCTTAAGGATTTTAGAGCCCCACGATAGAAGACTAGCCCACCATACAAAACTATGACTGAGGAAAGCAAGAAAAGCAAAAGCTGGGAACCTATAAATTCTGGAATCTGAAATCCCAGCCACTTCTGGATTGTAGGAGACAGAATCAAGACAGGTACTGTGAAAATCAAACTCACTAGGAATCGTCTCTTCATGTCGGCTTCCATCATGGCATGGTGGTCGTGTTTCATCGGCTCGCCGGGTTTCGCCATCTTCATAGCTTCGTGTTCCATTTTTGCCATTTCGTGAGGCGACTTCATCATCTCAGAACTGATTCCACGTTTCAGCACGGCTTGCTTGATATCTTCAGGCTTAACCATACCCTTATGAGACTTCACTGTTAGAAGGAAGTTTACTGGATCGTAGGACACGTCAATAACATGCTCCATCTCCCTGACTGCGTCTTCAACACCACAAGCACAGTCATATGATAGATAGTCGCGGATGTAGAGCTTTGTTATGTCATAATCTCCACCCATAAAATATCCCCAAACCGATTTTATTGAACGCGCGTGCTATCTGAAATGTTCACTAATAGTTGACTGACCGATGTCATAAGAGGGTGAATTATTGAAAACACAGCCTTATCGAAAGCGTCGATTTGCATTTCAAGTCGCCTTCTCAGGCAAACGTGACTCATTCCCATTCTGGACTCCATTCCCATTCCTGTTTAGGTTTATGAGTTGCTTG
>CAYFXU010000124.1:0-5192 GCA_964347145.1 uncultured Candidatus Bathyarchaeia archaeon
GTACCGACTGCTCCATATCCTCCCAAGACAAGTACTTTCATAATAATCACGGCAGCTCCGTAAAGGATGAACACCAACGCTTCTTAAGTTTTTTGCACGTCAACTTCTTTCAGACTTAAAATTTAAATTTGAAAGTAGAATTATGCGAATGGGGGAAAGGAATTGGCTGCAAAGAAGATTCCGAAAATAGTTGTTACACCACCTGGACCGAAATCTGTGGAGTTGATGAGACTTCGAGAGAAGTATGTTCCTAAAGCAGTGTACAACGTTACGCCGATTTTTGCCGCTGAAAGTGAAAAGGCATCTATCAAGGATGTGGATGGGAATGAATACGTAGACTTTGCTACAGGCATCTCTTGCCTTAACGCGGGGCATAGAAACCCTGTGATCCTGAAGGCTGTAAGCGAACAGATGGAGAGATATCTTCATTTGTGCTTTCATGTTACGCCTTATGAGCCCTACCTCGAGTTGGCTAGAAAGTTGGCGACGTTAGCTCCTGGGAGCGTTGACAAGAAGGTTGTGCTTGTTAACAGCGGAGCCGAAGCCGTTGAGAACGCTGTTAAGGTTGCTAGGAGATATACTGGAAAGCCTACTCTAGTGACCTTTGAATACGCTTTTCACGGGAGAACTCGGCTCGCCATGAGCCTGACTGGTAGTGTGCACCCGTATAAGTATGGTTTCGGGCCGCTGGACCTTTCAATCCATAGGACGCCGTACGCTTATTGCTACCGATGTTCCTTTGGGCTTAAGTACCCAGCATGTAACATGAGATGCGTAGAATACATAAGAGACACTCTTTCTGTTCACTTGTCACCTGACGATGTTGCAGCGATGATAGTTGAGCCGATCCAGGGTGAGGGGGGCTTTATAGTTCCACCGAAGGAGTTCATGCTTGGGCTGAGGAAGATCTGTGACGAAAATGGCATACTGCTGATAGCTGATGAAATCCAGAGCGGAATGGGCAGAACCGGCAAGATGTTTGCGGTAGAGCATTTTAACATTATTCCGGAAATGGTCACTGTGGCTAAGTCGCTTGGCGGAGGACTGCCGATAGCAGCAACGATAGGCAGAGAAGAAATTATGGATTCTGTTCAGGTGGGAGGATTGGGAGGGACTTTTGGTGGAAACCCCCTGAGTTGTGTCGCGGCTCTGAAGGCTGTAGAGATAGTCCAGCAATTGCTGGGAAACGCTACGAAGCTTGGAGAAAATCTAATGGGTAGGATCAAGGAAATGCACGAAAAGTATGAAATAATCGGTGACGTCAGGGGAATAGGACTTATGGCAGCAGCTGAACTTGTGGTGGACAGGGAAACCAAAGAACCAGCCAAGGAAGAGAGAAATCAAGTTCTTGACGAATGTCTAAAGAAGGGGCTAATAATGATTGGCGCAGGACCGTACAAGAACGTAGTAAGATTCTTGCCGCCGCTAAACATTAATGAAGATTTGCTCGACAAAGGACTAGACATATTCGAGACCGCAATAAAAGTTGTCTCAGCAAAATAAGTGGGTTCACTTGCGCGCGGCCATGTAGATGGCACACACGCACAGCAGTGGTGGCGCGGGCTATCTGAGGGTGATTCTTGGAGTATCTCTTTGTTGGACGGCCTTTCTGGTCTACGCGCGCGTGCTTTCATCGGTAGCAGAGCATTTTGCCCACGATCTTCGGCCCTATGACCGTGAGGCATGTCATATTTTGTGTTTCAGTGAGCTTGGATGAGGCTCTATTTGCTTTCGACCTCTTTTACTGCTTTTTCAAGAGTTTCTAGGGCTTTGTCGACGTGTTCCTCTCTGATTGTCATTGGAGGCTGAATTCTTATTACGTTGTTCCACCAGCCTCCCTTGCCCACTATGAGGCCGTGGTCGGCACAAAACTTGCGAATTTTGTTCGTCTCTTCGGGAGCGGGTTCCTTGGTCTTTTTGTCCTTAACTATCTCCATTCCAGTCATCAAACCCTTGCCCCTTGTTTCGCCGACTATCCTGTAATTGCTCTCCATTTCCTTCAAACCTTTCATTAACAGTTCTCCCATTTTCTTCGCCTTCTCCCAAAGCCTATTCTCTATGACGTAGTCGATGGTTGCGCAGGCTGCAGCACACATAACAGGGTTGTTTCCGTAGGTCGTGTAGTGATCCCCCGCTTCCAGGGAATCAGCTATCTCCTCTGTCGCAAGTGTGACGGAGAGCGGCCACCCGTTTGCAATCGCCTTTGCCGTCGTTATGATGTCCGGCTTGACGTTATAAATTTCTGCACCCCACATTTTTCCGGTTTGGCCAAGCCTAGTTTGGACCTCGTCAAGCATTAAAAGGATATCGTATTTGTCGAGAACTTTTTTAACTTCTTGGAAGTAATGATTGGGCGGTGTCACGATCCCGCCGACTCCTTGTATCGTTTCTGCGACAAATGCTGCCACGTCCCTGGAGGTTGAGAAGTTTATAATGTTCTCGATCATTTTTGCGCACTGAATGTTGCAATCTGGATATTCGAGTCCGAGTCCACAGCGATAGCAATATGGAGTTGGTGCGTAATAGATGCCAGCGATACTTGGGCCGAGGGCTGGCGCAAAGTGAGAGTAATATGATGTCGGAGTGCCTGGTACGGCGGCGTGATATCCCCAAGCGTGGTATGACCCTTGCAAAGCGATTATTTCATGTCTCTTGGTGTATCTCTTGGCCATTTTCAGCGCTATTTCATTTGCCTCAGTTCCAGAAGTGTGAAACGTGGTCTTGCAGGGTTTTATCGGAGCTATGTCAGCGAGCTTCTTGGCGAGTTCAAGTGCGGGAACAGTGTAATACGATTGAGATGCGCAGTGCACCAGCTTGTTCATCTGTTTTTTCACAGCTTCTTGAACCTTGGGGTTCCTGTGTCCGATGGCTACTACAGTTACCCCTGCCCAAAAGTCGAGGTATTTCTTACCATCCATGTCTGTAACGTAAACATCCTCGCCCTCAACTAATACTATGCCCGGGAACGGCTTGCCATAGCTCGTCACGACATACCGATCGTATTCGTTCATGAAATCTTCTTTCTGGGACAATATTCCACCTCCTTTCAAAAATACACCATAAACCATATCATTTTTTCTAATGGCTCATACTTCAGTTCATGTGCCTTGGCGACCTCTTGGTTAGTGACGTGCCGCGCGCGCCTCATTCTCTCATCCCCTTGGTAGTAGCTAGGATCTTGAAATTTAAACATTTTCTACCAAAAGATCTCGGAAATTGAACAGCATACAACTAGTCACGGTCTATTTCGAATTTTCTGAGAATTTGCAAATATCATGAGCATGCGGTTATAGCATCTATCTTCATTTGCTCCATCCCATTTGTAGCTTGGTTTCAGATGTCGATTTCTCCTCTCGGATCTTCTTTTATCACCTTTGCGATAATTTCTGTACTGGTTCTTTCAACCTCTGGCATGTTCATAATTTCCTCTAGCTTCTGCAGGTAATCTTCTCTGTCATTCGACCTGGATATGATAATGAAATCATTCTCACCAAATATGAAGTATACCCCCCAGACTCCGGGGATCTGAGTGAATTTTTGTCCCGCTTTTTTGTGGTAACCCGGGCCATACTTTGCACGAACAAAGGTGATCGTTAGATAATCTTTTCCGAGTCTCGCGTGATTGACTTTCGCGTAGTAGCCTTCAATGATTCCTTCCTCTTCGAGACGTTTGATTCGATAATGAATTGTTGACTTTGTTGCTCCCAAACCATCTGCGATTTGTTCCAGCGGGGTTTTGCAATCACCCTGCAAAATCTTGAGGATCCCCAAATCTGTTTCGTCGAGTAGACTGTTAGATCGAGCTTTCATAAAATCTCTCCGTAAACGATCCCTTCAACCTGTAGTTCCGTAAGATTAGGTTTGATTCTTGCAATTAAAGGTTTAGCGCGTGCCGCGCGAGAGAGCCTTCGAATTTTGACTTGACACTCGATCTGAAACGAAAAATCAAGGGCATTCGGAAACATGGCTCCGATGGGACTTAAACAAGTTGTGATTTAGGTTCAATTTATTTGGATAAGGTTTAAAAACAGAGATAGTGGATTTAGACAATGTGAAGGTGTTTACCACATTGTCAGAGTTTAAGAAATATCGTAGACGGACTAAAGAGTCTTGCAACCAGGGGGCGAGCAAGCAATGACAATTTTGGAGGAGCCAATAAAAGAAGTATTGCCTCTCAGAAACTATATAGGCGGAGAATGGATCGAGTCTGAAGGAGAGCTCGTGGACGTTGTGAACCCTGCCACTTGCAAAGTCATAGCGAAAGTTCCAATTTCGACGAGAGACGAGATGAATGCTGCTGTAAAGGCGGCTGAGGAGGCTTTCCCAGAGTGGAGGAGAACTCCCCCGCTTGCTAGGGTGAGATGTCTCTTCAGGCTAAAGGATTTGATGGAGGAACGCTTTGAGGAGCTCAGTAGGATTCAGACCATGGAGCACGGAAAGACCATTGACGAGTCCAGAGGAGAGACGAGGCGCGGAATTGAAAACGTTGAGGTCGCAACGGGAATTCCTTCTTTGATGATGGGATACAACTTAGAGGACATCGCGGTAGGCATCGACGAGTATCTGATCAGACAGCCTCTTGGAGTTTTTGGGATAATAGGACCTTTCAACTTCCCATTTATGGTGCCGCTCTGGTTCGCGCCATATGCTGTGGCCACTGGCAACTGTATCATAATAAAACCTTCAAGTGAAGACCCTATCAGCCAAGTGAAAATTGCAGAATTGGGGGAAGAAGCTGGTTTTCCGCCAGGTGTGTGGAACGTAGTAAACGGGGGAAGAAGTGTTGTGTCAGGTATGCTGGACCATCCAGACATTCAAGGAGTTTGCTTTGTTGGATCCACTCCAGTGGGCAGAGATGTTGTTTACAAAAGGTGTGGTGAAACTGGCAAGAGGGTAATCGCCCAGACTGGCGCAAAGAATTTTCTGCTGATAATGCCCGATGCCAATTTGGAAAGAACCATAGCAAGCTGCATGACATCTTTCTATGGCAACACGGGTCAGAGATGCCTATCAGGCGCTGATCTCGTTGTTGTAGGTGAAGGCCTTAGCGAGCGTGAGTACAATGCACTTTACAGTAAGGTTGTAAACGCGTTTGTAGATACAACCTCCAAGATTAGAGTTGGCTACGGACTTGATGAATCGGTTCAGATGGGGCCTCTGCGTGACGAAAGCAAGAAATTGAGGGTCACAGG
>CAYFXU010000125.1:0-3469 GCA_964347145.1 uncultured Candidatus Bathyarchaeia archaeon
CGCGCGCGCGCGGGCGTAGCTTCCTTCCGAGAAAAATACGGATGCAAAACCTTAGCACACAACTTAGATAGTGATGCCGTTGAAGGGGCCGATCTGGAATTGACAGGCGCTGTACGGTATGACCAAAAATTGATTCCGTGCAGAGTAGATGTAAAGCTTTCAGGCTCCGAGGGAGACTTCTATGTTGGAAACAAGACCTTCAGATGGATTCACACTCCCGGTCATACACCAGGAAGCATTTCAATACTTCTCAACACTTCAAGGGGCAACATCTTGTTCGCACAAGATGTTCATGGTCCATTCACACCTCAGTTTCGCTCCAGCATCTCAGATTGGGTCAAATCCATGAAGAAACTCATAGATTTGGATTTTGACATCCTTGCAGAAGGACACTTTGGGATCTACAAACCGAAAGATAAGGCAGTTGAATACATTAGGTCTTATCTAGCTCACTATGGATACCCATGAAGTGATGTATTACTTGTCACCTCGCGGGCTGACGCCTATTTCATGTGGATTTCCACGGTGTCGCGGTCTTCAAGGGTAAAGGTTCCTCCGACTCTTTGTGGACTGAAGCGTAGCCGTTTTGACCATACTTTTGCGTGGGAGAACTGCTTGTAGAAGTCGCTGTGTATCCGTTTCGCCAAATCCAGAACCGTGGAGCCTTTTCTGATTGTGAAGGGTTTTCTAGATGGAAACCTCTCGTTGGGTTCTTTGGTGTAGACACGAATCATGTCCAGCATCTCAAAAATTTCGGAACCAAGCTTCTCGAGTCCAGATTTGGCAATGCAAGAAACTGGAATAATTTTAGTTTCATCTCCGACAAGTTCTTTCAATTGTTCAATTCTTTCCGGGGCTTCGGGAATGTCTACTTTGTTAGCTATGATGACTGCGGGTCGATACACTGTGCCCTCGAAGATGGCGTCTTCAACATCATCTATTGTGGCTTCACCTTGAATTTTTACAGTTGCATCACGTATCCCATAACTCTTGAGAAGCCGCCCCAAGTCTTTTGAGGTACAGCCAACGAGACGCCCTAATAGGATAATCTTCAATCCGGCACCCATATACTTTCGTTCGATCTCCACTCTGGCTTTGGGTTTTCGCGTCAGAATCCTCGCTTTCCCCAGTTCCCCCGAAATCAGAGAAAACTGGACACCGGGGTCTCGAGATAAATCGATCATGAGAATGAGGCCATCAGCGTTTCTCGCAGAGGTCAAGGTTTGCAGTCCCCATGCTCCCCCATCCGCTGAGCCTTCCATTAGCGCCGGCGCCTCTACTATCTGAAATTGCAGGTCTTGATAGTGAAACATGCCGGGGGTTGACTCTTTAGTGGTATAGGGATAGTTGGAGATCTCCACTTTGGCGTTGGTTAAGAGAGATAGGAGACTGCTGCGCCCAACGTTGGTGGTTCCCAAGATCACGATTTGGGCGTCCCCTTCCTTTTCGACGAAAAATTTCGGTCCGCCCACCCCAGTTTTCTTACGTTTCTTCTCGGCCATCTCCTTTCGAAGCACGGCAATCTTCCTTTTGACTTGAGCTCGCAGGTTTTCTGTGCCCTTGTGCTTGGGAACGAGACTGAGGAATTCTTGCAGTTTCTCGACCTTATCTTGAGGTCTCCTCGCCTCCGAAGCTTCTCTCCATTTGTGTTTAGCTTCCGCAGGAAGATTTGCGGGCATAAAACTAACTTCCAAGAGAAAGTCAAGGTCGCCCCGGTATTATTTCTTTTTCCATACAATAGAAGGTTTTTTTCCCATGTTCCCGTATCCCTTATAAGATTCGGAACTCGTGTCCAGCTTTAGGAAAGCTTCTAAAGTAGGCTTTTCCGTGCTTCTGTATTTGGCCGCTGTTTTCCAATTCTTTCAAGTGTTTCTTAATCATCTGACTTTCCCAATAGCGAAGTATTGATTCAGCATAGGAAAACTTGCCATAAACCGGAGCGCACTCCACAAATTGATCGATGGTTTTTCCATTTCCTAGAAGAGAGAATATTTTTCTACTTCTTTCATTCAGGATTTCACAGAATTCGCTAAATTCAGCTTCGATATTCTCAGCGATTATTCCTCTGTGAGATGATACCACAATTTTTGGTGACAAAAGTTCAAGTTTCTTTATGGATTCTTTGAACTGTGGTATACTTGATTCTCTGTGGCCATACCAAGGAAACGACGTCAAATCATAGTCAAATGAAAATACAATTCTCCGCCTAGGCTCGTAGAAGCAATAGTGATCTTTCGTGTGTCCTGGCGTGAAAATGGGTTTGAGGGTGGTTTTGCCGAATTCAAATATCGTTCTGCTATTGTAGCAGTTGGTTGGTTTGCAATCCTTAAAATTCATGGTCTCCTTCACGAATTTTCGCCATTCTAGAGCAAGTTCCCTATTTACGAATCTCTTAGAAAGAGCCGCCAGATTCCCGCTGGTTTCAAATCCTTCTTCCGGAACATGGACAAATGTGCCCTTGAACACCCAGTTTCCTGCAGAATGATCTGGATGAGTGTGAGAATTAATAACATAGTCTATATCATATTCTCTCTTGAGATTTTTGAGTGTCTCTACGCCGCAACCGGTATCTATCAATGCGATGTCTTTATCCAAAATCAGAATTGAATGGGAATAGGGGAACCTGCCCTTGTTTTTTCCCTCAACTAGAAATATACGATTGCTTATCGCTTCAAGTTTGACATGTTCCATTTGTTCAAGTGTACCCCTTTGCCCTACATTCCAATCCAATCTAATAGGGTGATACTTGAACGTTGCTCCGAGACTTTAGTATTTTGTCTTTAGTTCAAACCAAGGACACAGGAATTTCCATTTCTTCCTTCATGTATGCCCTTGCCATCTTAGGAGTATTATAGAAAATTCCGGTGTTCCCTTCTTTATCCAAAACAATTATCCCTCCTCGACCGTCAATTTTTCTTTCCAGCATTTTGACACTTTCTTCAGCAGCCTCTTGGGCAGCATATCCCTTTCCCAAGAGTTCACAGACAACCTTTGAAAGCACGATTCTTATTATCGATTCTCCGTATCCCGTTGCGGAAACTCCGCCAACATTGTTGTCAGCGTATAAGCCGCAGCCAATCAAACAGGAGTCTCCAACTCTTCCCGAAAGTTTGAAAGGAGTTCCACCCGTGGAGGTTGCCGCCGCAATATTCCCTTGGGCGTCTATCGCAACAGCACCAACTGTTCCATTTTCGTCCGAAAACTTCATCGTTCCCCTGTATTTCTCGCGGAGCCGCTTCCACCGTTCCAATTCTCTTTTCACCACCAGCCCATCAAACTTCTCGAGTCCTTGAAGCAAAGCAAACTTGTTTGCCCCTTCCCCCACCAAAAAAACGTGATTCGAATTTTCCATGACCCTTCTTGCCAATGATATGGGATTTCTGATGTTCTTGACTGCAGCCACAGCCCCGGCGCCGAGGGTCTTTCCGTCCATGATAGCCGCGTCCAATTCGATTTCGCCCTCCGCGTT
>CAYFXU010000125.1:3569-5180 GCA_964347145.1 uncultured Candidatus Bathyarchaeia archaeon
TCAATTGCTGTCGGTAAGGCGTAAGAACAATTTCAAGTAGTCTTTCAGATGCCTTGTGATGAGAAAGTTCTCTTTGACATGTTCTTTCCCTTTCTCTCCCATCTCTTTTGCCTCTTTTGGATGCTTCAGCAGGTATAGAGTTTTTTCAGCGGCCTCCTCGACGGTGTTTACCAAATAACCTGTTTCACCGTTGATTACTTGAAGAGGGATTCCTCCAACGTTACCCCCTACTACCGGCACTTCCTTCCACAGGGCTTCTGTTACAGTTAGTCCAAATCCTTCCCGAATGGACTTAAGCAATGCCACATCCGAGGCTCTTTGAAAAGCATTAACCTCCAAGTCTCTGACGCCCATAAGATCTGTCAACAAGTGAATGTCATAGTCCTCTCCGGCATGCCGCGCAGTCCTCTCATAGTAGGTCCATCCCTCCGGATCGTCAGGGGCCATACTCGTTATCAGAAGGAGCTGAACCTTAGGCACTTCCTTCTTAACCTTCCTATAGACGTCAATGACTCCTGAAGGGTCTTTCCAAGGATCGAATCTGGCAACCTGTATCAGGATGGGCCTATCCGCGTCTACGTCATATCTTTCCAGAGTCGAAAGAATTGTGTGCTGTGGCAGAGGTTTGTTCTTATCGCTTAAAGGATCGATAGAAGGAGAAACGACAGCCACATTTCTCTTTTCCAATGGACTCTTCACATACTTTTTCATGCTGAAAATGAACGCATCATAGTTGGCGAAGAAGGGTTCCAGAAAATTCCAGAATTCTTCGTTTGGGTGGGACAGGTCGATGTGGCAACGCCATATCCACTTGCCCTTCCGTTCATGGCTATAGTGGATTATCGCTAAAGGTTGTGGATCATGTATCACAACGTAGTCATAGTCTAGGTTAAGCAACTCGGAATTCAATTCGTTTTGTTGAAGGTAGACCTTCTTCATTCCGTCTGTCAATTGTATTTCTTTTCCTTGAAGGGCATTGTGAAACGTTTTTGTGACGTCAAAGAATTCTTTGTCTCCCTTGATCACTTTCCACTCTGCATTCAGACCTACGTCCTTCATTAACGGAACGAGTCTGCGCAGGATCTCTGATACTCCCCCGCCAAAAGAAGTGGAGTTAACATGAGCGACAGACTTGCCTGCAAGTTTCTCGGCCAAGGCTCTCGCTTCGTTTATCTCGTCTTCTCCAACAATTTCAGAATAATCATTCAAGGAAAGCTTGCGGAGGGCAACTGTACTCATCTGCATCCCCCTTAGAAGAAATCTTCCGGCCAAGATAATAGCCTTTTTATTGAAACGCAAGATGGAGCATGTTTGAAAGCTTATTTCTTCAATAATCTTGGAATATCTGCAATTTGAGTGCTACTTGACCTTGGTTTAATTAGAAGTTTCAGGAGTTGAGTGGATCATTGCAAAAATTATAAGTAATCCCTGTCATGATACAAGAAGACGGGTAATAGAAATGGCGGAAAGAATGGAAAGTATCATAGCGGTTCTGGTGATTATCTCCATTATAACTTCTGCGAGCAGTTTATGGTACGGTTCTACAGTAGTGAGCGACGTTAGCAAGCTAAGGGATAGCCTGGCGGATTTGGCAGGAAGTGTGGCCGACTT
>CAYFXU010000126.1:0-5150 GCA_964347145.1 uncultured Candidatus Bathyarchaeia archaeon
CTCTTCTGCTTCCTCTTCTGCTTCCTCTTCTGCTTCCTCTTCTGCTTCCTCTTCTGCTTCTCCGACTACCTCTGCCTCAGCAAAGCGACGACTTATTCGTGTTATCTTTATTCTTACGTGGTCTCCCGGTTTGGTGTTTGGAACAAAGGTTACGAGGCCTTTGATTCTTGTTATGCCCTCTCCTCGGCGGCTGGTCTCTTGAATTTCCACGTCATATTCTTTTCCGATCTCAACAGGCTTTGGAGGAAATCCTCGGCCGAATCCTCTTCTTTCTCCCCTTCCTCTTCTTTCATACCGCATTTTTCACCTCTCCCTCATTCTATGATAAGAGCTTCATGCAACTATAGTGTGGTTAGTTTTCCGTATTTTCCTGAGTTCAGTTGAATTTCTCCCCTGAAGGATCTGATGTAGCCATTTTCGATTCTTACTGTGTCGTCAACGTTGACTTGGTCGATCTGTTCGTTCCACAAGGTTAGTTTTATTGTACCAGTGTCATCTTTGATCATAGCATCGGCAACTTTGTATGTTTCGTTTCCGTATCTCGAACTAACCTCTCGGGTTTCTGATTTTTGGATTACTTTTGCTTCTACGTCTACTCTTCTCATTCCATCCCTTAGATCTTTAATTTTCAGAGTTCTTCCTCCCGTTTTATTTGTTTTTTCCGCGATTCCATGTCCGTTTTCATTATTACTCCTCGCAAAGGAACAGAGTCATATTTTCTTTCTATCTTTCCAAATGATCCAGTTATTCTGGCATTGCGTCTTGTTTTTTCTGGATGCCTTCTCAGCATTTAGTCTTTCGTCCTTTCTCGCGGAAACAGCCGCTAAAACTGAGCCAGCCTCGCCGTAAAAACGACTTTACGCGTAGCTCCGTTTTTTGGGGCTATTGATGATGAAGGAGTATTGATGGTGGATATAAGTTTTGCTGCATGAAGTTTGTGGGGATTTCAGTAGATTGCGCGTGATGCTTCTGGTGAGCAAGAGGGCATTTTTCCATCATTCGTTTCGTAATGCTTCCCCTGGATGCGCGCGCGCGACACCGCTCAGGGAAACTTGAAGGCGCGTGTTCTCTTTTGTTTGGGTTATACTGCTTTGAAAAGGCTTTTTTAGACTCCAAAGAATATCCTTAAGATAAATCGCACGATAAAGGCGACTGCAGAGATGCTTGCGGCTCTTCCCCACGTGATACCACGTAAGAGGCGTATTGCGATTGCGCAGAGCACGGCTGTCCATACCTCTGGTACGAAAGGCAGGAAATTTAACCATGCTTGGTATGCCGTATATGGAGACCACATTTCGTGGATGAAAGCATTTATGTTATCGACTTCCAAGGGTAAGTTCAAGGCCGGAAGGGTTGAAAGCACCGCTGCACCGGCTAGGGCGTAAACTATTGTTACAGAAAATACATGTCCAATTATGACGAAAAACGTCGTCCACGGACCTAGTTCTTCGCGGAAAACTTTTCCTATCATTAATAGAATTCCTGCCCACAGGATCCAGTTCATTGAAAAGGCAACGGCAGCCGACATTGAAATGGGGAGTATTGCTCCACCAAATGCACCTGTTTGGATTGGAGAAACATACTTTCGGAAATATAAACCATCGATTTTCATAGTCAGATTTGTTGAATTCAACCATGCTAACTTGAATTCCAATCCTGTTATGTTTCTCCAGTCTGAATCCATTGCATTCCAACCTTGACTCTCCGGGCCGACGGGAACAGTTGCGTTGTTCCACTCCCCGCTTGAAGGTGAGATCAAATTCGTTAGGTCTAATTCAAAATACCTGCTTTCGCTGCCAGAAAATAGTCGCAGAGTTGCGGCCGAACTCGGTGGTGTCCCGTCGTCGTGTGCCCAATTTATCCAGAAAAATAGGTCCTTGTAGGCAGTGTCCTCTGAACAATCAAGGGGTCCTATGTCAGTTATTTTCATCCAAATGTTGGTGTCATTGGAAACTGAAGACTTGACACTATGGTTGCCAAGTGTATTTCCTACCTTGTAATCTGTTTCATCAAGTGATGGTGAATCGTTGGAGGTCCATAATAACTGATTTGTTAATGATTCGGTCCAGTCGTCGTCAGCGGGTGTTCTAGTTTCAAGAAAGAATTTGGACGCAGCAACGTATTCCACAGCTACCATAGAAGATATAACGAGCACTAAGATTAGGAGGACTCCCTTGAAGTCTGGTTTCTCAATAATTTTTTTGAAAGCCTCAACTGGAGAATACAGAACCTGAACTACTTCACGAACAACCAATTTTTGGCAAATCTCCGCGACGCGTTGTGTGCATCTGTTTACGGTTTTAGACTAGTCTTATTAACTTCCTAATAACTGTGCCCCCCCGCCGCGCGCGGCGGGGGGGCACTGTTACGTTGATGGGCGGTAGATTCATTTTCTTTTCTTGAAAAGCATGGCGTCTTCAAGCGACGTGCATACGTATTCAAAGTCTGATTCTACCGGTTTTCGAGTATCACTGTTGTTTGCGCGCCAAAGGAATCTTAAGATGGGTATTAGAGAGGAACCGATTTAATGAAATAGCGGGAAGTATTGAGTTGTTTGAGGCTGAACAATGTGGATTTGATTATAAAGAACGGCCGTATCGTTGACGGAACTGGAAACCCCTGGTTTAGGGGAGACGTAGGCATAAAGAATGGAAGAATGGTAAAGATAGGGAAACTAAGCGCTGAAGAATCTACAACAGTTATTGATACTAAAGGACTTGTGGTAGCTCCTGGCTTCATCGACATGCACTCCCACTCGGATCTCTCACCTCTAATTAATTCTCGTATGGAAAGCAAAATCAGGCAAGGCATAACAACGGAAGTTGTTGGGAATTGTGGAGTGTCCGCTGCACCCCTAAATGACTTCTTGAAGGAGGAAATCCTAAGAACAACGCCCATTCTGGAAGATGCTGAGTTGAAACTAGACTGGTCCACTGTGAGCGAATATTTGTGCCGATTGGATGAAAAGAAAATTGCATTGAATGTCGTTTCCCTGGTTGGTCATGGAAACGTAAGAGCGATGGTCATGAAATACGATGTTCGCACGCCAACAAAAAATGAACTTGAGCATATGAGAAGGGTTCTGGCAAGGGCTTTAGAAGGAGGCGCTTTCGGATTATCTTCTGGGCTGATTTATCCTCCTGGGTGTTACGCTGACACTAAGGAATTAATAGAACTGTGCAAAGTTGTAGCACACTATGGCGGGCTATATTCTTCTCACATTAGGGGTGAGGGAGAAAGACTCATTGACTCGGTCAAAGAGGTAACGAGAATTGGCGAAAGGGCGAGAGTGCCTGTAGAGATTTCTCATCACAAGGCTGCAGGAAAAGCAAGTTGGCATAAAGTCAAACGGACTCTCAAAATGATAGAGAAGGCGAGAAAAAAGGGGGTAGAGGTTACTTGCGACGTTTATCCCTACTTGGCTGGAAGCTTCGGCCTAGATGCCATGCTCCCGCCTTATGCCTACGAAGGCGGTGTAGAAAGGCTAATTGAAAAATTAAAGGATGAAAATACTCGTCAAAGGTTAAGGCGCGAAATGACAGAGGGAATAGAAGGCTGGTCGAGTCCCTTGAAGGCTGGGGGCTGGGATGCAACTGTGATAGCCTATTGCGAAGATCATCCTGAATTTGAAGGAAAGACCATTTTGGAAATCAGTCAACAGAATAGATTAGACCCCTTTGACTTTGTCTTTGATTTGTTGATTGAGGAAAACGCGTCAGTGTCGGTTGTGCGGTTTCTGATGTGTGAAAAAGATATGCTTAGGGTTTTGAAGCATCCCGCATCTATGATAGGGAGCGACAGCTCTGCACGTGCACCTTACGGAGTGTTGGGCAAAGGCAAGCCTCACCCTAGAAGTTACGGAACTTTTCCCAGAGTTTTGGGGAGGTATGTTAGGGAAGAAGGGGTGTTGACCCTTGAGGATGCTGTTAGGAAGATGACCTCTTTGCCAGCGCAAAAACTCAAACTGAGAGATAGAGGTCTAATTGCTGAAGGGATGTGTGCGGACATCACGATTTTTGATCCCAAGAATGTGATGGATACGGCTACTTACTCTATGCCACATCAATATCCCAAGGGAATCGAATATGTATTGGTAAATGGAAGAGTTGTAATAGACAATGGCGAACATACTGGAGAATTATCGGGACAAGCCTTACGTCGACGCTTTTGAACTGGTGCACGGAAAGATTAGATGGCACCTAAAAGAAGGATGATGGCTACTATTAGTATTCCCGCGGCAACTGTCTGGACGCCGTATAACAGCATGTTCTCCTTCGCGATTCTTCCAAGATAGAGACCCAAAGAAAACAGTGTGACCAGGGTTACAATGAACGAGAAAACGTAGGCGTTCCATATAATTAGCGTCCCTGTCAACGTGAGGATGAAAGGAATAAGAGAGATCACGGCCGTCAGCATAGGTGATGCGCCGTCAATAAGTGCGGCATACAGAGAAACAAAGTCAGAGGCTTCACTTATTATGGAGTCGCTGAGGTCGGTAAGCATAGCAGCCTCGACCGTTTTAAGATGTTGTTTTCTCTCAGCCTTTTCCGTCAAGAATGCGCCGAAAAGACCGGACACCCCCATAGCCAGACATGCCGCTAACCCTGCCGTGACGATTATCTCAGGCTCATCGACTCCCACGATCCAAGAGCCTACAACAATGCCAAGTACGGTCATTGAGCCGTCAAAGCCGTTCTTTATGAAGTATCTTCTGGCAATGGGAGTCATTTGAGTAATCCGTATGTACGATCTGATTCTTCGAAAAATAGTTCTGACGCTTCTTATCATGCGTTAACCACGTTGAGAAGACGGTGGTTTTTATTCATCGATACTCATCTGCATTACATTCTGGCATATCTGTCCTGAGGTGTTTTTACTTCCTCAACTATTCTCTTGCCAGCTGCAACCTCGTCAACGGAGTGGATGGTAGCCCCCATCTCTTCCAGTTTCTTCTTTACCCTCGTAAAGTCTACACCGTTTCCAGCAATAATAACCTTCGCGTTTTCAACTTGTTGGTCTATCTCGTAAATGATCACGTTTACCCCTTCTATCCCTTCTAGGTTGCTGAGTTCCTCGGAAAGTTCAACTACGCTGGGGTTGTGCGGCTTTAAGACGTCTAGGACAAGTCTTCTTATCATCTTAGAACGACT
>CAYFXU010000127.1:0-5049 GCA_964347145.1 uncultured Candidatus Bathyarchaeia archaeon
CCCTCAGACTTGGAAGAGCTGAGGAAACTTGAGAGGCCTTCGAAAGAAGAACTGGGACTCGCGACAAAGATAATTGAGAATCTCTCAGGAGAATTCGATATAGCTGAATACAGTGACGGTTTCAGAGAGAAAGTTATGGCGCTCATTGAAAAAAAGATGAAAGGAGAGACTATAGTATTGGAGAAGCCTCAGAAAGAAGAGGTTAAAGAATTGATGGTGGCGCTCCAAGAAACTTTGAAGAAGCTTAAAGAAAAATGAAGAACTACAGACCTATGCTTGCCCGTACGGCAACAGCTCCTTTCTCATCAAAGAATTGGATCTTCGAGGTTAAGTGGGATGGAATTAGAGCAATCACCTACATAAATGAAGAGTTGAGCATAAGGAGCCGAAACCAGAAAGAGTTGAAAAACAATTTTCCTGAGCTGGAAGAAATAAAGAGGCTTGCCCAGAATCTTGTTCTCGATGGTGAAATAATCGTCATGAGAGATGGAAAGGTTGACTTCCAAGCCGTCATCAAGAGGGTTCAAGCCTCCTCTTCCAGAGAGATTGAATTTTTGAAACGCAAATTTCCAGCAATCTACGTTATTTTTGATATCCTTGAGAAGAAGGGAGAATCTCTCATCAACCGGCCCTTGCTGGAGAGGAAGAAGATCTTGAAAGGAAATGTGAAGGAGGGAAGTAACATTGTGCTTTCAATGTTTGTGGAGGAAGATGGGGAAACTTACTATCGTGCTACCCTTGAAAGAGGCTTGGAGGGCATCATAGCGAAGAAAAAGGGAAGCAACTATGAGCCGGGGAGGAGGAGCGGCAGCTGGCTTAAAATAAAGAAAACCAAGGATTGCGATTGTGTAATTTTCGGGTACACAAAAGGAAAGGGAAAAAGAATAGAAACCTTCGGGGCTCTCATCTTGGGGCTATATGATGAGACTGTTCCGGTCTTCGTAGGTAAAGTTGGAACGGGCTTCAGCCAAAGAGATTTGAAGACGCTGAGTCAGTTCTTCAAGGAGTTTACAGTGGATGCGGAGACTTTGGAGGGCGTTGATGTTCCCGAAGACATTACTTGGCTTGAACCAGTTCTTGTTTGTCAAGTACGGTACCAGTCTGTAACCGCGGACGAGAAGCTCCGTATGCCAAAGTTTCGGGGAATAAGGTCTGACAAGAAACCGAGCGAATGCACCATGAAGCAAATTCGACCCAAAACCCTCGAAGAATATTCAAAGAAAAGAGATTTCAGCAAAACCCCGGAGCCTTCTGGAGGCGAAAAGGAGGGAACAGGAAAGACTTTTGTGGTTCAGGAGCACGATGCAAGGAGGCTCCACTATGATTTGCGGTTGGAAAGAGAGGGGGTTCTAAAGAGCTGGGCTGTGCCCAAAGGAATTCCGGAAAGACCAGGAGTTAAGAGATTAGCCGTAGAAACTGAGGATCATCCTTTGGAGTATGGCGATTTTGAGGGAATAATACCTAGCGGACAGTATGGAGCAGGAACGGTTAAGATTTGGGACAGAGGATATTATGAGGTTAAGCTTTGGGAAGAGGATAAAATAGAGTTTTCTTTTGAGGGAGAAAGGCTCAATGGAATGTATGTTCTTGTCAGATTAAAGAGTGGCGAAAAGAAGAATTGGCTCATCTTGAAAGCAGGTGACCAAGATAACTGAGAAACGATTTTACATAGGCACCATGGGATGGAGCCATAGCTTTTGGGTGGGCAACTTCTATCCACCCAGCGCCAAACCGCGGGACTTCCTCTTCGAATATTCTAAGAATTTCAGCACGGTGGAGATTGACAACACCTTTTACCGCATACCATCTGAGCATACAGTAAGGAAGTGGAAGAACCAGACGCCAAAGGACTTTCTGTTCTCAGCAAAAATCCCCAAAAGGATAACTCACAAAAAGATGCTAACAGACAATCTGGACGACCTAGAATTCTTCCTGAAAAACATCTCTTTGCTAGGTGATAAACTTGGACCTTTGCTGCTTCAGTTTCCTTATAGCCTAAAATCAGATAAGTTTGATTTCTTGAAAAATTTCCTTTCATTTTTGCCTAGAGGATACAGATACGTAGTGCAAGTCAGACACAAAAGTTGGTTGGAGGAACGATTCTACATGATGTTAGAAGAAAACAATGTTGCTTTAGCTTTGGCAGATACTCCTTGGATGCCCAGACTAGATAAGGTTACCACCGATTTCACGTATATAAGATGGGAAGGAAACAGACGAAAAGTCAAAGGAACCACTGGTAGTGTTGAACAGGACAGAAGGATGGAGATAGCGAAATGGGCGGAGAAGATTAAAGGCCAACTAGATAACTCCATAAAGGTTTTCGGGTACTTTAGCAAATATTACTCGGGACACTCCCCTGCAGACGCCATATTACTGCTGGACAGTCTTGCGCGCGTTCTCAAGTCAGACATGTAAACGCAGACGACGTCGTTGAGCTTGACGAAATTTTCAAATGCTGCGCGCGCGCCAATACGTTTTTAACGGTTTTTAGCAATGACGTATTGCACAACGCCAATCATAGAAAGGAAGCGTTCTATTTGAAGATCTTGCAGATGAACCTCAAGAAGGGTGTCGCAAAGGTCTTACCGGAGAGTCTAGACGATTTGTGGCACCTCTACAACACAATTCTTGAAAAAGATGAGGTGCATGGTCGAACCACGCGAGAAATGAAAGTTGAAAACCAGTATGCCCGTCCGAAAAGAGGGAAGAGGGTTCCGGTTCATCTGGGTGTGAGAGTCGAAAAAGTGTTCTGGGACAAGATCCTTAACCGGTTACGGATACATGGAATTGTTTGCGAGGCGCCTGAAGATATAAGCGTGGAGGGATCGCATCACACCATTGATGCGACCGTAAACAAGCCCATAACCATCGTGAAAGCTAGGTGGCCAAGACACCAAATCGATAGATTAAAAAGAGCAAGCAAAGTCACTGCGCCACCTTTAACCATAATCTCCATAGATGACGAAGAATACTGCGTGGCTGTTTTGCGACAGTACGGCGTAGACGTTAGGGCGAAGGAAAAAACGAGGCTTCCGGGAAAGTTGGAGGCGGAGAAGAGGACAAAGGCGAAGCGTGAATTTTTCAAGGCCGCTTCAAAATCTTTGAGAGAAGCGTGGATGAGTCTTCACAGTCCGATAGTCGTCATTGGACCGGGTTTCGTAAAGAATGACTTCGTTAAGTATGTGAAGAGAGAGGCTCTGGACGTTGCAAACGCTGTTATTGACGTTAAAGGTGTGAACAGCGCTGGCGTAGCCGGAATACATGAAGCACTGCGTTCTGGGGTCTTTACCAAAGCACTGAAGCACGTCCGCATAGCCGAAGAAACGAATGTTATGGAGGAAGTTCTGGCAAGACTCGGAAAGGGAAGTGGAGACGTGACATACGGATTCACCGATGTTGAAAAAGCGAGCGCCTACGGTGCCGTTGAAAGACTTCTCGTGGCGGATACCACGTTGAGGGAAACCTCGGATGAAAAGAGAAGATTCATGGAGAAAATCATGAAGGAAGTTGAAGAAAAGGGTGGACAGATTATGATATTGAGTACGGAGCACGAGGCAGGAACCGAACTGCTTTCACTGGGTGGCGTCGCTGCGCTTCTCCGTTTCCCGTTAGGCTAAGAAATCGTCCGTGGCCTTGATTATTTTTCGAAAAACTTGAGGCGCCTACGGACAGCCGGATTCTGATCAGCGAGTTTCTTCAGAGCCAACTCAAACGTTTCGTCAGGTGACAACTCTCTCTCAATGAAGACCCCTGTTCTGCCGACTTCGTCACGGCGCAAGAGCGCACGAACGCGATCCAACACTGTGTTGAGAGAGACGCCCAAAAGATTGGCGACATTGTCCTCTCGACCCACAACGGTGCTTTCAACGTGTCCTTCTGGAGTAGGTTCGATGAGCATGAGACGTTTGTCCACGCCTGGAACTCGCGCGTCTTCTCTGAGCATGGAAAGCGACGCCTGGCCGCCAAACTTGAAGAAGTCTTTTTCCACCGAACGAAGCTTTGCCAAAGGAAAAGACACGCACCGTTGTTCGTCTACCTCAATATACCCCTTCACTGCGTAGAGAGGCGTAGCCTGCACAATTACTCGACGATCAACTGAAACAACGGAGCGCTCAAGAGCCGTTTCTATGACAAAGGAGGATGGTGGATCTGGCAGGAATATGTCGATGTCGCTCGCCTCTGAAACATCGCCTCGAGCGATGCTTCCAAGCACAACGGAGCGCAAATGGAACTTGTCTAGAATCTCCATTAAATGAACCGTCTTTGACCTCAACCCCCTTAGCAATCTCCAATGTTTCTTGTCGTAGACTATGTCTAAACGTTCGGCGCGTCTTACTGGTTTCTTAGCCATCTCTACTCCCCAGTTGAAGGGAAGTCTTCAGCCAATCCAGATAAGGCGGCGAACCGTCTAATATGGGAAGCGCAATGATTTCCGGCACATCATAACTGTGGATTTCAGAAACCCTTTCTGAAAGCCTTTTGAAGAGGCTCTTGTTGGATTTCATGAAAACCAGAAACTCGTTTTCCTCATCGATCTTTCCTTGCCACAAAAAGAGAGAGGAAACTGGACCCAAGATGTTTGCGCAGGCAATCAACCTTTCCTTAAGCAAACTGCGCACAATTTTTTCAGCTTCTTCCTTGTTTGGGGTAGTAATAATCGCAACGATGTAAGACATAGGTTTTCCCACAAAGAGTCTGCCAAAGCGTTCTTAAGTTTTTTATATTTCGATAAAAATACATCACAAGACTAAACAGTTTCTTCCTACCAAAATTCGGCTACTTTTTTCCCTACTAAACCATTTACGAATGTTCCAATGATGAATGCAATTATTTGAACCTCCACGCTTGGAAAGATCCTATTAGGTGCCCATATGATGATAGCATCTACAGCCAGTAGTACTGCGAACAAAACACAGCCGTGAAACAATAGACTCCAAAATTCCTTATCCGTTGTAAACCACAAATAATCAGTTATTACACTGCGCGCGCGTAAAGATTTAAGAAAGAACATTCTAGGATTAATTCTTGCTTGAAAGCTTTGGGAGA
>CAYFXU010000128.1:0-5034 GCA_964347145.1 uncultured Candidatus Bathyarchaeia archaeon
TTTATAACTCAACGTTCTTAATGAAACAAAGACAAGCTTAGGCAGAAAAAGCAAAGAAGCGTAACAAGCATGGGTCACAGAAAGAAGCACGCCCCGAAACGGGGTTCGTTAGCCTATTTGCCTAGGGGACGGGCCGCTCACGTTGTCGGCAGGATTCGCTTCTGGCCCAAAGTGCAAGAAGGCCCAACTTTACTTGGCTTTATGGGCTATAAAGCGGGAATGACCCATGTTTTCATGATAGAAGACAAGCCAAGCTCCATAAACCTAGGCAAGGAAGCAGTTCATCCCGCGACCGTTCTAGGCGTTCCCCCCATCACAGTTTGCGCCGTTCGTGCATACGTGAAGAATCAATATGGTTTACAGACTTTTACTGAAGCTTGGATGAAGAACCCTCCAAAGGATTTTGACCGCGCAATTGTGTTGCCCGAGAATTTCAACACTGAAAAAGGCTTAAAGAAGATGGAAGAAGATCTTGAAAGAATCGTGGAGTTTCGCATATTGGCCGCCACGCAGCCAAGATTGGCTGGCGTTCCAAACAAAAAGCCTGATATAATGGAGATCAAGGTTGACGGAGGCTCTGTCAAAGAGCAGTTTGAATACGCAAAAAGCCTGCTTGGAAAAACTGTTTCGATCACAGACGTTTTTAAGGAAGGTCAGTTCGTAGATGTCGTGTCAATAAGCAAAGGAAAGGGTTTTCAAGGTCCTGTAAAGCGCTGGGGAATCAAGATTCTGCCCCGCAAGTCCCGAAAGACCAAGCGCGGTGTAGCTGCCATCGGGCCTTGGAAACCTCCACGAGTTTTATACACTGTTCCTCGAGCTGGTCAAATGGGCTACCATCAAAGAACAGAATATAACAAGCGTATCTTGAAGATCGGCGTTGATGGAAACGAAGTTTCTCCGAAAGGCGGATTTTTGAGGTATGGCGCCGTAAAAGGAACCTACATTGCCTTGAACGGAAGCTTGCCCGGTCCAACTAAACGTCTAGTGCGCCTGCGATATCCAGCTCGGCCTCCAAAAAGAGTCTCTGAAGCTCCTCCCCAAATCACTTATATATCCCTTGAGTCTCCGCAGAGATAAAACCGGTGAAGGCTATGGGCAAGATTTCAGCCAAAGTTTTTGATCTCAAAGGAAAAAGAGTCGGCAAAGTTCGCCTCTCCCCAATCTTTAAAACTCCAACTCGGCCAGACGTGATAAAGCGAGCTGTGGTTACACTCCAGTCTCATCGTTTTCAACCACAAGGCCGGGACATTTTGGCTGGAAAGCGAACTACAGCAGAGTCTCGGGGAGTAGGGTTAGGAATATCGCGTGTCCCGAGATTGAAGGGAAGGGGTCAGCGAGCCGCCTTCGCACCGGGTACCGTTGGAGGTCGAGCCGCGCATCCCCCAGTGATTGAAAGGAAAATCAAGAAGAAGATTCCTCGAAAGGAAATGCGCCTGGCCATACGCTCAGCAGTCGCCGCCACAGCATCCAAAGAAATCGTGGCCTCTCGGGGTCATATGGTGGATGATGTTCCTGATTTTCCATTAGTTGTTGTGGATGAAATTCAAGGCCTAAAAAAAACTAAAGATGTTGATGAAGCTTTCATTCATATTGGAGTGTGGCCGGACATCTTTCGAGTCAAGGAAAGCCGGAAAGTTAGGGCTGGTAAAGGGAAGATGCGCGGTCGAAAGATGAAGCAAGCTGTCGGGCCTTTGCTTGTCATAGCCAAGAACGAAGGTGTCGCTGAGGCAGCCCGTAACGTTCCTGGAGTGGACATCGTTTCGGTGGATAATCTAAACGTTGAACTTTTGGCGCCTGGAACCCATCCAGGGAGACTAACAGTTTGGACGAGTTCCGCTTTCGAGAAGGTGGACAAGCTTTTTGGAGGAACCTAGGTTTGGACCCCCATGAGACTATTCTTTACCCGATTATGACCGAGGTTACGAGTCGCATACTAGAAACAGAAAACAAACTCGTTTTCGTCGTTAATAACAGAGCCACGAAAAGGGAAATTAGCAGGGCAGTGGAGGAGCTTTACGATGTACTGGTGGAGAAAGTCAACGTCGTAATCATGCCTACAGGGGAGAAAAAAGCTTTCGTGAGGCTTCATCCAGACTATAAAGCAGTTGATGTAGCGATAAAACTCGGTGTTATCTAAACATAAAAGACCCACGTTTTTGGGTTCCAAGATGCGAGTATCTCCCAAAATCTTTCCAGTTGCAGTTTTTCTGTTAGTTGTCGGAGCATCCGTGGGGCTCCTCATATTTCCACAACTCATATACCAGCTTCTCCTGTGGGTTGTCAAATCTTTTCAAGCTGGAGGCCTCCCTATCTTATTTGTTGCCATGATCGTACAGGCTTTGGCTATACCTATTCCCTCCGAGTTTGTGTTGATATGCGGCGGTGCAGCGTTCGGACTTCTATCCGGATGGTTAGTGGGGACGTTAGGATCTGTGGTTGCTGCTTTTCTTGGCTTCTACATTTCTCGAAAAGGAGGAAGATCCGTTGCCGTTCGGTTTGTGGGCGAGAGAGGAATCGAGTTTGCGGATAATTGGTTTGACCGTTGGGGGGTTTGGGCGGTTCTTTTGGGAAGAACTGCACCTTTCATACCATTTGATGTAATATCATATAGTGCTGGTCTGACCCAGATGAAGATTAGAAGTTTTATTATCCCCACGGTAATAGGCACACTACCCAGAGCTCTCTTCTACGCTTTTCTAGGAGACTACTTCAGCCTAACACTGAAGGAACTCATAGAACACTATCCTGCAGTCCCTCCTGAACTGAAGAAAACCATGTTCATGTTCAACCTCATTCTGGTTACAATAGTTGGAGTAATGGCATCAATACTCGTAGTCTACTGGTTTGCCACGCGGCGGTATACTGCAAGGCAAAAAGCTGAAAGTATCTAGATTTGCGCGCGCGCGCAGACATAACTGGACACGAAGAGGTGCCTGATGGACTTGTAGACATTTACGACCTAGCAACATGCGGTAAAAACCATGGAAAAAGTCAACCTTGGTGAAGCCTACCCAACTCCTGATGTCTCTTTCAAATCCTATTAGTCCCATGAGTGAGAGGTCATCGTAGTTACCCTTGCTATGTTCTCTCACCCCATTTTCACGCACATGTTTGCATGCATGAGCTATGTTCGGAAAATCTTGGGAAAAAACCCAAGATTCAAGAAAGAATTTTGGGGGCACACGAAAAAGAGTGAACAGAAGCAATCAAAGACAAGTTGGGTGATTTTATCTTTTAGTCAGAAAAAACCCATAAGTATTTAAAAAGGAGGCTATCTGTAGAACCTAATTGTTCCACAGGAAGATGCAACATCGTGGGTAAACGAATTCGTGTTCAAAGACGCGGCAGGGGATCTTCGACCTTTAGAGCATCGACCCACAAGAGAGTGGCGCCCGTTCAGTACCCCCAAATGTCAAAAGAAGAGCTGAAAGGAGTTACTCAAGGCCAAATCGTAGAGATTCTTCACGACCCTGGAAGAGGCTCCCCACTCGCATCCATAAGACTTGAGACAAACGAGACCTACCACACAGTTGTTCCAGAAGGCGTCTATGAAGGGCAGCCAACCCAGATTGGCGGCAAGGCCTCGGTGGAGATAGGCAACGTTCTTCCTGTAGGCAACATTCCCGAGGGCACCATGGTCTGCAACATTGAGCTTTCACCTGGAGACGGAGGCAAACTTGCACGTTCTTCTGGAGCCTACGCAACAGTGACCGCACACACGGCTGATCGAACTATTCTAAAGCTTCCTTCAGGAAAGACTCAGCATGTTAGTAACCTTTGCCGAGCAACAGTGGGAGTTGTTTCCGGGGCGGGCCGCGTTGAGAAAACCTTTCTTAAGGCAGGTGCTAAGTTTCATTTGATGAAAGCCAAAGGTCGTGTCTACCCGCGCACGCGAGGCATCGCCATGGTAGCGGCGGCGCATCCATACGGGAGCAGCAAAAGAGGAGGACGTAAGGTTACAACTGTGTCGCGTCAAGCTCCTCCCGGCAAAAAAGTCGGGCTAATCGCTGCAAGAAGTGCTGGCCACAAAAGAAAACGAAGAAGAAGATAATTCGTTTTATCCTTCAGTCTCTGCGCGCGCGTGCAACTTAGAGGGGGCTACATATACCTTCAACGTTGCTTATGGGGCAAGCACACAAACGTTCAATTCTTCCATCGACCGCGTTGAAATTACATTTTTTCTATTTTAGAGTAATGGTGTTCTCACGCTAGAAATGTTTAATAAATCCAGCGACTCAAATGAAGTGAGTGGAGAAGAAAATGCCTCGAGAGTTTACCTACCGCAGTCACAATATTGATGAATTACAGAGTATGTCGATGGATGAGTTCATCCGTTTGCTCCCGTCGCGGCAACGTCGAAGCCTACAAAGGGGGCTCACCCCTGAACAAAGGACACTCCTCGAAAACATCAGAAGCGCCAAAAAAATCGTGACGGAAGGAGGAAAAGCAGCCGTCAAAACCCACACCCGCGACATGGTTATTCTCCCAGAAATGATTGGCGCAACAGTTCTGGTCCACAACGGAAAGGAGTTCACGGCAGTGGAAATCGCGCCAGAAATGATCGGGCACTATCTAGGCGAGTTCGCCATCACTAACAAACCCGTCAAACACGGATCGCCAGGAATCGGCGCTTCAAGATCTTCAATGTATGTTCCTCTAAGATAGACAATGAACACAGGCCAAGCGTGTTTGCCCAAATAAGAGAAGCTTCTGTGTCTAATTTTGCGCTCAAGCCCGATAGGTTGGCTCAGACCGCTTCTTTTTCTTGACCAGAGGAATTTTTGGAAGCGGTATGGGTGGGGGTATGTTCAAGGTTCGGCAGACAATTACCGCTTCTAAGAATACGACATTAGATATGGATTGAACAATGATCGGCAAGGGGGGCTTTTTCTCTTTGTATGTGCTACGAATCTTTTCAAGTTCATCTTTTGATCCTGCCACATGACTCTTCCCTTTCAAGCTGATTTGAGCCACAGCGGGATTATAGTTTATGGTAAAAACAAAGGGAACCTCTAGCATGTCTTCACGTTTCTC
>CAYFXU010000129.1:0-5019 GCA_964347145.1 uncultured Candidatus Bathyarchaeia archaeon
ATCGAATGGGAATAAGAACTATTTTTTCTGTCTTCGTCTTTTCGATTTCATTTTCTTGATGATGTCTACTTGTTCCGTTGGAAAATAATGTGGCATAGTATTGTACGAGCTTGGTTGGGTGCTCTTCTTGCTCTTCTTTTTCTCGGTTTTTCCTCTCCTTGGCACAGATTCTCACATCTGCACAGAACATTTCTTCCTGAATAGTTAAGGATTATGCGCGCTTAGCTACCAAAATACAATAATTGGAGTGACTAATTTTCTTTTTCTTCTTGTGAGAAGAACTTTATGACAAGATCTCACTATGGAACAGTGAATATTTTGGATACTATTTTCCAACCTTCATCAAATTTATAGAGCAACATGTAATCAGTAGAGAAATGGGTTTTTCCTTTGTGAACATCAAGTTTAGCCACTGCAGCGTTTCTGGTAACATCCATCAATTTGAAATCATAAGATGTTTTGGATTTCCATAGTTCTGGATTATCTTTCTTCATTTTGGCAACTCTATCTAGCCAATCATCTACATTCACTTTGGCGATGTTATTATTGCTGAGAACAAGCATCGCAAAATCCTGGTGAAATCCACCTTTCACCCTATCCACATCTTGATCTCCATGAACGCCCTTGATATACGCCTCTTCAATTACTCTCTTCACAGCTTCCTCATCTTTATCAGTCATGATCTCTATCTCACTTGATCCAGAGTGCTTTAGCCAAATAGAAGAGATAGAAATAAAAGTCTTTGCGAAATTTTCGTGCGCGCATTAGGTCTTTCGGCGTCTTTTGCCACGCTGAAGCCGTATGATTCCTAACAAGAAATTCACGCTTGGCACCATTCGCATATAACGTTCATAGTCATCGCCGAACTTCTCAACAAGTTCCTTGTCTGCCTTTAGGATGATTATGGGAACCCACCCCAACAATAACGCCCCAAAAATTAAGGTCAACCAATGCTGAGAAATTAAGACAGAGCCAAATACTACCAGTGCGCCGCCCAAATAGATGGGATGTCGAACAACAGCGTAGGGTCCGGTGTCAACTAGAACTGTGGTATCAACAAAGCTTTTTCCCATTGGTGCTTCACCTTTCTTCCCTAGCTCCTGCAAGCCCAAAACATTGAAGACTAAGCCAATCGCACCTACCACCCACCCAAAATAGACCAGAATTTCGAGACCCAAATGATTGGAAAGGAAATTGTAGAGAAAAATCACAAACCCTAGAACAATTTGAACTCTTGTCAGCAACCGGAACGCTTTGAAATAGACCGACGGTTCCCATTGCTTCATGCTCAACACCTACAGCTGTTTCTTACACCAAAACTAGATTACTCAATCAAGCGCATATTAAGATCGATCATGCGCGCGCAGAGAAAATTGCACTTTCAACACTAACCCAAAACAAACAATTTCGCTTTCACGCATTGAAACGTTGACACTTGCCCGCGCGTTCACAAATAGGCTTCCGTAACGTATCTTCGCATCATTCGATGGCTGTTGAAGTAGTATGCAACTTTTCCTATAGAGTTCTCCATCATGTGTATCCAATCGTCTCTCTTTTTGTAGAATGTAGGAATTATTAGGTACTCCAGTTTGTTGTATAGGTCCTCTAGTTCTCTGATTCTTCTCTCATCTTCTCCAACTGGTACGTTTGGCGAGGGACCTATCGCCCAACCCGTAACACCCTCTACGCAGCCCTCTATCCACCAACCGTCTAGAACACTGAAGTTTATGACTCCATTGTGCGCAGCCTTCATTCCACTCGTTCCAGAGGCTTCAAACGGCGGCAAAGGAGTATTCAACCAAACATCCACACCCGAAGTAAGCTTAGCCGCCATCCGCATATCATAGTCTTCCAAGTAAACAATCTTCATCACGTTCCCCAGCTTTTCGATATAGCCATAAATCTCTTCGATCAGCTGCTTTCCCGACCAGTCCTTAGGATGGGCCTTGCCTGCAAAAATTGCCTGTATCCGTCCTTTGCTGTTGATTTCTCTAAGTTTTTCCAGATTCGAAAACAACAAATTGGGTCTTTTATATGCAGTTGCCCTTCGAGCAAAACCCAGAGTCAGAACATCCCGATTCAGATTGATGTTCGTTTTTTGCTTGACAAAATCCATGAGTTTTCCTTTTGCTTCCATGTGGGCCCGCCAGATCTCTTCATCTGGAATTCCGTCAACTCTTACTAATAACTCCGGCTCGTTTGCCCACCCAGGCAGATACTTGTCGTACAATTTTCTGAAGCTATCACAAGTCCAAGTAAATGAATGGACACCGTTAGTTATTGCCGAAATATGGTACCCTGGGAACAATTTCAAAGAAAACTCTTTATGTCTTTTGGCAACGCCATTAACGTATTTACTCAAGTTCAAGGCAAGACGTGTCATATTCAACCTATCTTGGCCACCAAGTCTCTTCAGAATATCCAAAGGAATTATTTCTCCTATCGTCTCCTGAACGAGGTCGTATGGAAATTTATCATGTCCCGCTTCAACCGGAGTGTGGGTAGTAAATATGCAAAAGTCTCTAACCTTATCTAGACTCAAGCCATTTTTTCGTAGCAACTCCAGAGTTAGGAGACTTGAGTGGCCCTCATTCATATGATATTTCCTAATTTTGAAGCCGGATGCCTCAAGCATTTTCACTCCGCCGATTCCCAAGACGATTTCCTGTTTCAACCTGTACCTCTCGTCGCCCCCGTACAAGAAAGAAGTAATTTCTCTATCCTCAGAAGTGTTGCCTTCGACATCGGTGTCGAGAAAGAGAATGGAGACGAGTCCTCCTGTCAAACTTTGGTGATCGTAGAGCCAAGCTTTTACTCTCACTTCTTTGCCTTGAATCGGTACTTTGACGTGGGTTGGCAACTGATTCATGAATTTGGACGGTGTCCACTCGGCTGGGTATTCGATCTGTTTTCCCTCTTTGGTGATCTCTTGTTTTAGGTATCCCTTTCTGCTGATGAGCGTAACGGCAACTAACGGTATTTTCAAGTCTGCGCTAGATCTTATCGTGTCGCCCGCTAGGACTCCCAAACCCCCACTATAGGTGGGAATATCATCAGTCAACGCGATTTCCATGGAGAAATACGCTATTCTCTCTCCTTCCCTAAAAACATGCATGCAATACTCACTACAGAAGCAATAAGTTCTCCCCCTAACCTCCGTCTTGAATTTTGTTTCTCTTTCATCCACAGGCATCCCACAAATGGGATCTTTGAACATTTGGAAAACCTCCTAACCATAATATACGAGTGCGCGCACATTAAAAGTAGAAACCAAAGTGCCACACAATGATCCCTATTAGAATAAGAACCCCCAGCCCGGTCCACATAACTGCTTTTTTCACGAGCTTGAACTCTCTCAGAAGGGGGTACTTTTCAACCCCTACGAGAAATGCAGCGATGGCGGCTAACGCACTTGAAGCATCCATTACTAAGGCTCTGATAGCGATCCCCTGCAATGTGTATAGTATTCCTCCGATTCCCGTACCAATAGCGATGATTTCAAAGAAGGTTTTGCTGAGAAAAATGTTAAGAATACTTCGATGGGCTATTCTTCCCAGAGGATCGAAATAGCTCAGACAGAACTCACTACAGAAATAGTATGTTTTTTTTCCTACTACAGCCTTTATCTTCGCGGTCCCTTCGTCAAGTTCCATTCTACAAACAGGGCATTCAATCATTTTAATCCGCACGCGGTGAGCGAGATCTTTGCGCCTCCTCGTATATGGCTAAAGTGTCTTCAGCCACTTTGTTCCAAGTGAAGTATTGAAGGACACGTTGTCTCGCATTTTCGCCCCATTGTTCCGCTCTTTCCGAGTCTTTCAGAACTTCCTTTATGCCCCAGCCAATGTCGGCTGGATTCCTACCGTCTACATGAACCCCACACTGGTTTGGGCCACTTGGGATAACTTGTTCACTGAAGCCGCTGACGCCACTTGCGCCCACAATTAGAGGCTTCTTCATAGACATTGACTCTAAAGAAACTATACCAAAGGGTTCGTGAATGCTTGGAAAGACGCAGAGATCGGCCATTGCGTAATGTAAGATCCGCTGCTCTTCTGTGACCCATTCAGATTTGAATTCAACGTTTTTCCTTATATTTAATCTGGATGTAAGCCTTTGTAGGTCTGCGTAGTCTTCTCCCTTGCCAAGAACGACCAGCTTAGTTTTCGGATGATCCTTTAGGACCGCTGGAAAAGAATTTATGAGATTGTTAACACCTTTGACCCACGTTAGCCTTCCAACAAAAACAACTACCTTTTCATCTGGTTGAATCCCATAGTCCTCTTTGAGAACAGCAACTTTTTCGGAACTGACCTTTGCTGGGTCATACTTCTTTGGGTCGCAACCATTCCAGGAAACTCTAATTTTTTCTGATGGATACCCCAATGAGATAAGGTGGTCCCGCATTGCGTATGATACAGTGACTATCTTATCTGCTTTCTCAGCCATATCTTTTTCGAATTCCCTCACCACGCGGGAACCTTGACCCAAAGTGCGCAACTGCTCCGTAGAATGCACGTGAAAAACTACTGGTAATTCCTTTTCCTCGCTTTTGATAATTAACCCTGCTATCGCTGAAAGCCAATCGTGAACACAAACAATATCGAAATGCTCTCCTTCTTTTCTGACAAGTTCATTTAGAAACTTGGAAGCAGACAGCATGTTGTAGCAGAGGGCATCGCCGAAAAATCTTAGGTTCATTCCCCAGTTTCTGAGGTCTTCGCCTACAAAAGTTGGCAAGGTGAGGAGAGTGTCAACGATTTTTGGACGGTGAATCATTATTCCTTTCCAAAGTTCACGTGTTGTCAGGTTTCCTGGGTTAAGTGTGAAAACGATGACTTCATTGCCTTCTATCACGAAACGTCGCGTAATTTCGTTTGCGTACGTGCCTAGTCCACCAACGAGACGTGGGTAGTATTCCCAAACATAATAAGCCATTTTCAATTCTTTTCACCTAACATCTCCACTTCACATCTTCATGTATTTGTGGGGATTTTTTTCGAATGCTGCTTTACATCC